>JBOHWL010000177.1:0-17193 GCA_050736615.1 Binataceae bacterium (SeqCode) | reverse complement strand
CGTGCCGGGATCGTCGGAGTATTGCTTGGCCAACTTGCTGAAATCCGCCCCCGACTTGAGCTGCGCAAGAAGTTCCTCGGCCTTGGCCTTGGCGGCGGCGTGTTGCGCGGTGGTGGCATCGGGCGGCACCGCGATCAGGATATGGCGGGCGCGCACCTGCTCGGGATGCGTGAATTCGCTGGTTTTATGCTGTTGATAATAATCCTGGATTTGTTCGGCGGACGGTGTGAAAGAGCTGGCCAAAGCCAGCGGATCGTAGCGGATATAGACAATCTTGACCTTTTCGGCCTGACGAAAGGCTTGTTTGTCGGCCTTGTAAAAAGCCTGGAGTTCTTTATCCGTCGGATGGATTGACGCGACAAAATTGGAATAGGGAAAGGCCACATAAGCCAGCGTCAGATGCTGGTCAGCGCGATTGAACGCGTTGCGCGCCTCGTCCGGACTTATCTGCACCGCGTTGGCGATCATCTGGCGGACCGAATCGACCAGCATCGCGTTGCGCGTGTCCTGTTCAAAGGCGGCGGGGTCGAGTTGGTTGTCGCGCATGATGGCGTTGTAGCGCCGCACGCTGAAATGACCGCCGATTTGAAACGCCGCCTGTGATTCAATCGCATGCGCCAGCTCGTCGTTGCTGATCGTGATACCGAGGCGCCGGGCCTGGCTTTCGAGCAGATGCTGTTCGATCAACTGCTCGAGCGCCAACTCGCGCACATTGACCCCTTGCAAGACGGCTTGCGCGTTTTCGCCATAAACGTTGCGAAAGGTATTTTCGAGCTGCGTCACTTGCGTGTCGATTTGTTTACCAAGAATCTTATGGCCGTTAACCGAGGCGACCGGATGGACATGACTGAAGAAACCGGTGCCGATGCCCCAGAAACAGAAGACGCCAATCAACACGACCAGCAGGACGCGGATCGTCCACGAATAGGCGTTTTTGCGAAATGCCTGCAGCATGACAGGGCAATCATAGTTTATTGCGATTTACCAGCGCAATTAGGGGAAGCTTGCTTGCCTGACCCGAAGCATCTCTGTTAATTTTCTAGCGTGGGTGAGTCCTGAAGCCGCTAGAGTGGCAGTTTTAGGCGAACGGCTGGTTCGTGGTGTTGGATCGTGGACGTGGTGGCTGGCCAGGGCTCGTCGTGAGCCAGGCAGGGGGGCGAAAAGTCGGTGGGCTTAAACTCAATTCTCGGATGGTTCTCGAACGATCTCGCGATTGATCTCGGCACTGCCAATACTCTGATTTATGTCAAGGGCGAGGGAATCGTGTGCAACGAGCCCTCGGTGGTGGCGGTACAGAAAGATTCGCGCGGCGGCCGCCGCGTGCTCGCGATTGGGGCCGAAGCCAAGAAGATGTTGGGGCGCACGCCGGGTTCGATCGTGGCGATTCGGCCGCTCAAGGACGGTGTGATCGCGGATTTCGAGATCACCGAGAACATGCTGCGCCACTTCATCCAGAAGACCCATAATCGCAAATTCTTCGTACGCCCGCGCATTGTGATCTGCGTGCCGTTCGGCATCACGGCGGTGGAAAAACGCGCGGTGCGTGAATCGGCCGAATCGGCCGGCGCGCATGAGGTGTATTTAATCGAGGAGCCGATGGCGGCGGCGATCGGCGCGGGCCTGCCAATCACGGAACCGTCGGGCAATATGATTGTCGATATTGGCGGTGGCACCACCGAAGTCGCGGTGATCTCGCTGGCCGGCGTAGTGTTTTCACGCTCGGTGCGCGTGGCCGGTGACAAGATGGACGAGGCTATTATCCAGCACATCAAGCGCAAGTATAATCTTCTGATCGGCGAACGCACCGCGGAATTGATAAAAATCACCATTGGCTCGGCCTACCCCGGCAACGAAATTCAGACGATGGAGATAAAGGGGCGCGATTTGGTCGCCGGCGTGCCGAAAATTATCGAGATAACCGACGAGGAGATTCGCGAGGCGTTGATGGAACCGGTGCACCAGGTGGTCGAATCGGTGCGCATCGCGCTCGAACGCACCCCGCCTGAGTTGGCGTCGGATATTGTTGAAAAGGGGATCGTGTTGGCGGGCGGCGGCTCCTTGTTACGCAATCTCGACGTGCTGCTGCGTGAGGAAACCGGTCTGCCCGTGACGCTGGCCGATGATCCGTTGACGGCGGTGGTGATGGGGGCGGGCAAAGTGCTCGACGAGCTTTCGCTGCTGCGCGACGTAACGGTGGATTGACGCCGCGCGCGCCAACGCCGCGCGCTCCGCTCAATGCCGCTCCTCTTTTATTTTAAGCGCAGCTTGCGGACTAGCCCACTAATGTTCAGGGCATAGACGGTGAGACGGTCTTTTTTGTGGCGCAACCGCGTGCTGCTGACCAGCAGCGCGTTGTTGTTGCTAGCTTTGCATTTGCTCTCGACCGGCGTGTTGCCGAGTTCACGCGCGGGCAAACCGAGCCTGATCCTGATGGACGCCCTGCGGCCGGTGCAGATGTTCGAGTCCGAGATCGCCGGCGATTCCTCCAGCTTCCTCCACAGCTATTTTGACCTGGTCAACGTGCGCCAGGAAAATCTCCGGCTCAAACAACAAGCAGCCACCCTCCAGGCTCAAACCATGCGCCTCGACGAGCTGGAGACCGAAAACCGGCATCTCGCCAGTTTGCTCGAACTGCGCGACGCCCTGGCGGTCAAGGCGGTGGCGGCGGACGTCATCGGCGGAGACGCGGGCGGTCTGGCGCGCACATTGATCATCTCGCAAGGCTCGGGCGGCGGCTTGCGCCGCGACATGGCGGTGATTGCCACCGACGGCGTCGTGGGCAGGCTGATTGCGGTTGCGCCCGATTCGGCGCGCGTCCTGCTCATCAATGATCACAATTCGGCGGTGGATGCCTTCGACGAGCGCAGTCGTGCGCGCGGAATTGTGGCGGGCGTGGTCGATGACGGCCTAGCCATGAAATATGTGGACAGCTCCGAGGATATCAAGCCCGGGGACCAGTTAGTAACCTCCGGAATGGACGGCATTTTCCCACGCGGTCTGCTGATTGGCACGATCGCCAACGTCTCACAGGAGGGTCCGGGGCTGTTTCTAAAGGTAAACGTCCGGCCCGCGGTGGACTTCGCGCGCCTCGAGCAGGTGTTGATTCTGACCGAAAAACCTTCGCGCCTGCCGCCGCCGCCCGGCGAAGGTTAAAGGGTGTGCGATTGGTCGCACTCTTCTCATTTTTCACGTTCTGCGCGCTGGCGGTGGAAACGGTGCTGCCGCGCTGGCTGCCAATCGCCGCGCTGGTCCCCGACCTGGTGCTGATTCTGGCGGTGGACCTTGGCTTTCGCCATCACGGCGCGTGGGCTCCAGTAATGGCGTTTGCGATGGGCTATGCGGTCGATACCTTCTCCGGCGATCATCTTGGGCTCAACGCGCTGATGCTGACGCTGGTGTTCGTGATGGCCTATGAAATGTCGCGTCATCTGATGGCGGGCGGAACGCTGATTGGCGTCTTGGCGGTGTTTCTAGGCGTGATGGTCAAGCAGGTGGCCGATTTCGCGGTCAGCTCCGGTGGTGCGGCGAGCGGGCAATTAGGCACGCTTTTGCCCCCGGTCCTGCTTCAGGCCGCCATCACCGCCGTGGTGACCCCGTGGATTTTCGCTATGCTGGCGCGCTGCAAACGAACGCTGGGATTGCCGCAACGGAGCGTGCGCGAATAAGTTGACACGAGGCGGAGTGAAGCGGAGCCGAGCGCGTTAGCGAAGCCGAAGGCTTCGCGAGCACGCCAGTGAAGCGAAACTAGCAGGCGAGTCCGCGCGCCGCGTTTTGAGTCAGAGTCTGCGAGTCGCGTTTCAGAATCCGCGTCCAGGGAGTGAGGAATCCCGGATTAAAACCAACGAAAATCAACAAATCTCCAGGATTCCTTGCCGCTTTCGGAATGATAGATACGCTTTGCGTAGGTTCCTTAGTGAAGCGAGTCTGCGAACGGAGCGAGCACGCGAGTCCGCGAGCCGCGTGATCCGAATGACCGATGTAGCTCCCGCAAAGGTTGCTTAGTGGCCAGGTTCAGGCGGCGGAACAACAACCGGCCAATTCCAAAGCTTGAGCCGCGCATCACGGCGCTGATGACGCTGGTGGCGCTGGTCCTGGCCGCCGCTTCGGTGCGTCTATACTATCTGCAGGTCATCGAGCATCATGCGATGGCGCGGTTGGCCGACCGCAACCGTATCCGCGTGCAGCGGACCCCCGCCCTACGCGGTCTGGTCTTCGACGACGAACATCGCCCGCTGGTGGACACCAAGCCGTCGTTCAACGCCGTCATCGTGCCGGAGGATATGCGTAATCGCGCGCGGACGATTGCGCATCTGGAGCAACTGTTGGGCGAGGACAACGTCGCCGGCAAGCTAAGTGAGGCGCAAAAAGCTGGCCGCTCGCCCTACGAGCCGGTCACGGTCGAGGAGCATCTTGACTGGGGGCAGTTGGTCGCCTTGGAGACGCATCAGTTACAACTGCCGGGCGTAAGCCTGCAAGTGCTGCCACGCCGTCACTACATCTATGGTTCGCTCGCGGCGCATTTGCTGGGCTACGTGGGCGAGGTCACGTTGCGCGACCTGCGCAAATATCCCGATTACCGGATGGGCGACGAGATCGGCAAGTTCGGTTTGGAACAAGCCTACGAGGACATTCTGCGCGGCGATTCCGGCGGCCAAGAGATCGAGGTTGACGCGGTCGGACGGCGGCTGCGCCTGCTCCGCGAAATTCCGGAAAAACCGGGCGACAGTATCGTAATGACGCTCAATCTGGATTTGCAGCAGGTGGCCGAAGAAGCGCTGGGCAGCCGCGCGGGCGCACTGGTCGCGCTTGATCCCAACACCGGCTACATTCTCGCGATGGTGAGTCATCCGGCTTTTGACCCCAACATCTTCGCCAACGGGGTCACCTCGGTGGAATGGCGCGACCTGACGACCGACCCCCAGCATCCACTACAGAACCGCGCCATCCAGGGCACCTATCCGCCGGGTTCGACCTTCAAAATCGTGGATGCGATCGCGGCTTTGGAGGACCACGCGGTCACGCCGGCGACGGTCTATTTCTGTCCCGGCGGGCTCTACTTCGGTGGCCGCGAGTATCGCTGCTGGCGTCGGCAAGGGCACGGCAACATTTCGATTCATCGCGCGATCGTGGAGTCGTGCGACGTTTTCTTCTATCACGTGGGCGAGGACCTCGGCATCGACCGGCTGTCGCAATGGGCACACGCGCTGGGGCTGGGCGAAAAGAGCGGCATCGATCTGGCCAACGAACGGGCCGGCACGATGCCGTCGAGCGCCTGGAAATGGCGCCGCTTTGGCCAGCGTTGGTATCCGGCGGAAACCCTCTCGGTCGCGATCGGACAGGGCTATGTCGCGGTGACTCCGTTACAGATGGCCGAGGTCGCCGCCGAGGTGGCCAACGGCGGTATCCGCTACAAGCCGCAATTCGTCAAAGAAATCGATGCGCTCGACGGCACCATGGTGCGCCGCTTTGCGCCGATCGTGGAGTCGCGCGTGAGGATCGACCCGCAAACGCTCGCGCTGGTTCGCGACGCGATGGCCGATGTGGTCAACGCGCCCGACGGCACCGGAAAGACCGCCCGTCTGCCCAACGTCACGGTCTGCGGCAAGACTGGCACCGCGCAGGTGGTCAAGGAAGCACAGGGCGTGCGGGTCAAAGAAAGCGCGCTGCCGGAGAAGTACCGCGATCACGGATGGTTCATCGCCTTCGCCCCCGAGCATGACCCCAAAATCGCGATCGCCTGCATCGTCGAGCATGCGGGCCATGGCGGCAGTACAGCCGGCCCGGTGGTCAAGGCCGTGATGCAACGCTATTTCGAGCTGTATCCGCCGCAGAACCCGCCGGAGCCCCGGACTCCACCGCGTAATACCAACCTTACTTTGAGCGGGCGGGCCTTGTCCGCCCACGGCGGTGTCCCCGCCATGGCGCGGCGGTAAGAGGGGCGCGCGATGGCGGCGATCGATCGGCGGCTGGTCTATCACTTCGACTGGACCGTCTTCGTGCTGGCGCTCGCCCTGGCCGCGACGGGCCTTTTGAGCGTGTTTAGCGCGAGCTACACCGGCCCGCATCACGCACTCGATCCGCTGGTAGTGCGGCAGATGCTGTGGATTGGCGTCGGCACGATATTCATGACGGCGGCGGCGATGTTCGATTATCGCGCGCTCAGCACCTACGCCTATCCGTTCTACGCGCTGACGCTGCTGTTGCTGGGCGCGGTGGCCGTGGCCGGGCAATCAACCGGCGGCTCGCGCCGCTGGCTCAACCTGGGCGTGATCAAACTGGAGCCGTCGGAAATCGCGAAGCTCGCAATGGTGCTGGTGATCGTGCGCTATTTGCGGGAAGAACCGCCGCGCGGCGGATGGCGCGCGCATCAGATGGTGATTCCGGCGCTGCTGCTGGCGGTGCCGACGGTATTGGTGCTCAAGCAGCCCGATTTGGGTACGGCGCTGATCCTGATCCTGATTACGGTCACGTTGATTTTCGTCGGCGGACTCAATTGGCGCACGATGGTGGTGCTGATGCTGGCGGCGATGTTGGCGGCGCCGGTTGCCTGGCATTATCTCAAGCCGTATCAGCGCGAACGGCTGGTGAGTTTTCTCAATCCGCAATCCGATCCGCTCGGCTCCGGCTATCACATCATCCAGTCTGAAATCGCGATTGGCTCGGGCGGCGCCTGGGGTAAAGGTTTTTTGCAAGGTACGCAGGCGCGACTCAACTTCCTGCCCGAGCAGACCACCGATTTTATTTTTTCGGTGTACGCGGAGCAGTTCGGCTTTGCCGGCACGATGTTGTTGCTGGGGCTTTATTCGGCCTTGATCGCCCGCGGCATCTGGATCGCACGTCACGCACGAGACCGTTTTGGCTGTCTTTTGGCGGTCGGACTGACCGGCATAATTTTCTGGCAACTGGCGATCAACGTCGGTATGGCCAGCGGCATGCTGCCGGTGGTCGGCATCACCTTGCCCCTGGTGAGTTATGGCGGCTCGTCGTTGATCGCGATGATGGCGGCGGCTGGCGTCTTGATCAGCATCAATATGCGCCGCTTCCTGTTCTGAGGCAGACCATAGCGAAGCCCCCTGATTGACGCGCGCCGATGCGGATATAGACTCTAAGCTGGCGCTTGGGATGCGTTATTCCAGGCCGATCGAGGAATAAGATGGCGCGCGCGCACAAATCCGCTCAACCTAGCAGGTCGGAGAATCCCAGGGACGAGGCAATCTACGCCGTCCACCGGCGTTACGTCGAGGTGATGGAGGCACGGCTCGCGACCATCAGCGACGACACCAAGGACAATTATTTGCGCGTGATGCAAACGCTGACGGAAAAACTCGCGATTGCGGGCAAGCCCTTGTCGGAGATCGTCGGCGAGATCATGGCGGAAGCGGCACCGCTGTTATTCCAGGCCATGCAACGTTAATGAATCCGATGACGCCGACGTTGGAAGCGGGCCGGCCGATTGTGCCGGTTTATTTCGATTACGCCTCGACGCTTTGCTACGTGGCGTGGCGGATCGTCTCGGCGCTGGAGACGGAGCTTGGCTTTACCGCTTTATGGAAAGGCGTGCCAATTCGGCTGCGCAATCAGCATAGCCGTCCCGGTAACGCACTGGGCGCGATCGAGCGCGAGAAAATCCTGACGGTGATCGCGGAAACCGGTATCACGGTCGCGCCACCCGCGCATTGGATCGATTCGGACCTGGCGCTGCAAGGGGCGGAACTGGCGCGCGAGGCGCGGGTGTTCGCGGCTTATCACGCCGGGGTTTTTCGCGCGGCTTTCGAAGAACAGCGCGATATCGCCCGGCCTGAGGAACTGAGTGCGATCGCGGCGGCGGCCGGGATGGAGCCGCTGCGCTTTGGCGCGGACCTCGCCGCGGGCAAAATGGCGGTGCGGCTCGAACAACATCGTGAGGAAGCCGATCGCTTTTCGGCATTAGGCTATCCAACCTTCATCTTGGGCGAATTTCCGCTGACCGGGATTCAGCCGATCGCGACGATGCGACTGTTGCTGCGACGCTATCTGGAACAACGCTCGCGCGAGGGCAACTGAAGCGATTGCCGCTAAGGCAACCTCCGCACAAGCGCGTTTGTCAATCTTTGAACGCAGCTCACAGACTCGCCTGCTCGTTTCGTCTCCGGCTCCACTGATGTTGAACGGAGTCTGCCCGCAGCACAGCCGCTGGCGAAGCGAACACACCTGGCGGAGCGAAGCGGAGCCGAACGAACGAGTCTGCGAGTCGCTTCGAAATAAGTGAGGAACCCCGGATAAAACCCAAGGAAAGAACAGGCTCCGGGATTCCTCGCTGAGTCTCGGAATGACAGATAAGGCTTGCGCAGAGGTGCCTATCAGCGCGAGAGGAACACCGGGCAGGGCGCGTTGCGCAAGACGTATTCGGTATTCGAGCCGATCACCATTTCCATGATCCGGCTGTGGCCGTAAGCGCCGATGAACAGCAGGTCGGCCTGATAGTCGCGGATGAAGCCGATGATGCCTTCGTGGGCGTGGCCCTCGCGCAGGGTGAATTGAGCTTCGACTCGATGGGGTTCGAGAAAGCTGCGCGCCTGGTCGAGCGTGCGCTGGCCCATCCTGAGGTCGCGCGCCACGGTCAGCACCGCCAGGGGCACGCCCAATTGCTCACTGAATTCGGCCGCCACCCGCATCGCGCGCGAGGCGCGCTCGCTGCCGTCGTAGGCCAGTAGCGGGCGCCGCAGCTCGCGAAAGCTGATTGGCGCGATAAACAGCGGACGCGGGCATTTGCGCGCGACACTTTCGGTGGTCGAGCCTAAAAGCCCGGTGGAAAAGCGTTCATGCACACCGCGATGGCCGATCATGACCAGGTCGACGCTCTTGGCGCGCTCGCAAATCTGATTGGCGACGATGCCGGTATCAAGGATGGTTTCGGCGGGGACCATCTCGCGCCGCGCGGTGCGGGCGAATTCCTCCAGCACGGCCTGGCCGCGGGCGGTCAGCACTTCGCGCATCCGCGCGGAAAAATCAAAATACGGTTCAAGTCCAAGTGAACCTGAGATATCATTGAAGAACGAGCCTTCGATCGAGACGATGTCGACCACGTGCAAACCAATCAGCGAGGCGGAAAAACGCCGGGCCAGATAGAAGGCGTAGGCCTGCGCATTGCGCGAATGCGCGGAGGTATCGACACCGACCATGATTTGCCTGATCATCGTTCAGGTCCCCGGCCGCTAAGATTCGCTACCATGCGCAACGACGCGGCTCAAGGGCGGCCCTTGCGGCATTCCTATGAAGTAGCGGCATCGTTGATGGGCGAGAGTAAGGAAACCAGGCTGACCCGGCTGGCCGACGAGTTGGCCGAAGCGGCGAAGCGGCTCGGTCTGGAGGTGCGCCGGGAAAAACTCATGCGCGAGGTGGGCTATCGCGCGCGCGGTGGTGCCTGCCGTTTGCGTGAAAGGAATCTTATCATCCTTGATCGCGAGCAGCCGGCCGCGGAACAAATCGAGGTTTTGGCGGAAGCGTTACGCGCCCGTGATCTTGAACAGCTCTACCTCTCGCCTGCGGCCCGGCGGGTTTTGCAAAGCGGCCCCGAACAGACATAAAACAATTCTTATGGCGCGTGCTGAAACGAGCACGGAAGCGGGCGGGCCCGGCGTCGAGCGTCAGAGCCAGGGCAGGGCCGCGCAACGGCTGGACCTGTTCCACGTACGGTTGCGCGAGCATGGGCTCAAATCCACCGCGCCGCGCGACGATATCGCACGCGTATTTTTTGCCCTGGGGCGGCATATTAGCGCCGAGGAACTCTACACCGAGGTCAAGAAGATCAATCCGCACGTCGGCTACGCGACGATCTATCGCACGCTCAAATTGCTGAAGGATTGCGCGCTCCTTTCCGAACGCCATTTCGACGAGGGACAGGCGCGCTACGAGGTGGCGGGCGGCCATCATCATGATCATTTCATCTGTGAGAACTGCGGCCGCATTATCGAGTTCGAAGACGACGCGATCGAGCGTATGCAGGAAGGTGTGGCCCGTAAGCTCGGCGTAATCTTGACACGGCACAAGATGGAGCTGTACGGACTTTGCCCCGAGTGCCGCACCCGGGCGTGAACCATTTTCTGGCGATGGGAGGATGAGATGGAGGGCGAATGGAGCCGCTTCCTCGAGATTATCCGCGGGACCTCTTTTAAAGCCGCGCCAGAGCCGGTATTTCGCCTGGCCTCGGGCCGCTTGAGCCGCTACTACGTGGATTGTAAACAGGCGCTATCCTATCCGGAAGCGAGGGCACTGCTGGGTAAGCTCATCTTCGAACAAATCAAAGGACGGCAATTCGATGCGATTGGTGGCTTGGAAATCGGCGCCTATCCGATTGCCACCGCCGTCTCGGACGCGATTTATCAGCGCACTGGCGCATCCGTGCGGGTTTTCGTGGTGAGAAAGGAAGCCAAGGACCATGGCGTGGGTAAAATGCTGGCGGGTGACGCGAAGGCCGGGGATCGGACGCTTATCGTCGATGACGTCATCACCAGCGGCAAGTCCACCATCGACGCGCTCGAGCGCGCGCGGCAGGCCGGGTTGAACGTCACTCACGTGATGGTGCTGGTCGATCGCCAAGAAGACCGGGGCAAAGCCAATATCGAAGCCCACGGGGTCTCGTGCGCCAGCCTGTTCACCCTGCCCGATTTGATCAACGCGGCGGCCGCCGTCCGCGAGCCAGCGACTGTTCGGTCCGAGTAGTGACGCGCTATTCCACGGTCACTGATTTTGCCAAATTGCGCGGCTGGTCGACGTCGGTGCCGCGATAGACCGCGATATGATAGGCGAGCAATTGCAGTGGCACCGTGGTCAGCACCGGCGTCAGCATGCGATTGGTGCCGGGCACTTCGATAATTTCCCAGGCGACCTCTTCAAGCTCCGGCGTGCGATGGTCGGTGACGGCGATGATGCGGCCGTTGCGTGATTCGACTTCCTTCAAATTCGACAGGGTTTTATCGTAAACGTTGTCGTTGGGAATGATCACCACCACCGGCATCTCTTCATCGATAAGTGCGATCGGTCCATGCTTCATCTCGCCGGCTGAATAGCCTTCGGCGTGGATGTAAGAAATCTCCTTGAGCTTGAGCGCGCCTTCGAGCGCGACCGGATAATTAATGCCGCGGCTCAGGTAGAGGAAATCGCGCGCCTTGCCATATTTGCGCGCAATCTTTTCGATCTGCCGTTCGCGCGAAAAAATCGACTCGATTTGCTGCGGGATCGCAAAGGCGGGCCGCAAAAGTTCCTCGGTCCGGGCGGCATCCAGGCGGCCGAGCCGGGCGGCCAGATGGATCGCGAACAGATAAAACGCCTCGATTTGCGTCAGGAAACATTTGGTGGTGGTGACGCTGATCTCAGGACCGCAGCGCGTATATAACTGCGCGTTGGCTTTGCGTGCTATCGAAGAGTCGAGCGTGTTGGTCAGCGCAATCAGATGAGCGCCGCGCCGCCGCCCTTCTTCCATTGCGGCCAACGTGTCGGCGGTTTCCCCCGATTGCGACACCGCGATCATCAACGTATGCGCGTCGATGGCGGGATTGCGGTAGCGAAACTCGGCCGAGTAGTCGACTTCGGCCGGAATGCCGCACAACTCCTCGATCATGAACTTGCCAATCAGCGACGAAATCCATGAAGCCCCCGCGCTAACCGCCACGACTCGCGTGATTGAGCCCGCGCCGGCGGCGGGCAGCAGTTCGGTTTCGAAGTTGACTTCCCCCGCGCCCAGGCTGGCGCGCTCGCTCATGGTGTCAATCCAGGCGCGTGGCTGCTCAGCGATTTCTTTGCGCAGATAATGCTGATAGCCGCCCTTAGTCGCGGCCACCGCGTCCCATTCGATCTGGCGCGGTGGACGCTCGACCGGCACGCCCTCGAAGGTCATCAGGCGAATCGCGCCGGCGCTGATTTCCGCGATTTCGCCATCCTCCATCACCAGTGCGCGACGCGTATGTTCGAGGATCGCGGGGATATCGGAGGCGACAAAATTCTCGCCCTCGCCAAAGCCCAGCACCAGGGGCGTCGCGGTTTTGGCGCAAACCAGCTTGCCGGCGTCGGTCTCCGACATCGCGACAATCGAAAACGAGCCGCGCAACTCGTGCACCACCGCGCGCACCGCTTCGCTCAAGCCGAGGCCGCGCTTGAGCTGCTCCTCGAGCAAATGAGAAACCAACTCGGTGTCGGTTTCCGAGCGCAGCCGATGCCCGCGCGCGAGCAAAGCCGTGCGCAGCTCGACGTAGTTCTCGATAATCCCGTTGTGAATCACCGCGACCGGACCGGCCTGATGCGGATGAGCGTTGCCTTCGGAGGGCCGCCCGTGAGTGGCCCAGCGCGTATGGCCGATGCCGATGTGGCCGTCGAGCGGCGACTGCTCCAGCAGCCGGCAGAGATTGTCGAGTTTGCCCACGGCGCGGCGAATTTCCAGATGGCCGCCGTTGGCCAGGGTGGCGAGGCCGGCGGAGTCGTAGCCGCGATATTCGAGCCGGCGTAAGCCGCCCAACAGGATCGGCGACGCGTCACGCGCGCCGACGTAGCCGATTATCCCGCACATCGATGGTCCAGTTCCTCCCCAATTGGAATGTCCGCCGCCCCCGCTGATGCGGGCGCTTCTCAGTCTTCGGGTTCGTGGGAATTGCCGCGCGCTTTGGGATGATGCTCATGGCGTTTATGCCAGCGCGCCGTCCATCCGGGCTTTTCACGCTGCGGATGGTCTGAGACCACCAAAGCGCCGTCAGGCACGTCGCGCACGATGGTGGTGCCGGAGGCGACGTAAACGTCGCTGCCGACCTGCACCGGCGCGATTAGCTGGGTATCGCAGCCGACCATGCAACGGTCGCCAATCACGGTCGTGTGTTTGTCATAGCCGTCATAGTTGACGGTGATAACGCCGCATCCGATGTTGGTTTCGTCACCGATCACGGCGTCGCCCAGATAGCTCAGATGGCTCGCCTTGCTGCCGCGGCCGACGCGGGCTTTTTTGGTCTCGACGAAATTCCCGATACGATTATGGCCCTCGAGCTCAGTGCCCTCGCGCAAATTGGCGAATGGTCCGATTTCGCAGTGCGCGCCAATGACGCATTGTTCGGCGCGCACGCCAAGTTTGAGATGCGAATGGTCGCCAATCACGACGTCGCGCAGCCACGCCGTACCCTCGATCACGACTTCCGCGCCGATCCGGCTGCGGCCGCTGATCTGCACGTTAGGACCGATGAGGCTGTCGCGGCCGATTTCGACTTCCTCGCCGATATAGGCGGTGGCGGGATCGACCAGCGTCACCCCTGAATCCATCAAACGCCGGTTAACCTGATTACGGACTTGAGCTTCCATCCGGGCCAATTCCTCGCGTGAGTTGATACCGGCAAATTCGGTTTCGTCGTGCGCCAGCCAGGCGTTGAGCTTATCGCCGCGGCGGCGCGCGATGGCCGCAATGTCGGTCAAGTAAAATTCGCCCTGCGCATTATCGGGACGAATCTCGTCGAGCGCCCGGCGCAGGAAAGCCGCGCGCGCCAGATAGACCCCGGTATTGACTTCGTCGATGGCCAGTTCGCGCGGGCTGGCGTCACGCGCCTCCACGATCGCGCTGACCCGTCCCGCCGCGTCGCGCACGACGCGGCCGTAGGAGGAGGCCGCGGCGGTTTTCACGCTGATAAACGAGAGCGTCGCGCCGCAATTCCGATGCGCGGTGAAAAAAGCGCGCAGCGTCGCCGCGCGCAACGCCGGCATATCACCGTACGCAATCAGCACGTCGCCGTTGAAGTCGGCGGCCAGCGCCTTCAGGCCTCGGCGCGCCGCGTCGCCGGTGCCGCGCTGGTCGGATTGGAGTGCGAATTCGAGTTTAAGGGGAATAGCGCGCCGAGCCGCGGCTTCGACCAACTCCGCCTGATGGCCGCATACAACCACGAGCGGGTTTGGCTTCAGCACCGCGATCGCGCGCAGGCCGCGCGCCAGCATCGCTTCGCCGCCAATCGGATGCAGCACCTTGGCCTGGCGGGAGCGCATGCGTGTGCCCAAGCCGGCGGCGAGCACTATGGCGGCGAGAGCGGATTCCATCTTAGGGCATTTCAGCCAGTCACGATTGTTGCCCGCCAGAGTCCACGATGGAAGCCCACTCGCGAAGCTCTCCACAAAGCCTCCCCTCCGTCATTCCGAGAGTGTGTGAATTTTTTGTTTTTCTGTCATTCCGAGCATAGCGAGGAATCCCGGGTCTTTTTGCTTTTGCCAGCTTTTTCCCCGGGACCCTTCGCTATAAACGCACGTCGCAGACTCGTGGTCCCTGCACGCGCCTCGCGGACTCGTTCGCCCGGCTCCGCTTCGCTCCGCCTGGTGTGCTGGCTTCGCCCGCGGCTACGCTAGTCGCAGACTCCGTTCAGCATCAGTGGAGCCGTAGGCGGAACGAGCAGGCGAGTCTGCGAGCTGCGTTCAAAGATTGACCAATGGCGCTTGTGCGGAGGTTCTTGAGGGAGCCGTCATTTTTTCTTAAAAAGGGTATCAAATTTGGCCCGCGCGGCGTTCACTTGAGGCTGCGGTTTCACCGCGGAGGGTGAAAAATAGTCGCAAAAATTGGCGCGCTCCTTGTCCACCACGCGTTCGGCTTGGGTTTCACGGCACTGATTATGATAGCCGGGATCATAGAAGCGGCAATTGCGGCAGACATGGAGCGGCAATTCGCACTGGCAATGGTCGCGAAATCCCACTCGCTCCTTGATTTCGGTTTGGCGTCCGCAATGCCAGCAATACACGATCACTTTAACCTTCCCGAGGGCTTCGCACGCCTCCGCACAATGGTGACGTGCTTTTACCCCGAATAATCACTTGATAGCATAACTCTGGACGGCGGGGTTGGCGATGGTCGGGGAGATTGAGTCATTCGTGGAGGCTTTGAGCAAGGCGGCACGCGCTTCGAAGCATACCGTTGCGGCTTATCGGCGCGACCTTGAGGATTTCCGTCAGTTCCTGTTGCGCCATGGCGGCGAGGTGTGCGGCGCGGACAACGAGGTGATGCCAGACTTGATCGGCACCGGTGAGATTCGCGATTACCTGGCGGAAATGATGAAGCACGCCAGCCGGGCGACGGTTCAGCGCCGCCTGTTCGCGATCAAGGCCTATTTCCGCTGGCGCGAAACCACCACCGGAGTCAATCCGGCGCGTACGATGCGCTCGCCCAAGCTGGAACGGCGGCTGCCCTCGATCCTGCATGAAAAGGACACGCGCAAGCTGGTTGAAAGCGACGGGGATCGGCATGGTCCGGCGGTCCCGCGCGACCGCGCGATCCTGGAAGTGCTCTATTCCAGCGGCCTGCGCGTGAGTGAACTGATTGCGCTCGACTGGCGCGATATTGATTTCGAGCTGGGTATGCTGATGGTTCGGTCGGGCAAGGGCAACAAAGACCGGCTGGTGCCGATCGGCGAGCCCGCGCTGGACGCGCTTAAGGCCTGGCGCGCGGCGATGCCGGTGGCGTGGGAGATTGACGGTCCCGTGATGGTGAATCCTCGCGGCACGCGGCTGAGCACGCGATCGGTGGAAAAAATCGTCGAGCGGCGGCTCGCCGACGCGGCGCTTGCCACGCCCTTGACCCCGCACGGCCTGCGCCATTGTTTCGCCACCCATTTGCTGAACGCGGGCGCGGATTTGCGCTCGATCCAGGAGATGCTAGGGCATGCCAGTCTCGCCACCACGCAGCGTTACACCCACGTCAGCATCAAGCATCTCAAAGAGGTATATCGCCGTGCCCACCCCCGAGCCTGAATTGAAAGTCCGCTCGACCACCATTCTGGGCGTGCGGCATAACGGTAAAGTCGTGATGGCGGGTGATGGCCAGGTAACCATGGGTGCGGCCATCATGAAGCACCGGGCGCGCAAAGTGCGCCGTCTGTACAACGACAGCGTGCTGTCGGGATTTGCCGGTTCCACCGCCGACGCTTTGACGCTATTCGATAAATTCGAGAGCAAGCTGCAGGAATTCGGCGGCGTATTGCGGCGGGCGGCGGTCGAGATGGCCAAGGACTGGCGCAGCGACCGCGTGCTGCGGCGGCTGGAAGCCATGATGGTGGTGGCGGATGTGGAAAGCTCGCTGTTGATCTCGGGTGCCGGCGACGTGCTCGAGCCGGACGACGGTCTGGTGGCGATCGGCGCGGGCGGTAATTACGCCTTGGCCGCGGCGCGCGCGCTGGCACGTTATGGGAAGGATTTGAGCGCGCGCCAGATCGCCGAAGACGCGATGAAAATCGCCTCCGAGATTTGCGTCTACACCAACGATGAATTCGTCATCGAGGAATTGTAGGAACGTCGCCAGCGCCGCAGAATGGGATTAGGCTGGAATGGTGAAGCCGAGTACGTCAGTTGATTTGAGCATGCTGCTTTGGCAGGTGCGCCCGCGCGCGCTTCCGAGGCGCGTCAAGTTTATACAGCCAGCCACTGTTTGCGCTGGCCGGCAAGCATAACGAAGATGGCAGTTCCCCACGTGATGACACCGCGTGAGATAGTTTCCGAGCTCGACCGCTATATCGTGGGACAGCACGACGCCAAACGTGCGGTTGCGATCGCGTTGCGCAATCGATGGCGGCGGCAAAACGTCGCGCCCGAGCTGCGCGACGAAATCGCGCCCAAGAATATTCTCATGATTGGCCCTACCGGCGTCGGCAAGACCGAAATTGCGCGCCGTCTCGCGAAATTGGCGCAAGCGCCGTTTATCAAGGTTGAAGCTTCGCGCTACACCGAGGTCGGTTATGTCGGCCGCGACGTTGAATCAATGATTCGCGACCTGGTTGAAATCTCGGTCAAGATGGTGCGCGAGGAAGAACGGGAGCGCGTCGCCGTCAAGGCGCGCGAGGCGGCCGAGGAGCGCCTGCTCGATATCCTCTACCCGAGTCCGCCGGGCAAAACGCGGCGGTCGGCCGATGTGGAAGGCCAATTGCAGCTCGCCGATTCCAATCATGCCGAGACCCGCGAAAAACTGCGTAAACTTTTGCGTGGCGGCTATCTCGATAGTCGCGAAATCGACCTCGAGGTGTCTGCGCAAACCATGCCGATGGTCGAGGTGTTTACCCCGCAAGGGATGGAAGAGATGGGCGTGAACATGAAGGAGCTGTTCAGCCAATTCATGCCCAAGAAGACGCACCATCGCAAGGTCAAAGTGCCCGAGGCTATCGAACTCCTGACGCAGGAGGAAGCCGCGCGGCTGGTGGATATGGAAAACGTCGCGCG
>JBOHWL010000176.1:0-21075 GCA_050736615.1 Binataceae bacterium (SeqCode) | reverse complement strand
AAGCAATTAAGGTCTTTCCCGTCAGCCGGACGAACAAGAAATTTATTGATGCCACGGATGCGGTCGCACTTGCGGTAGCCGCTTCCATCAGTATCCCGTTTTTCTTTCGACCACTCCGCTTAGGAGTAATGGAGCTTGTTGATGGCGGCCTACTCTCCAATTTTCCTGCGTGGGTCTTCGATGAGGAAAGACAGGTGGCAGGGCCATTCACTCCCACTTACGGCTTCAAGCTTGTGAAGCGCCCGCACCCGGCAAATTCTCCGTCGCGCTGGGAGTTCGTCCGCAGGTTGGTAGCGGTCACACTGGCCGGTGACGAGGTCCTCGAGACTCGCCAGATCGAAGAGATGTACATCGTGCCGCTATTCGTGACTGTGGGCACGCTGGATTTCAATCTTTCCCAGGCTCAGAAAGATAACCTCTATTTGGAGGGACGTGACGGGGCGCGCAGCTTCTTCCTCAAGGAAGTGCCACGCGAACAAACTGTGATGGTCACCGCTCTCCAAACCGCGCATGCGGCGATGCTCGGGGTTCTTGGTAGAGCCAACATTCATCTGCGGGTTAATATTGCTCTCGAAACGACGAGGACGCGTCTTCGGATCGCTTATTCGTTCAACATGGACAACGATGCTGACGATCGACTCGAATTCGATGCTGGTGGGGGCGCTTGCGGTCTGTGCTGGAAGATACATGACCTAGTGATCTGCGATTTAGAAGACGCCAAGAAGACCTTCGCCACAAACTGGAAAATGAACAAATATCAGCAGGCGGCGGTGCGCCAGTCGCTTCGATCCCTACTGTCTGTCCCAATATTTGACAGGAAGAAGTATGATGGGAATCGCCCTGACATCGAGAACCCACTCGTCGCGGTTCTCAGTTTCGACAGCGACGACGAGTTGCTTGGGGAATTCTCCAAACAGTCTGTCCGAATGCAAGCAAAAAACGCATCGGCGCTACTCGCCACGTTGCTGCGTCCGTGATAGTAGATTGGCAGGGAGGGGAACATGGACGAGAAGACTCTAGCGGCGTTGAGAGAGAATGGCTGGGTGATACAACGCGGTTTTCCGGGCGTTTACGTGCGCGGAGAGGAACTCGTGAAACGGGAAAAACTCAATTGGGTGGCTGATGTTTCTGAGCAAGTGCAGCAGATAGAGCAAGATGCCGCCAAGCTCAAAGTCGCCTGACACTAGCGTAGAACTTCTCCGAGCGGCCCAGCGAGCCGTCAGCCGCGCATATTGCCCGTACTCTGGATTCCCGGTGGGAGCCGCAGTCCTCGTCGCTGATGGGCGGATTTTTGACGGTTGCAACGTCGAAAATGCCAGTTACGGACTGGCGATTTGCGCGGAACGCGTAGCTCTCTTCAACGCCGTCGCCGCCGGCGCCCGCAATGTCGAAAGGCTCGCGGTCTCGTGCCCAAACGCGTCACCGGACCAGTCGGCCAATTCCATGCCATGCGGGGCGTGTAGGCAGGTAATGGCAGAGTTTATGTCGGCTGACGCAGAGGTTGTTGTAGATGGCGTCGGCATCTTCCGTCTAGCTGCCCTCCTGCCCGATGCTTTCCAACTGCAGAGGCGTCGTTGACTCCGCTGGACACCCGGGCCATCGTCGAATGCCTACTGCGCTTCATCGATCTCTTTGTAGACCTATGAATCATTAGAAATGACCGTCCCCTCGACTCTTAAAGTACATTCCCACGCTATCGTGATTCCTCATCTGGAGATTAACCTCGAGGCGAACCGCGCAATTTCTGTGGGGCGTCAATCTTAGTGGTGCCCCTGAGGATTCTGTCGGCGCGACTTCAGAGATATTTGATCTTTCGTCGAACCACCTTTTTCCCGGAGTGAAACGCCGCGAGTTTTCAGCACCCTCGCGAAGCATGGCTTCGTCGTTGCTGTCGCGCCGCATCGACGACACCAACGGTGCCGCATTTCTGCGTCGCCTGTCGCTTGGCGAATCAGGCCGGCTGGCGAGCCATTGCCGCAGCCGAATCCGCGAACAGACGTATTTCTTCCGCGACATTTGCCTGACGAACGGCAGCTTGCGAGCGCGCCTAATGATCCAACGCCGAGTCACATGAAGCACCGCCGCAACCTCGTCGACCATTATGATGGCGGCGGCGAACGCGTCGCGTCCGGTCAGATGCTGATGATGAGGGCGGCGAAACGATTGCCGAATTTGGATCTGGCATCAAGAGACTAGTCTGCCTAGACTACATTTGGGTGAACTGGCAAATTCAAGAGGCGGAGGCGCGCTTCAGCGAGATGGTCGAGCGTACGCTGAAGGAAGGACCACAGACGGTCACCCGTCACGGAAAACCCGTCGCGGTGCTCGTTCCGGCGGATGAATATCGGCGCTTACGCGCGGGCGGTAAAAGCTTCAAGGTACTGCTGGCGTCCGCGCCACTCAAGGGTGTCGAGATTCGGCGGTCGCGTGGCATCGGGAGAGTCGTCGATTTCGAATGTACCTGATCGACACGAACGTCATCTCAGAGGTAAGCAAGGGCCGGCGCTGCAATCCTAACGTTGCCATGTGGTATCGAGCCGGCCGCGACAACGAACTGTTCCTCAGCGTCCTCGTTTTCGGGGAGATACGTCAGGGTATCGAGCGACTGCGCCCACGAAATCCTCGGCAGCCCGCAGCCGTCGAAAACTGGCTCGAGGAGATCATCGACTCGTACGGTGAGCGCGTACTACGGATTGACGAAAGAGTCGCTCAAATCTGGGGCCGTCTCAGCGCCCGCGAGGCTTTACCTGTCGTGGACTCGTTACTGGCAGCGACTGCGGAGGCTCACGGCCTGACTCTGGTGACGCGGAACCTGAAAGATATCGAGCGCAGCGGCGTCCGCTGCCTAAATCCGTTCGAACCCGCTGACAATGCGGATTAGCTGCTTGCCTCGGCACTGGCGGCTTACGGCTTAGCGACGGGACGGCTCGGTTGACTTGAGCGGGCGCCACGACATCCGAGCCGTGCGGTCAAACCAGCCCCGCGCGGAGCTTGCCAATTTGAGCTTCACAGTGCTCAATATCGATCACGGATTGCCGACTCGCGATCTATTCGCAGCCGATGTTGATGTCCTTGGCGGCGGTAGTTTAAGTTTTCCCGGAAGCAAGCTGACGGGTATCGAAAGGACACGCGCCCGAATGTGGGCGGCCGCTGGTCTGCGAAGGTCGCGCCGGGATCGGATTCGATTGCGGCTTGATGGAGGGAATTAGCATGGCGGGCATACTTGACGGCAAAGTCGCGCTGATTACTGGCGCGGGCTCCGGGATTGGACGAGCGACAGCACGAATTTTCGCACGCGAGGCGGCGCGGCTCGTGTTGGCTGATGTTGTGGAAGAAGGCGGCAACGAAACGCTCAAGCTGGTCAAGCAGGCGGGCGCGGAAGCCGTGTTCGTCCGCTGTGACGTGTCCAAGGCCAGCGACGTCAATAACATGGTGGCCAAAGTGGTCGATGCTTTCGGACGGCTGGATTGCGCCTTCAACAATGCCGGTATCGAAGGCCAGCGCGGACTTATCCATGCCTTGGCGGAGCCCGATTGGGACCGCGTCATCGCGATCAACTTGACCGGCGTATGGCTTTGCATGAAGGCGGAAATCACCCAGATGCTCAAGCAGGGCGGCGGCGGCGCGATCGTAAATACGTCTTCGGGTGCGGGCTTGGCGGGTGTCAAAGGGATGCCGGCCTATGTGGCCGCAAAACATGGCGTGGCGGGACTGACGCGGGCCGCGGCACTCGAATATGGCAAGGAGCGCATCCGCGTCAACGCGGTATGTCCGGGACCGATTCGAACGCCGATGATGGGGCGGCTTTTGCACGGCAATACCGAGATGGAGCAGCGCTTCGCGCGCTCCGAACCGCTCAAACGGCTGGGCGAACCGGAGGAAATCGGCGAGGCGGTGGCATGGCTATGTTCGGAGCGCGCGTCCTACGTGACCGGATTGCCGATGCCCGTAGACGGTGGCTTCATGGCGCAATAGCCACTCACCTACCGTGCGACTCCAGCCGCGCCCGCCTCGATTCTCATTGTAAACACGGCTCCGTGGGGCGGGCGAATCTGCGAGCCTTCGGCCAAATTAATGACTCGCCCGCTCGGCTCCGGTGATGCCCGTTAATCGGCGGCCGCGTAAGGTTCTTCTTCGAGCTTGTCACGTTCGAGCCGGGCCGCGATTATGCGCAAGGTCTCCAGACAGTACGGCATCGCGCAATGAGTGGAGTCGACCTCGATCGTTTCGACCGTGGGGCCGGATTCAAGGCAACTGCGCCAGTCGATTACACCGTCACGCTTGGAATAGATAATCGTCTCAGGCACCGGCGGCGGTTCGGGCCGATTGACACCACAGACCGTGGCGAAGTCGCCGGAACATCCGCGCAGGGCTTCCTGGACACGCACACAGAACAACGCGATCGCGCGGACGGAAGGATTGGAGCTATGCAACGGATCATGAATCGGCGAGCCGAGCAGAATTACTTGCTCGACCTGGCCCGGATAACGGCGGGCGAGCTCGCGCGCATAGATGCCGCCGAGGCTGTGGCCGACCACGGTGAGGCTATCGCGACGCCGTCCGCTCATATCCGCGACAATGGCGCCGAGACGTTGCAGTACACGTTGGGGACAGTCCGCGTTGGTGAAAATGCCGGCGAAGAAAACATGATGGCCGCGCGCACGCATCCAATCCGCGAGTGGATACAAGCTGGCGTCGCCCGCAAGGAAGCCAGGAATCAGCAGAACGGAACGTTGGCACCCCCGCGCCGGAGATGGAATCCGCGCTCCTTCACGATAGAATCTTGCCAACTCTCCGAAAGTCCGTAATTCATTCAGTAGGCTTAAGGTATTGAGGCTGGACTGCTGATTCATTCGAACTCCGCCCCTCCTGGCATGCCCCATCCCGATAGTCAGATTGTAGCACGCGGGTGAGATTGGCGGAACTATGAATTAGCAAGGGCGGCACGTGGGATTGGCCGCCGCTAATCGAATCCGCCATGGGGATAAGGCTGACTGATCGGGCCAGACCGGGCTTTGATAAAGTGCGCATGGCCCGGCGATTGACCGTCCGCGGGAGAGCGGCGCATGCTCCAAGCGGCGATCGAACCGCGGAGCGCGGAGAAGCTTCCTCGATGCTCGCGAGGAAGACAGAGTCGCTGATGAAAACACCATTTCGCACCGTACTTTCAAGCCCGCTTCGTTTTCTACTACTTGGACTCTCGCTCGCAATCATCGCGAGCGGAGCGCGGCTGGCATGTGCGGCGGATGCGACCGCGCCGGTACAAGGGGTCGAGACAGCTTTGAAGCAGGCGAGGCCGGTGTTCGAGAACCAGAAGCTCCCAGCTTCGCGGCGGCGGCGGGAACTGCACGCGATCGCGAAGCAACACTTCGATTTTCCTTATATGGCACGTGAATCGCTGGGCGTCCATTGGAGGACATTGACGCCCGCCCAGCGCGCCCAATATGTGCCCCTCTTCACCGATTTTGTGATCGATAGCTTTCTAGCGACCTTGCAGCAGAGTACTGTTCAGGCCGTGAGCCACTCGCTCACCGGCACGGCCACGATTACCTCGCCCGGCTATGCCGAGGTGCACAGTCTGGTCAAATTACCCAGTCTGTCGCAGCCACTCAAAGTTGACTACCGGATGCATCGGGAGAATGCTGGCTGGAAGATCTATGACATCACCATCGACGGCGTGAGCCAGATGGCCAGCTATCGCAACGACTTCAACTCGGTAATCAACCAAAGTGGTTACCCGGCGCTGGTCACCGATTTGAAAGACAAGCGCGTCCCGATGGCTCACTGATCGAACGCAACCCGATTCACCTGAGCATTTTGCCTGAGCGCGAGTCGGGGGAGCCGCCGTCGCACATCCCTATGATAAGTCTCGCGCCGCGTCAGGCTTTCAGCGCCGAGTGGACCTCGCGTTCCAGCTCTTCGCGAAAATCCGGGTGACTAATCGCGGCCATCCTTTGCATCCGCTCCGCGATCGTGCGGCCCTTAAGTTCGGCAACACCATATTCGGTGACGATCACGTCGGCGTCGCTGCGGGCGGTGGTGACCACGCCGCCCAGGCGCGCGACGATCCGGCTGACACTGCCGCCACGCGCGGTCGACGGCAGCGCGATAATCGAGCGTCCGCGCGCGGCGAGCTGCGCGCCACGAACGAAGTCAACTTGCCCGCCAACTCCGCCGACCACGAGACCGGCGGCGGTTTCGGCGTTGATCTGGCCGGTTAAATCAACTTCGACGGCGGAGTTGATCGCGACGAAACGGTCCAGCCGTGCAAGCACCAGGGCGTTATGCGTATGGGTCACTGGGAACATCCGAATGGCCGGATTTTCGCGCGCGAAATCGTACAGCCGCGAGGTGCCCAATAACGCGGTACAGGTCGCGATTCCAGTATCGATCGGTTTGCGCGCGTTGGTCATCGCGCCGCTCTCAATCAAATCGGCGACCCGATCGCTGAGCAAGCCGGAATGAAAACCCAGGTCGCGGCGGTCGGCGATAGCCGCCATAATGGCGTCCGGTATCGCGCCGATGCCGATTTCGACCGTGGTGCCGTCGTCGATATAACGGCCGACGCTCTCCGCGATAGCCTTTTCGACCGGGCCGAACTCGCGCGACGGATGATGGGTCAATGGGCGCGAGGTGTGCACGAAGTGCGTGATCCGCTCCTCCGTCAATGGCATTTCACAGCACGTCCATGGCGCCCGTTCGTTCACTTCAGCGACTACCACGCGCGCGCGCTCGAGCGCGGCTGGCACATACTCACTGACCAGGCTATAGCTATACTCACCTTTCCGGTTGGGCGGACTCACCTGCACGAAGACCACATCAGCCGGAATTGCGCCGGCGGCGAAATAGCTGGGAATCTGTGACAGATGACAAGGGATGAGGTCGAGCACGTGAGCGCGCGCAAGTTCACGGATCCATCCACCCATCGCGCCGAAGGCGCTGAAATGGATGCCGTCGGTATGCGCGGGCGCAATCGTGTTGTTATAGGAAATCCCGCCGATAAAAGCCGAGACCGGGCCGATCCGATGGCGTTGCGCGACCAGCGCTTCAATCAGCGGCAGCGGCTCCCCCGCCCCCTGACCCCAGACGAGGCCGTCGTTGGGACGGATTAGTTCGCCAAGATCGAGATGGTTGATATCGAGTTGCCGCGTTTTCATAGCTGAATTTTTTGACTCGCGCGGGGTTTCATACGGCTGGCTTAATCCCGCCGAAAATCGCCAGCGACAAAAAGCGCCAATAACAGTCGACCGCCTCGAAGCCGGCCGCGCGCAGCCATTCCAATTGCGGCTCTACCGCCGCGATATGGCTGTGACGGGTGGCGGCGCGCAAGCGTTCGTTCAACTCGGCGCGAATCTCTTCGAGCGGGCGCGTGAGGCCGCGCAACGCCCGCTCCTGCGACTGGATCTCGCGCAACGCGAGCGCGTCGAAGCGCTCCTTCAGCGCCGGCGGAGCGGCGACCGCTTCGTCATTGAGAAAAATTCCGCCCGGCGCGAGCAGTGCAAATAGCTCGGCGCACAAGGCGCGCTTGCGCTCGTCGGTGAGATGATGGATGGCGAGGGCGGAAACGGCGGCGTCGAAGCCGGTGCCCATGCCCTCGCACCACGACGCTACTGCCATGTCGCGATGCATCAGGCGAACGCGTTCGCCGTATTGCGCCAGATGGGAGCGCGCCAACTCGATCATTTCCTCGGAACCGTCCACGCATACGAAACTGGCATGTGGATAACGCGCCATAATTTGTTCGGTAACCGCTCCGAACCCCGCGCCCAAATCAAGCACGCGGAGCGGCCGCTCGGGCGGCCATGGCAGCAAATCGGCCAAAAGCGCGAGTTGAGCGCGACGGTGCGGAATGATGACTTCGGCATTTTCAAAAAAATATGCGGCCTTTTGCCTCTCACCCCATCCGCACAACGTGTCGTCACCGGCGCCTTCGTGAGTGATTTGCATCCTTCCGTCACCTCCGAAAATAAATACGAATCCCGACGCGGGCGGCATTCGCATAGAAGCCAGATATAGCCGATTTTGCGCTTCGGAAGGCAACGGAGGTAGCCAAATCGGACATGCGCCGCGCCGCTTGTGCCAAATCAGGACGGCGGGGGCGATCCGTTTTTGCGCATGACCGGCAGCCGCCTCGCATCCTCATGCGCGCTCCGGCCGGTTAGCTTACCTCAGCGTAATGCCGGCATACGAAGCGCCCTAGTCCATGGCCGCAAGCAGCGGCATGACGCTTGCTGACTTGGCGACGCGGACGGCTATCTACGGATCGAAGATCCCCTTTTACAGCAATCACGATCGCGCGCACCTGGTCAACGGTTCATGGATTCATGCGCTGAGCCGTAATCAGCGCGGCCAGGTGCTGATGCTGGCCGCTATCGCCATGTTTTGCCTGATCGGTTTCGCCGCCCTGTCGGTCGATATTGGTTTCCTGTTGGCGACGCGGCGCAGGATGCAGACGGCGGCGGACGCGGGCGCGATTGCGGCTGCGAACGCGCTGATGTACGGCGAGGACGTGACGGCGGCGGCGGAAAGCGGCACCACGCTTAACGGTTTCACCAGTGACGCGAACGGCGTCAGCGTCGCTGTAAATAATCCGCCGCTTGCGGGCGAATACATGGGCAATGTCAACTACATTGAAGTGGTCGTCACGCAACCGGTCAGTACCTACTTTCTGGCCGTGCTCGGCTACCACTCGATGACGGTCAGCGCGCGCGCGGTGAGCGGCACGATTAACAGCCCCGCCTGCATTTACACGCTGGATCCCTCGGCGCCCAACGCAATCTCGGTTGACGGCAACTTCAGCATCAATTCGGCCTGCGGCATTATCGATGATTCGAGCAGCACCACCGCGCTGAGCGCGAACGGCAACGGCACGATCGCGGCCAGCGCCATCGGGGTCGCGGGAAATTATCAAACCAACGGCAACGTGCGCTTTACGCCACCTCCCCGCACTAGGATCGCACCCGTCGCCGATCCGTTGTCAGGCTTGGCGGCGCCGCCGATCGGCAGCTACGGCGCGCAACCGGCCACTCAGCCGGGCTCCCATTCGATCAGCGGATCCAACCAGACCGTGACGCTGAGCCCGGCGATATATCCAGGCGGTATCGCGGTCAGCGGCGCCAATGACAACGTGACTTTCGAGGCCGGCAATTATGGCAATGGGGTTGCGCTGAATGGATCCAACTACAATGTTACGTTCAACCCCGGCCAGTATCAGGCCTCCAGCGGCAACAGCGTAACGCTCTCCGGCTCCGGAACGACAACCTTCAGCGACGGAACTTACACTTTCGACGGACCGGTGGCGATCGGCGGCAACAACACGGTGACCTTGAGTCCGGGCACATACGCCGGCGGGATCGCGATCAACGGCAACGCTACGGTCAATTTCAACCCGGGCACTTATGTATTGGCGGGTGGTGGCCTCAAAGTCAGCGGGAACGCGACTCTAAGCGGCGCGGGGGTGACTTTTTACGACACGGCGGGCACCGGCGGCTATCAGCCCATTTGGTTGAGCGGCAATGAGCAGGCGAATTTCAGCGCGCCGGCCTCGGGGCCGCTCAGCGGGATATTATTCTTTCAGGATCGCTCGGTCAGTGACGGCGCAGGCAGCGTAATTAGCGGCAATTCGAGCTCGACTTTTGACGGTGCGCTGTATTTTCCCACGACCTCGCTGACCTACAACGGCAATTCGAGCGCCTCCGGCTACACATTCCTGGTTTCGGACACGCTGAGTGTCAACGGCAATTCGTCGATGACAATAGGTAATGACTATTCGTCGTTATCCGACGGATCGCCGATAAAATCAAGCACGCTGTATGAGTAGCTATCGAGTTGGCGTGTTCGTAACATGCCGGGCACGCGGCCAGAGCGCCGTTGAGCTGGCACTGATCGCTCCCGTGCTGATCCTGATCCTGCTGGCGGCGGCCGATTTCGGCCGGCTTTTCTATATCAGTATCGCAATCAGCAACGCGGCGCGCGCCGGTGCGCAATATGGCGCGCAAAGCGTGATTACCGCGGCCGACGCGAATGGCATGATCGCCGCCGCTCAATACGACGGGGCCAATATCCCCAACATGTCGGCCAGCGCGCAACAGTGTACATGCCAAAATTCGACCAGCGTGCCACTATGCCCCGCCACCTATTGCGCGGGCGATAGCTGGGCAACCTTCGTCGAGGTCGACACTCATGCGATCTTCAATACCCTGCTGAATTATCCTGGGATTCCTTCGAGCGTGCCACTATCAGGCAAAGCGGTGATGCAGGTGGAGTGATGAAGCGCGCGCCACGCGGCAAACATCACCCGGGACAAACCGCGGTCGAATTCGCGGTCGTGGCCAGCGTATTTTCGTTATTGATTTTGGCCGTATTTGTGCTGGGCCTGGCGGCCTATTCATACAATATGGTATGCGCGGCGGCGCGCGAGGCGACACGTTACGCGATGGTGCATGGTCCGGCCAGCGCCAATCCGGCCAGTAGCGCGCAAATCACACAGGTGGCAATCGATTTCGCTCCCGGACTGGGTTTGACCGCCGGCGATGTCAGCGTGACGTGGCCCGCGGACCCCAATCAGCCATCCACGGACGACGCCAAGGTAGTGGTCACTTATCAGTACCAAATAGAAATCCCCTTCATCACGCCCGTCACGCTGACGATGAGCAGCAGCTCACGGATGATAGTGTCGCGGTGAATCCGCCCTCACGGCGCCGGATAATGGCGTTGTTCGCGTAAAGTCCGCGCGACTTTCTGATCGTATTGGTCCTTCTTCGGCTCGGCTCCAGGATTAGCCGCCATCGACCCGCTTCTCGTCACGGGTTTTCGAGCTTCAACAATAGCAAGACTGTCCAATCGCGGAATTTCTCGCACTTGCGATGGCTTTTGTGATTTGCGCATGGCGCCAGCCGCCGATCTAACTATAATTGCGCCTTTGGGTATACCCGAACCGTTCGAGGAGGGAAGATGAAGAGGCTGGTCGCGTACGTATCAATTGTGACGCTCGTCACGGTCGCGCTGGGGCTATTTGGCGGCAGCGCCTGCGCGCGCTTTCTCGAGGTCGACACGAAAGCTTCGACCATCACCGCGACGGTGGACAAACCGCTTACGCGGATGAGCGGCAATGTCAGCGTCAAATTCACTATCGCACATGGTGAAATTCGCGGGAACCCGGCCAGTCCGGCGGCAACCGCGCACGTTGAAATCGTGATCGACGCCACCAGTATCGATTCGGGCAGCGACCATCTCGACCGCAAACTGATGCATTCGTCGTTGCAAACCTACGATTACCAGACCATTACGTTCGATAGTACGGGAATCACAAACGCCGACATCGAGTCCCCTGGAGCGGTGGGTAAAGCGACTGTGATCGGCAATCTGACGCTTCACGGAACCACGCGGCAAATCAGTCTCCCCGTGAGCGTTTCATTGAGTCCGCAAGGCGTGCTGTACGCGGACGGCGCCACCAGCTTCAATTATACGGAATTCGGCGTTAAAGTTCCGCGTTTCATGGGCATTCCCGAGGCCGAGGAGGTGGTCACGATAGAGTTCCACGTCGTCGCGCGCCCGCCTTCATCGGCAAGCGCCGATTAACACGGCAAATTCAGGCGGCGCCGCCCCATTCGATTGCGTTGCGCAGAAGAGTTAAAAACGCTTCACTCTCCCATGAGCCGCGAAAAATTTTTGGCGTAATACCAGATGCGTCCACGCTGGCATCCACAAAGGGCTGCACGTTGTTCACCGGCGAATGACAATGGCCAAGCGCGAAATAGGTCACGCCGCCTTTGCCGGTTTCGCGAGTGTAGCCGAGCACGCGGGTCCTGCCGTCCGCCAGCGGCGATGTATCGCGGTCGTAGGCGAAGCCGAAGCCGGCCGGCGACGGATCCTTTTCGAGTTCGGTTGTGAGCAGGACATGCGAGCGAACGGGATTCCATTCGATCAGATACAGCTCATCCATTACCTCGAACGAATCCGGTACACCATTGGTAAGCGGGTGGTGACGGACGGCGACCTCGACGCGGAATTTTCGCAATGGCGGATGATTCAGAAAAAAGCAGCCGAGCGTATCGTGATGGGCCAGCCTAACCATCTGACGCCGGCCGTTGACCGGAACCGCCTTGCCGCCGCTGCTGCCATGCAGCGCGAGCCATCTCCCCCCCTCCTCCAACCATTGGCGCACGATGATATTCTGGTCGTCGTTCAAGAAAGGCCCGGCGACATAGCTAATCATGAATCGTGTGGTGGGCAGCCATTTGGCTATATCGGCGAAGTCGCTGCTGACGGTCGCGCGCATCCCGGTTTTCTCTTGCAGCATTTGCAGGATACGCAGCCGTGCGTAATCCATATCATGACCGGCGGAAGAAGCGGGCGGAAAACCCCCGACGATGACATGCGCGGGTGTCGGTTTAGCAGCCATGATTTTGTTCCTCCAGACGGTCGATTCGCTTACCGCATACCATGCCCGAAGTTGGCCCCTCAAGTAACCGCCCTGCTTCACAGCCAATCAAATTCGCTCTGGTAATTAACCAAACTGATCCACGCTGGGGTGCAAGTTGCTAAAAGCCGGTTGGCTGAAGAGTATTGCAGGAGCTTTGATCGCGTTGTCGATCGTCATCGCGGTCAACGTCGCCATCCGTTTTACCGATGTCTATTACGCGGCACAGAGGTTCGCTCGTGATGATCCCGCCATTGGACTCAGGCTGGGAACTACCGGCGCGGTGGTTTTCGCGATGCCGCTCTTCGTCAGTTATGGCGGACGGACTGCGAACTATTACAAACGCGCGCGGCTTGTGCTGCTTGTCAGTGGAGCATCAAGCGGTGGCCTACTATACCTTGACGTTGATCAGCATAAGCAAGACTGGGCGGTATCAGCGGCAACGGTTTGCCAACCATTCGCCTGCGACAAGCTCACACTGCCGCAAGCTGATTCCGTCGCGACCTCCGATCCGGCACCGCTTCATCGGCATTAACGAGCGTCGCGAGTTGTGGCATTGCGGCTTCAGGAAGCATTCCGCAATCGAGTGGGTTCGGCCTGGAGGACGATGGTCAGGCTGGCGACGCCAGCCTGACCAGTTCCGTTGGATAACTAATGCGGTTAGAAGTAGCTACGCAGCCAGACGCGCTCCTCGTATAGCGCTTTCATGCTTTCCTGGTAATTCTTCGATCCCGAGTCATACCAGCTGCCACTGAACCATTCGCCCACGCATCCCCACAGCCGATAGCTTGCACTGCCCCCGCCGTACCCCGCACCGCGTTGATGTAGGTACGCAATCTTACCGTCGTAACAAGCCCTTTGCTCCGCGAGCTTGTAATCGAGATTGAACGCGGTCGAGGTATGGCTGAGCGGCCAGGTTCTGGGCATGTATATATACTTAATCTGGACGATACCGTAACTTTGTGAGCATTTGCCGCTCCTCCAGACCGCGCCTGGGGGGCAAAGCTTTGTATCGGAAGTCAAATCGCCGGCCCCCGATTCCATCCAATGGCTTTCACCGGCGGCGATGGCGCGAGTCACACTCGGATTGAATCCCCATTTGCACGATGCCCACTGGATAATCTCGTCGGTGGTGCCGGAGAAATTGCCGTCCACGCGCGCAATGTAATTTGACGGAATATTGTAACTACCCGCGTGGAAATAGCTGAGTTGCGAGGCGGTCGGCGGAGTATGATTGGCCGTATTGTTCTGCGGCCGCGGCTCCCACGAGGACTTCGATATTTCAGCCGCGCACTGGGAATCCGAGGGGAGTGACGCGCCCGGCGTTGAAATAACGAAAGGTCCCTGAGTACTCGGATCCGAGACAATCCCCGCATTGTAAGCGGCCGAAGCCAGCGCCGAGATACGGACGTTGCTCCCTTTCCTTTTCCTCGAAAATGAGCTTGCCGTGCCGGCGCTGATCGAAGTGGTGGCCGGCTGGACAGTCAGATTAATGGAATCCGTACCGGCCAGGGCGCCGGCGGCGTTATATGCCTTGGCGGTGACGGTATGGCTTCCGGGAGCGCTGTTATTGGAATTCCACTCGTAATCGAGCGGGGGTCCACTCGAGACGAAACTCTGGTCGACGTAAAAGTCCACCGTGTTGGCCGATGGCGCGCTGGCGGTTACATCGACCAGTCCGGAAACCGTACTGTCGGCGGAAGGCGAGGTGATTGAAATCGGCTTGTTGACCTCGACATGCACCTGATCGCTGCCTAGCACGCTGCCGTCCGACGCATACGCAATCGCGCTAATCAGATGATCCCCGGCGCTCTGCTTGGAGGCGTTCCAGCTAACGGCGCCGTCTGGTTTACACGACTTGTAGGCGTTGCCGTCAACGTAGAATGTGACGTGCTTGACGGTTTGGTCCACGTTCGCACGCAATGCGACTTTACCCCATACGGCCTGGCCGTCGTTGGGCGCGGTCACCTTCACCACTTCGGTCGCGGTTTGCGCCTGGGCCAAGTGGCAAACACCCAGGGCTACGACGGCGAAGATAGCGACACCAACACATTGTCGAAGATGCAACTTCATGCCCCACTCCTCTCTGGTTTCCCACCGTGGCTCGCGCTAGGTATTTTCCTGAACAGGGAAATACCTATGCGAGCCACGGCTCGCGCTAAGCGCGAGCCGACTCGACGGCTCACGCGGGTGGATGCGTCTGCTCCGCCCTGACTAACAGCGGCAGGAACGGCAGACGACGGGTCAGTCGAAACGAAGTTACTACTGCGGCCAGCCGTGTAGCTTTAATCGGCTGGCTAATGTCCTGTGAATATGGCTCTACGAATTGGTGCGGTCATCGATGCTCCACCCCTCCAGCGGTATTCTGAGCCGCCGCTGTGCGGCCTGGATGGCGCAGGCCTACGCCCGCATCGAGCCGTGATTTCCTTTGGGATCTCCCGGTTTATATGCGAGACGGCGTTGCCAGCCCGGCTTCCACTGAAGACCGGCGACCTGTCGCGAGCGCGCGAGCCTGATAACGCCGGGAAATAGTTCCCGGACTGGCTTATGGTTTTAACACGGAGCACCCCACGGCTTCGGTGGCATGCCCAGACGGGATTACGGCCGGAGAGTTTGACTCAACGAGTCCAGGAGGACGCTTGCACCCGCCACGAATAATTTGGTCGTTCTTGCTTTTGGCGAGACATAGGTACACCCGCCGGAAAGGATAGTCAATGCTGCAGGCTCGCATACAATGAGTATCATTTCGAAGTCAGTTAGTACGGGTTTATGCCATAATCGTATGGTTATTTGTCAGAGTGCAAAGCTTCGGCTCGGTCCGGGCGCGGTGGCGCCAAAGGCGTGAAGTCCTGTTCGCGCCGGTGCGGCGAAACGCACCGTAGGCGCTGTCCTTATATATGCGTTTACGAATGAGGCGTGATCAGGGGAAAACAATCCATCGACGCATCCGGAGCAGGACCGCCTGCCTCACTGTCAATGGCCATCGAGCCGGAGTCGGCAGTCGAACGCAAGCATTTTGGAGACGCCCTTCGCATTTTGGCGATTGGCCCACCCGCGGCCAACTCCGAATTACCGCACCGAAAAAAGGTCTTCGCCAATTGGACGAACGGGATACGCGCCGAGGCATCCGATTGTGACAGCCGCGGCGCTTGTTCTCAATTCACCGATTGGATAATTGTAGTAACCGGACAGTGCACAACGCCACACACAAGACAGTTAAAAGTCGCGATCTGGAACGTACGCGTCGCCGGATACTGTCAGCGGCGCTGACGGAATTCGCCGCCAAAGGTTTGGCCGGCGCCCGCACCGAGGCGATCGCGCGCCGTGCCGGAGTGAACAAACGCATGTTGTTCCATTGTTTCGGTAATAAAGAGGAGCTTTATCGCGAGATTTTGCGGCGAACCATCACGCACGGCGAGAGTTTGGACGTGCCGGTCGATTTCGGCTCGACGCTTTCGGTGTGGGATACCATTTGCGGCAAGGATCCCGGCTGGGTTCGACTATTGCAATGGGAGGCGCTCGAGGCGGGTAATCGCCGCGTCACCGCGGAGAACGAGCGCCGGGATAGCCTGCGCAAGGGCCTACTTCACTTGCGCGACGAGCAAACTGGTTTGTGTCGCGGCAATGGCGTCGATGTGGCCCAACTAAAGCTCGCGATGATTGCGCTGGCGATTTTCCCTCGCGCCTTCCCGCAGATTACACGCCAGCTCACCGGATGCGCGCCCGAGGGGGCTCAGTTCCGTCGCAATCATCGCAGATTTCTTGAATGGCTCGACCGCCGCATCTTCGGTTCCGCCAGTCCGGCCGCGGGCGACGCGGCGACGAGCGCGTCGCAGGCTTAACCCGGATGCGGGAATCAGCGACAGCGTTCATACTACGAATCAGCCGGATACGGACTGGTGAGGGGCTCGGCTCTCTATTGACTCGGTGCGCGCGGAAAATAGCGGAAGTTCAAACTGCATTTGTGCCATCGCCATACGATATTATCGGCAACGTCAATTGGCATTAACCAATCGGATTTAAAGCACTGATGCAATTAATAAAATGGCGGCCGGCCGTGACGTTATTGGCTGGTCTGGTGATGCTTGGCGGTATCGCCATCAGTTCCTGCCAGTCAGGGGGCGCAAAGCGTGCCGCGCCACCACCGCCAAGCGTTCAGGTGATCAAGGCGCAGAGCAAAACCGTGCCAATCTATCAGGAATACCTGGGGCAAACGGCCGCGGTAAATCCCGTCGAAATCCTCTCGCAGGTGACCGGGCCGCTCTGGGAGATCGCGTTTCGCGAAGGTTCGACCGTAAAGAAAGGACAGCTTCTTTTCGTCATTGATCCCCGTCCGTATCAGGCCGCCTTGAAACAAGCCAAGGCTAACCTCGCGCAGGCTCAGGCCGCCCTTGGCGATGATCAAAAGAATCTCGAGCGCGATAAAATTCTGTATCGCGAAAATGTCCTGGCGCGTCAGCAGCTCGATACGCAAACCGCGCAAACCGAGGAAGCCAAAGCCACCGTCGAAGCCGACCAGGCTGCCGTTGAAACCGCCGCATTGAATCTAAGCTATACCAAAATTTTCGCTCCGCTCGCGGGCAATATCGGCATCGCGCAGGTTAAAGTAGGTGCTTTGGTGCAGGCGAATAACACCGTGCTCGACACTATTTACAGTATCAATCCGATTTACGTCGATTTTAGCGTCACCGAACGTGCCTACCTCGATTACGAGGAAGCCGCCTTGCGCGAACATTCGGCGCCGACTCCATCGCTGCAATTGATTTTACCCAACAACACGGTTTACCCGCACAAGGGCACCATCGTGATGGCGAATCCGACGGTTAGCGCGAACACCGGTACGCTCGGCCTGCGCGCCGAGTTCCGCAACCCCGAGGGTTTGTTGCGGCCTGGACTGTTCGTGCGAGTTCGCGCGGTGGTCAGCAAAAAGGTCAACGCGGTCTTGGTGCCCGAGCAGGCGATAGAGCAAGTTCAAGGGCAGCAGTCCGTTTACGTGGTGGGCACGGACAACAAAGCCGAGTTCCGCCCGGTCAAGACTGGCCCAACGGTCGCTCACATGACCGTCGTTGATAGCGGCGTGCAAGCGGGGGACCAGGTTATCGTTGAAGGGGGGCAAAAGGTGCGGCCGGGCATGGTGGTGATGCCAATAATGGCGGCGGCCGATCATGTGGCCGAATCACAAACGGTGGTCAACGGCGGGAGCCAATAGGCCGGTGATATGTTTTCCAATTTCTTCATCGACCGCCCGATCTTCGCCTCCGTCACCTCGATCATCATTTTCCTTGCCGGTCTGCTGGCCTTGCGGGAGCTGCCGGTGGCACAGTACCCGCAAATTTCTCCGCCCACAATCCAACTCACCGCGAATTACCCCGGCGCGAATGCGCTCTTAATGGCTGAGACGGTGGCCTCGCCCATCGAGGAGCAGATCAATGGCGCGGAGAACATGCTCTATCTCTCCTCGACCAACTCGAATACCGGTCAGAGCACCCTGACCATGACCTTCGGGATTGGCACGGATCCCTCGCTGGCGCAGGTTGATGTGCAAAACCGGCTCTCCCTGGCCGAACCTCAACTGCCCTCGGAGGTGACGCGCGAAGGCCTCTCGGTCCGAAAGCAGTCCACCAATTTCGTGGTGCTGGTCGCGCTGACTTCCAAAGATCAAAGCCGCAGCGCGATTTTTCTGAGCAATTACGCATCGATCAACATGGTTGACCCGCTGACGCGGCTGCCGGGAGTCGGCAATGTCAATATTTTCGGCCAGCAGACTTATGGCATGCGAGTGTGGCTGAATCCGGACAAGCTGGCGCATCTCGACCTGACCACGACCGATGTCAGTAACGCCATCAGCAACCAAAATCTGCAGACCGCGGCGGGTGATTTTGGCGCACCTCCCGCGCCCGAGGGCCAGCAATTCCAATACACGGTGGACACAAATGCGCGGCTGAACACGGTCTCTCAATTTGACAACATTATCCTGAAAGCCAATCCCGACGGCACCATCGTTCGGATCAAGGACGTCGGGAATGTTGAACTTGGCTCCCAGACCTATAGTTCCTTCAGCCGTCTCGATGGGAATCCGTGCGTAATCATCGCGGTTTACCAACTTCCCGGCGCCAACGCGCTCGACGTGTCGCGCGCGGTTCATGCCGAGCTGGCGAAGCTTGACCAGAATCTTCCGCCCGGCGTCAACGCCAACGTCGTGCTCGACACCACCGACTTCGTCACCGCTTCGATCAACGAAGTAATCTTCACGCTGGCACTCGCGTTCATCCTGGTGTTCGTCGTGGTCTTCATCTTTTTGGAGAATTGGCGTTCGACCGTGATTCCGATGATCGTCGTGCCCGTCTCGCTGATCGGCGCCTGCGCGGTATTCTACGCCTTGGGCTTCTCACTCAATACGCTGACGCTATTCGGATTGGTGCTCGCGATCGGCTTGGTCGTCGACGACGCGATCGTGGTGGTGGAAGCGGTCCAGCGCCACATTGATGAAGACCACATGACGCCCAAGGATGCCACGCGCAAAGCCATGAGCGAGGTCTCGGGGCCGGTTATCGCCGTCGCCCTGGTGCTCAGTTCGGTGTTCGTGCCGGTCGCCTTCATGGGCGGGATCAGCGGGCGGTTGTACCGGCAATTCGCCTTGACGCTGGTCGCGTCGGTGCTACTTTCAGCTTTCGAGGCCCTGACGCTCAGTCCAGCGCTGTGCGCTTTAATGTTGCGGCCGCCGTCGCCGAGCCGCGGACCGCTGGGATGGCTCCAGCGCTGGTTCAATCGTGGTTTCGGCCAGATCACGCTGGCCTATGAGCGCGCGGTCGATTTTTTGACACGGCATCGGCTCGCGATGCTGTTGGCGCTTGGCGGCCTCACCGGCATCGCCTATCTGCTCTTCATGGTCTTGCCGAGCAGCTTTGTGCCACTTGAGGACCAGGGCTATTTCCTGGTCAGCGTGCAATTACCCAACGCGGCGGCATTGGATCGCACATCCGCCGTGGTGTCACAAATCGAGCACATCGTGGAAACCACGCCGGGGGTCGAAAACGTGGTGAGCGTAGGAGGCCTGGATTTCATTTCCGGCAACTCCGCCTCCAACTCCGCCGCGCTGTTTGTCATGCTCAAGCCGTGGGACCAGCGCACCGCGCCGCAATTAAGCATCGAGGCGATCATGGGGCGCGTGCAGGCACAATTCTCGAAGATGCCGCAGGCGATGATCATGACCTTCAACCCGCCGCCGATTCCGGGCCTGGGCCATACCGGCGGCTTCGACTTCGAATTGGAGGACCGTAGCGATGCCGGGGTGCAAAATTTGGCGGCAACCGCCAACAAACTGATCGCCGCCACTCGCCATGCGCCCGCCATCGCGGCCGCCTTCACCAGTTTCCGCGCCGACGTTCCGCAACTCTATATTCATGTCGACCGGGCCAAAGCGCAGACCCTGGGCGTGCCGATCGACGATATATTCAGCACGCTGCAAACCTATCTGGGGGGCTTTTACGTCAACGAATTCAACCTGTTCGGCCATACTTACCAGGTGATGCTGCAGGCGCAGCCGCAATTCCGCGACAATGTCGACGACATCAGCCGTTTCTGGTTGCGCAGCAACTCCAATCAGATGGTGCCGCTCAATACTTTGACCAATATCGCGCCCTCACTCGGACCCAACTCGGTTACCCGCTATAATCTTTACAACTCGGTCGAAATCCAGGGTGCCGCGGCACCAGGGTACAGTTCAGGCCAGGCAATCGCCGCGATGGAACGATTGGCGGCCAAAGTCCTGCCCAAGGGTTACGGCTATGAATGGACCGGGCTCTCATACCAGGAAATCAGCGCGCAAGGCCAAATCGTCTTCACATTTTTTCTTGCCCTGATCTTCGTCTTCCTGTTCCTTGCCGCCCAATATGAAAGCTGGATCGTGCCACTGGCGGTGATCCTCGCGGTTCCGATCGGCGTATTCGGCGCGGCGCTGGGCGAATGGACGCGCGGACTCGAAAATAACGTATACTTCCAGATCGGCCTGATTATGCTGATCGGTCTGGCGGCCAAGAACGCCATCCTTATAGTCGAATTCGCGAAAACTCAGCATGAGCAGGGCAAATCCCTCCATGAAGCGGCAATTGAAGGCGCACGCGTGCGTTTTAGGCCGATCCTGATGACCTCGTTCGCCTTTATCTTCGGCATCCTGCCCTTGGTAATCGCCAGTGGCGCCGGCTCGGCCAGCCGTCATGCCTTGGGCACCTCGGTGTTTGCCGGCATGCTTGCAGCCACCTTGTTGGGAGTGCTGTTCGTCCCAACCTTCTTCGTGGCGACCGAAAGCCTCAGCGAGTGGAGAAAATCACGCCGCCACCCGCCCGAATAATTCCGGCTGGCAGAATCGCGACTCTCCACAGACGTGAATGGCGGCGGACAAGCGCCGCTTGAAACGAGCCGGTTGAAGCGAAGGCTTGAGCGGGCGGCTAATCGATGGGATTCTCAGATGGCGCGCCCCCTTAGCTCAGATGGATAGAGCACAGGATTCCTAATCCTGGGGCCGTGGGTTCGAATCCCGCAGGGGGCATCAACAAAATCAAGGGTTTTTTGGCATTTCAAGCTTGCAGACATACAGACATACTATCGAATCGGCTCATGTCTGCAAGATGTCTGCAACGGGCTTGCTTTGAGGC
>JBOHWL010000175.1:0-29911 GCA_050736615.1 Binataceae bacterium (SeqCode) | reverse complement strand
GGTCGAGGTCACCGGCTCAAGTTATTATGTCAGGCGTCGCGGCCAATGGGACTGGTATCGTTACCGCTACCCGGTGCAGATCCTCGGCTGGTACGAAGAAGATCTTAAGCGCTGGCCGAACATACGTTTCACACCCCCGGCGCCGGGCACATTTCAACTTCTGACGGGAATAACTCCGGTGCGTAAGGCCATAGAGAAATGGCTAAAGCGCCTCGGCCATGCCTTGGGAGCTGCTGGCGGGCAAAACTCGGCTGGTGGATCCGGCGACGGTCCTCCTGACGACGACGAAAGCGAATTTCCGGAAGGCAAGCTCGCATTTCGGACACATCGGGTGAGAGAACGAAACGCCAAGCTGGTCAGTCAGGCAAAGAAAAATGCATTGGAACAGGAGGGGCGCCTGACATGCAAAGCTTGCGGGTTCGACTTCGCGATAAAATACGGAAAGCTGGGCAAGAATTATATCGAATGCCACCACACCGTGCCGGTTTCGGAACTTAAGCGCGGCCAAAAAACGAAGATTAGTGATATCGCACTTCTCTGCTCAAACTGCCACCGGATGGTCCACCGGCGGAAGCAATGGCTTAGAATGGGACAGCTTTCTCTGCTTCTCGAAAACACGCGGCAAAATGGCAGCACAAAAGCGAAACACGTGCATCGAAGTCAATAGTTTTTGGAATTAGCAGTGATCAGCAAATCGCCCACGCATTTCGCTTGCGTACCTGCAAATTTCGTTACATAGGCTTGTCTGTTCGCAATGTCGCGAGGGCGGCGGCGGCGCGTTGGGCCTCGCGTCGTATCAGCACCAGGTCCGTTCCGTAGAGCAGGAATTGTGCGCCACCTGTGATCGCCGCCGTCATATCGTCCGGCTGGTTGACTGCGGCTGCCAGCGCAATACCGCGCTCGCGGCACAATTGGCGAACCTTATCGGTCGCCGCCCGTATCAGCGGATGCATGCCTGTAATCGCCAGGGATCCCAAGGCTCTGCGCCAGGTCCTGATGACCGACCAATACCAGATCGATGCCCGGCACCAGCATCTGGTCGAGCTTCTCGACGGCTTCCTTGGTTTCGATCAAAACGGCCAGAAGCGTATTGGCGTTGCCATGTGCCATCGCATCCGCCGGCGCCACGTCTTCATAATTGGTGCTCGGCCCCAGATATATCGCCATCCCACGGCCGCCCTCGGGATGGTACTTAGCCAATTCGATGAACCGGCGTACCTCAGTCCCATCGCGCGCATGGGGCAGGATCAGGCTTTGGCAACCAGTGTCGAGCAGCCGCGTGACCCATTCATACTGAAGGTCGGGGATGCGCACGATCGGCGTGATTTCCGCGGCGTGAGCGTGCGCGACCATCTCCGTCACGGTCTCGAGGGTGTAGTCGGAATGCTCCATGCAGATCATCACGAAATCCATTCCGGCCATCGCCAACGAATGCATTACTCCACGTCCGTGGGTACCCCACACCAGCGTACCCAGGACGACTTCGCCCGACTTCAGTTTCGCGCGCAATTTATTGACTCGCATACCAATCTCCGTCAATCGGCTATAGCCTGGGATGCCGTGCTTCAATGCGTCGGTAATTGTGACTTGCTAATGCAATCAGTAGTGCGTTGAATAGTCTATCGGCGAATCGGTTTCCGCGTCTTCGCAGACACAATTGCCGCAACCCGTATTCTTCGTACAAACCACAACTGCCGATCAAATGCTCATTCCCGCCGGCAGGTTTGCAAACGCATTCCCGCCCGGACATTAAATCCAATGGCGCAGCGTCATGCCCCGATAGCGCATTCGAGGGCGGATCAAGCGATTATCCGCGTACTGCTCCAGGCTATGCGCAATCCATCCGCTCGCCCGGCCCAAGGCGAACACCGCAGCGGGCATTCTCAATGGAAAACCCAGCATGCGCACGCATACCGTGAGATAAAAATCGAGATTCGGGCGCAGCCGCTCGCGTTTCCAGACCGCCTCTTCAACCTTGAGCGCGGTTTCAAACAGTCGTTTGCCCTTACGTTTTGCGATCGAGCCCGCAACCGCCTTAAGTAGTACGGCACGCGGATCGCCGGCCGGGTAGATGGCATGGCCGAAGCCTGGTGGAAGCAGCCGTTTTTCGGCATAGCCAGCTAGCAATTCCGGCAGACGGACCCCCTGTTCGAGCTGGTCAAACATGGCTTCAATGCGATCGCAGGCGCCGCCGTGAATTGGTCCGGAAAGCGAACACAGCGCCGCCAGCACTGATGCGTACAAGTCGGCACCGGTGCTCGCGACGACGCGCGCCGCGAAGGTCGAGGCGTTCAGTTCATGCTCGGCGCAGGCTATCAGCACCCGGTCCAGCGCGACCGCTTGCCAGTCGGCGCAAGTGCCCATAACGCGTGCGAACAGGCTGATCGCGACGCCGCCCGGCTGAGCCTTGGCAAGCTCGTCTGAGTCCGAAGCGGACGCGCGTGCCAGCGCCAGCGGCAACATGCTGACGATGAGCCGGGCCTGCTCGACACGCGCCCGCGGCGGCGCTTTGCGTTCGATGGCGGCCAGACTCGGCATCATCACCGTGAGCCGCATTAAGGGCGGAAGTTGAGCGCCCACCGCCGCCAGAGCGGCCGCGACGGCGGCCGGCATCCGCGCATTCGCTATATCGGCGCGCAGTGATTGGCTCTCCTCGAGACTGGGGCGCGCGCCGTTCCATAGCAGCAGGCAGACTTCTTCGAAGGTGGCCCGTTCGACCAATTCATCGATCGGGTAGCCGCGATAAGCAAGGCGCCCTTCAACAATCGAGCTGACCGCCGACTCCGCCACGATCACGCCGGGCGCGGCGGCATCGGCGCTCGCTGGTTGCGCCACCGTCACCCAGGACGACGCGTCGGGCAGGCCACGAGCACGCCGGCCGCGCTCCGGCGCGGTCACGCCGCGCAGAGCCTCGATATCCGCGCGCCGGTAAAGAGCCTGGCGGCCGACCTTACGGCGATAACTCTTGAGCCAGCCGCGGCTTACGTAGGCATAGAGGGTGCCAAGCTTGACGCCCAGTTGAGCAGCGGCTTCCGCCGCCGTCAGCATCTGCGGAGGCTCGGTGCTGGGATGCGCGGCCACGCCGCCATGACGCCATCTGGCGGCCCGAAGGTCAAGTGCGCAGACCATGAACCTGGGTTTTTCAGCTCGCGATTCGCACCCAACCGCCCAGCTTGGCTATGATAATCGGAACGCGCCCGCCCGCAACGAGGCGCGATGGAAGGACTCTCGATGGATTTTGGCATCCTGATTTTCACCAAACCCGAGCGCGCGCTCAGCGATACCGTTTTGTGTGAGAAGCTCGGCTTCAGCCACGCCTGGTTTCCGGATTCGCAGATGATCTGGGGCGACGTTTACGCCTGCATGGCGTTGGCGGCGGCCAATACCAAACGAATCAAGCTGGGCACCGGTATTTCAGTCGCCAGCAATCGGATTGCGCCGGTGACCGTACATTCTATCGCCACGATCAATCAAATCGCGCCCGGACGCTGCTTGCTCGGTTTCGGTACTGGCCATACGGGGCGGCGCGTGATGGGTCTGCCGCCGGTCAAATTCGCGGAATTCCGTGAACAAGTGCGCGTCATTCATGACCTGCTGAAAACGGGCGAAGCGGTTTATCACGCGGACGGACTGACGCGGACGATCCGTTACCTTCATCGCGATCGCCGTTTCATCAACCTGGACGATCCGATTCCGCTTTACGTCGCGGGCAACGGCCCCAGGACGCTTGCGCTAGTAGGCGAATTCAGCGACGGGATCATGACCACCGGCGTGCTCACTCCTGAACGCCTGGCCGTCGTCTTTCGCCATGTTGAAGAAGGCGCGCGTGCGGCCGGCCGCGCCCTTGACGCGCGTCTGCCCTGCGTCTCGCTGAGCCATCTGTGCGTGTTAAGACCTGGTGAAGATCTCGACTCGCCGCGCGTGCGACGGATGGTGGGGCCGTGGGTGATCACTAATTTGCATGCACTCGCGGCGGGCTACGCCAAGCCCCGTTCATTGCCCAACGACGCTCGCGCGGTCTACGACGAGTACGCCCGCTATATTGCTTCGGTCGGAACTCCGGAGCAACGATATTTAAGCTTGCATGTCGGTCATTGCACGTTCGTGCCGGAGGCGGAAGAGCGCTTCATCACGCCAGCCACGATTCGCGCAACGACCCTGGTGGCGACACGGGAGGAAGTGATCGAACGGCTGCGAGCGTTGGGGCGAGCGGGGCTGAGCCAGATTTTTCTCAATCCGCCGATGGATGGCTTTCGCGAATATGTCGAGGAAGTCTCGAACGAAATCATCGCGCGCATGTAAAGGCTAAATTTCGAAGCGGTTGCTTACACGACGGTCAGATAAGCGCGACCCGGCGTAAATCCCGCTGTCCTCCGTGGCGGAACGCTGTCTGGCGCTCGTAGCGAACAATTTACTTTGCCTCACCGCTCCGATAATAACATAACGTTTGCTGTTTCATTATTATCCCGCATGGATCGATGCACGTCCGCGATCGGGGCGGCGTTTCTGAGGTGTTGAGGCGAGCTGAAGAAGGAAATGTCGAAAATTCGGGTAGCTATCGCTGGGGTGGGTAACTGCGCTTCGTCCCTTCTCCAGGGTCTGGAGTACTACAAGCACGCGCCCGCCGGCGATCACCGCGCGCCCGTTGGGCTGATGCACTATGATCTGGCCGGCTATCGGCCCGGTGATATCGAGGTCGCCTGCGCGTTCGATATCGACGCGCGCAAAGTCGGCCGGCCGCTGGAAGACGCGTGTTTCGCGCCGCCGAACAACACCGTGACGATTTGGCGCGATCTGCCCAGATACGGCGTCGCGGTGGAAATGGGCGAGATTCATGACGGCATCGCCGAGCATATGAGCGCCTATCCACAGGAACGCACTTTCGTCGCGGCGACGCAAAAGCCGGTCAATATCGAAGCCCGTTTGCGTGAAAGCGGAGCGGAAGTGATGCTCTGCTATCTGCCGGTCGGCAGTCAACAGGCGGTCGAACGCTACGCTCGCGCGTGCCTGGAGACCGGCGTAAGCCTGGTCAACTGCATGCCGGTCTTCATTGTGTCGAATGAGAAGTGGGCGGCGGCTTTCAGCGAACGGGGCATTCCGGTGATCGGCGACGATGTCAAGTCACAACTTGGCTCGACCATTCTGCATCGCACCATCATGAAGCTGTTCGCCGACCGCGGCATCCGCTTGCGCCACACCTATCAGCTCAATACCGGCGGCAATACTGATTTTCTCAACATGCTGGACCGCTCACGCCTGGGCTCCAAGCGCAAATCAAAGACCGAGGCGGTGCAAAGCGTGTTGCCGGAACGGCTTCCCGACCTCGACGTGCACATTGGACCTTCGGACTACGTCCCGTGGCAAAACGATAACAAAGTCTGTTTTCTGCGCATCGAAGGTGAGGGTTTCGCCGGTATTCCAATCGAGCTCGAGCTCCGCATGTCGGTGCAGGATTCGCCCAATTCGGGCGGTGTTGTGATTGACGCGATTCGATGCCTGAAGCTGGCGCGGGACCGCGGGATTGGCGGTCCGCTCTACTCGATCGCGGCGTATACGATGAAACATCCGCCTCGTCAGATTGCCGACGACATCGCGCGCGATCGCGTCGAAAAATTCATTAATGGCGAGCTCGAACGCTAAACCGTGAAAGGCTTAGCCGGCATCCAGGCTCTTGCGGTCGAGGTGAGCGCACTCGACCGGCGGATGGAAGGTTTCGCATGTCACGCTCCGAGTGGACGCCAATCGCCGCATTACTGAAATCAAGCGCGCATCTGATGCATCGCTTTGATGAAGAGGGCCCCGCGCGATTGCCGCGCCGTACCGGAGGCCCGGTTCGTGGAAGGCCACGGCTGAGCCGGTCGATCGATTTGCGAGGCCACGCCGCCGCGCTCTCAAACCGTCAGCATCAACTCGCGTAATGCCACCGCAACAGCGCCCGTTTTCTCATCAAGCACGTGATCGAGAGATTGATTTCATGCCCGCAAGTGAGCTGGCGGGCATCGCCGTATACAAGTTGAACGCACGGCTTTTGGCTGGTTGAAATCGTTGCGGCGAGCGGCGCTCGAAAAGCTAACGCCAGGTATAAAGGCCCACGCGCTGCCAATAAGTCTCAGCGCCGGAGCCGGAATCACGATCTCGTTTTGGCCCTACTTCTTGTGGTGGCGTCAGCTTCATGAATGGATTTTCATCGCCGACCCTGACAACCTGTTGTACTTACAGATATCCGCGCAGCCATATTATTCGTCTTTTTGGCAGGTTGCCGATCCTGTAAATCCCAACCATTCGACGCTATTTTCGTGGCTGTTTTTCGTACCCGCGGCGAAGCTAGCTCGCGCACTTGGCGCGGATCCCTTTGCCATCAATGAGATTTGGCATCTGTGGGCCGCGCTGGGAATGGCTCTGGCGCTGTACTGGCTTTTCTTCCATTACCTCGAGCGAGGCTGGCTCGCCGCCGGCTGTGCGATCTTCGTAATGGCGGACGCTGGATGTCTGGTTGCGCAACCATTCATAGGCCAACTGATCGCGACGGTTCGTCTGCTCTTCCATCCGACGAGCCTGCTTTCAAATTGGCCTCCGGTGTTCCTTGAGCAGTGGCGCATAGTTGACCCCGCACTCGGCCTGCCCTTTCTGCTGCTGCAAATCATATTGTTGGCCAGGGCGCGTGAGCGACCGACCTGGCGGCGTATCACCCTCGCGGGTGTCAGCTTTGGCCTGCTCTTTTACGTCTATTTCTATTTTTGGACAGCGGCCGCTGGTGCTCTCGTACTCGCCTTCCTGCTCGACAAGCGCCAGCCGGCCTACTGCCATATCCTGTGGATTGGCCTGCTGTTCGGCGCACCGCTTCTCGCAAGCAATCTTCTGGTGAAGCATCATAGCGCCCCGGATGCTCTTGCCCGAATGAGCTATTTTCTTCCAGTGCCGCGGCTTTCATTCGTGATCGTGCCGAAGGCGGGACTGATCGGCTGTTTGTTGGCCGCGGCCTGGATTTGGATGAACAAGCGAGGCGACGCGCTGTACCTTCTGAGTCTTGCCGTCAGTGCGGTTCTTCTGAGCAACAGCCATGTCATTACCGGGCTTGATCTTCGCGCCGGTCATTGGCGCATGGTCTGGGGCGGCACGCTGGAAATCCTGCTTGTGATCGCGGCGGCTGACGTCCTTATCAAAAATGAGGCCGAGCGCGGGCGCAAACTGGCCGGCGCCGGCGCGGCGCTGGTTTGCTGCTGGCTCTTACTGGGCCTATTCCTGATCAAAGCCGATACATTGCGCAACAAATTCGCGGCCGGAACGCTCGCTCGCTATGCCCGCTTCAGTGCCGAACAGACGGACAATACGCGCCTGGTTGCGGGTTCCGTTATCGCCGGCGACCAAACCTTTTGTGATTATTCAGCAATCACCCGAAACCAGCATCCACTGTCCGGATACGCGGCGACGATGAGCCTATGGCTCGACGACGCGAATTGGGAGACGCGGATGGCGCTCAACCAATATCTGAGCGGAGCGAATTACGACACTTTCAGAACCTGGGCGCATAATTTTAGCGTGAGTTATCAATGGGGACCCTGGTCCGTGGGCATACGGCCAAGGTCTGACCTGTTCGCCGGCCTGATGATCGCGTATGCCCGCGTCGCCAGCGACCCATCCGGGTTGATCACGCACTATCGAGTCCGTTACGTCGCGATCGCTGCTGGGCAGCGGCCGCCAGCGTATCTTGAGGCGCATTGGAAACCGCTGCCGTCCGGACCATCTTGGCAATTGTGGGAACGGCCAGCCGCCGCCACTATCCCCGGATTCACCCTTGAGAGCGGGGCAATTCGTTAGGAACTCCACACAAGCCTCAGTTGTCATTCCGAACGGAGCCTGCGGTTAGAGAACCTCTGCGCAAACCCATTGGTCATTCTGAACGGAGTCTGCGAAGTGAAGAATCCCGGTAAAAAGCCCGCAAAATCGAAAAGATCCGGGATTCCTCGTTGCACTCAGAATAACAGAATTACTCCTTGTGCAGAGCTTCGTTAGCCGGAGATTCGGAGGCGCGTGGTACGCGCCACTTCCCAACGGCGGCGCGGGAATATAAGAATCGTAATCAATGGGAATCCTTGCGGATAAAGCCATTGTGCTCGGTGTAAGCGGCGGAATTGCCGCGTACAAGTCGGCGGAATTGGTACGCCTGCTGGTCACGCGCGGCGCCAGGGTCCGCGTGATGATGACGCGCAATGCGGCGGAATTTATCACCGCGCTGACCTTGCAGACACTCAGCCAAAATCCGGTTGCGACCGCTACGTTCAGCCTCACACAGGAATCCGAAATCGGCCACATTCGGCTGGCCGACAGCGCCGATGCGATCGTAGTCGCTCCCGCCACCGCGAATATCATCGCCAAGGCGGCCGGCGGGATCGCCGATGACCTAGTCACCACCGTGCTGCTCGCCGCGCAATGTCCCGTTGCGTTCGCACCGGCGATGAACGTGCACATGTACGCGCATCCGACCGTGGCCGAAAACCTCGCGCGCCTCAGGGCTCGCGGTGTCACTGTCATCGAACCCGGCGAGGGCGCACTGGCATGCGGTTACGAAGGTAAGGGACGGCTGGCCGATCCGCCGGTAATTGTTGACGAACTCGAACGGATGCTGACGCGGGCGGACCTCGCCGCCGAGCGTATTTTGATAACCGCCGGCCCGACGCAGGAAGCGATTGATCCAGTGCGCTTCGTTTCCAATCGCTCGTCGGGCAAGATGGGTTTCGCGCTCGCGAAGGCGGCATGGCGGCGCGGCGCGACGGTGCGGATGGTGGCGGGACCATCGGCACTGGCGACTCCGCGTGGAATCGAGCGGATCGACACCGTCAGCGCGGCTGAGATGTTGCGCGCGACTTCAGAGAATTTTCCATGGTGCTCGACGTTGATCATGGCGGCGGCCGTGGCGGATTTTCGCCCGCGTTATCCTACCGCCCAGAAGCTGAAGAAAAGCGCCGACGGCTTGGAGCTGGCGTTGGCGCCGATCGTCGATGAGTTGCCGCGCCTGGCGGCCAAAAAGGGCGACCGCTTGCTGATCGGTTTTGCCGCCGAAACCGAATCTCTGGAAGCCAACGCGCTCGACAAGCTAAGGCGCAAGCAGCTCGACCTCATCGTTGGCAATGATGTCACGCGCGCGGGCGCCGGCTTTGGCACCGACACCAACATCGTGACGATCATCGGCGGGGACGGCCGCTTGCAAAGCCATCCACTACTCACCAAGGACGACGTCGCCGGTGTGATTCTCGATGCGCTATTAAGTGTCCGCGGCGAATCCGGGCATAAGGCACGCGGTGCCTCAAACTGATCAAACTGATTTTTCCAGTTATTTACCCTGATCGAATGAAGTGTGGCGCAAATGCGCCGTGACATCGGCAAGCATCGAGTTGGCCAGCTCGTGCGCGCTCTTACGTGCTTTCGGCCCCATTCGCGTAAGCCGCTGCAGGTTGCGCCGCGACGACAGCGCGCCGGCGAGCGCCTGCGCTCCCATCGGATCGAACCGGCAGCATGGCGCCTGCTCACCGAGCTCGAACATTCCAGCGATCGCGCCGCGCGCTGCGCCGGAAAACAGTTCGGCTTCCATCCGATCAATTCGCCGCGCGCCGCGCGTCGCCTTGATCACGCGGTCCCATTGGCGAATTCGCCGCAAGCCGCCCTCGAAGATGATGTGGTGGGTTGAGAATGACACCAGCGGCGAATCAACCGCGCGACTGAGCATCGCGTCGAGAGCGGCGAAATCGAGGGCGATAAGCTTCAGCAGCAATTCCCGATAATCAGACTCGTAGAGACTGTCGAAACAGCCTTCGTTATAAATGTGGCTGGCAAAGCCGGAATCAAAATGTCCAATGAAGCGCGCGGGCAGGTAAAAATTGTGCGCCACCACGTCGGCCGCCAGATGCGCCATGTAGCCCAGGGCGAAGGCACGTTCGTGCTCATCGCCGGCCGATTCGAGTAAATAATTCCCGGTTGACCAGTTATGCGAATGGCGCCGAAGCCGGCTTTGCAACCGGCGGCCCTGGACAATATCGGGCGCAAGGCTGCCGTAAAGAAAAACCTCCGGCAGGCTGGCGAGCACGGCTTGAAGCGGATGTTCCGGGGTGATAACCGTCGCTAGCACCTGCACCCCAAGGGCAATATGGGTCACCGGTCCCCATGCGAAAGCGGGCGCCGGGACGAGTAAAATGAATGTAAGAATGACGGCGATAGCGGCGGCAATAAGCATGGGCGGAGAGTCAATCCAGGATGCGACTGGTCGCGCCGAACTGAGGATTATCTTATGAGCGCGGCGGCAATGCCGCCAGACCGCGCGTGTTTGCTCGCCACGCTCCGCGATTACGTTGAACAATTGCGCGAAGAAGGACTCGAAGGCTTGCCCGCCTCGTCCATCGGCTCCAGCGCGATTTCCCGGCCTGATGAGGCTCGGCCGATGATTCAGCGCACTTCAGGCGAATTTCCGGGCGACGCCCCGATTGCGCGGCGGCCGGTGGTGTCCATGGCCCATCCGCGCGAAGTCACCCAGCAATCGTTGCGCGCACTGGGCGACTCCCTGAATGAAACAGCGGACGCCGGTGAGGCGCCGTCCTACCGCTATCCGGGACTGGAACGCGCCGCCGATCTTGGCGCTTTGCGCGAATTCATCGGGAATTGCGAACGCTGCAAGTTGGCGCCGCTCAGAAACAATCTTGTGTTTGGCATCGGCAATCCGGAGGCCGAGCTGATGTTTGTTGGCGAAGCTCCCGGAGCCGATGAAGACCTTCAGGGCGAGCCCTTCGTCGGCCGCGCCGGCCAATTGTTGACCGATATTATCGAACGGGGCATGGGGATGTCGCGCGCTGAGGTCTATATTTGCAACGTGATTAAATGCCGCCCGCCCGATAACCGTAATCCCGAATTCGATGAGGTCGCGGCCTGCGAACCGTTTCTCTTCCGTCAAATCCACCTGGTGCGCCCGCGCGTGATCGTCGGATTGGGGACATTCGCGGTGCAGGCGCTGCTCAAGGTTAAAACGCCAATCAGCAAGTTGCGCGGAAGCTGGCATGAGGTGCGCGGGGTCAAGCTGATGCCGACATTTCATCCGGCCTATCTGCTGCGCAATCCCGCCGAGAAACGCAAAGTCTGGGCGGATATCCAAGAAGTGATGAAAGAGCTGGGAAGAACCATTCCGCCACGTGGCGCAAGCCGCTAATATGCTCAGACATGCGCACACCGAAGACAGCTTTGGCTCGCTTCGCGCGCAACGCGATCCGCTAACATCCACGCAAGCGCGCTTGCGCTGACCGTGAAATCCCGCCGCTATCGATTAAAATGGTTTTCACTATTGCTCTTTAGCGTAACGGTGGGCGCCGCAATCACGAGCGGTGCCGCGCAATTACCCAGCGCGCCCTTCACCGCTCGGACAGTCGACGTGATCACCCTTGACGGGTCGATCAATCCGGCCAGCGCCGGTTTCATCAGCGACTCGGTGGCACGCGCGAGCCGCGACCACGCGGCGGCTTTGGTGATCGAACTGGATACACCGGGGGGACTACTGACTTCGATGCGGCAAATCGTCGAAGCGCTGCTCAATTCGCCAATCCCGGTGATCGTCTATGTCGCACCGTCCGGGGCCACCGCCGCTTCGGCTGGCACCTTCGTTACAGAAGCGGCAAACATCGCCGCGATGGCGCCCGGCACGACCATCGGCGCGGCGCATCCAGTCGGAGAGGGAGGCGCCGCGATCAAAGGACCCGAGGGCAAAAAGATCGAAAACTTCGCGGCATCGTTTATCCGCTCGATTGCCCATGAGCGCGGCCGTAACGAGCAATGGGTCGAGCAAGCGGTGCGCCAAAGCGCCGCCATAACCGACGGCGAGGCGCTTAAGCTGCATGTCGTCGATATCGTCGCACCGAATCTGCGCGCGCTTCTGCGCCAGACCTCGGGGCGCGTGGTCACGGTCGCGGGCGGACGCCGGATCAGGCTGGAGTTGGCCGACGCCCGTCTCCGCCACATTCGAATGTCGTTGGGCGCTCGCGTGCTAAATCTGCTCGCGGATCCCAACGTGATGTATTTGCTGTTCCTGGCGGGTATCGCCGGCATCTATTTCGAATTCGCTCACCCGGGGGTATTCTTGCCCGGCGTCGCCGGCGCCATCTGCCTGTTGCTGGCGCTCACGTCATTCCAGGTGCTGCCGATCAATCTGTCGGGTGTGCTGCTGGTGTTGTTGGGCATCGCGATGCTGATAGCCGAGCTGTTCGTGGCCAGTTATGGCATCCTGGCTATGGGCGGGCTCGCCGCCTTCGTCCTGGGCTCGCTGTTTTTAATCGACAGCGCTGGAACCAATCTCGAAATTAGCCGCGGGATTATCGCCGGAGCGACAATTGGAATGTCCGTGCTGATCCTGGGTCTGGGCTATCTCGCATTCGAGCGTCGCGGACGCGCCACCACGGGTTCCGAAGGCTTAATCGGAAAAATCGGCGAAGTCCGCGAGCCGATCGCGCCGGGTGCGCCCGGCCGCGTCTTTGTTCACGGCGAGAACTGGCGCGCGGTCAGCGGCGAGACGCTTGATCCCGGCACGCGCGCGCGCGTCGTTGCGGTTAAAGGCCTGCAAATCGAGGTGCGCCGGGAATCCGCGCGTTAGCGACGCCGCGGGCGCAGCGATTGCACCAGCCGAAGCGAAGCGGAGTTGCGATCGCGTTCAGGACAAGGTGCCCGCGACGTGCGTTCGAGATCCAGCGGAGAATTCCGGAGAAAAGCATCAAAAGGGCAAGGTCCCGAATTCTTCGCGGCGCTCAGCGGAGCGAGCATGATGCCTTTGTGGAGATTTTTTTGACGGCCGCAATTCGCGGCAATTGGGAGGGACACACGTATGGGGATCGGAATCGGAGTCGCCATTTTTATCGTGCTGGTTGTGATTCTGAGCGGGCTCAAGATTCTAAACGAATATGAGCGTTCGGTGGTCTTCAGGCTCGGGCGGCTGACGCCTTATCGCGGCCCCGGCGTGATCTTCGTCATTCCCGTGATTGAGCGGCAGGTGCGCATCGATTTGCGCACGATCACGCTGGATATCCCGCCACAGGACGCGATCACGCGGGACAACGTCACCGTCAAGATCAGCGCGGTGCTTTATTTTCGAGTCATCGACCCGTCGCGCGCGGTGACGGAGGTACGCGATTATCTCTTCGCCACGCTACAACTGGCGCAAACGACGCTGCGTTCGGTCGGCGGCCAGACCGACCTCGACGACCTGCTCAGCCAGCGTGAAAAGGTCAACGCGAAGATTCAGGAAATTATCGATTCGCAGACCGAACCCTGGGGCATCAAGGTCACGCTCGTGGAATTGCGCAACATCGATCTGCCACAGGACATGCAACGCGCGATCGCGGCGCAGGCCGAAGCGGAGCGCGACCGGCGCGCCAAGGTGATCGCCGCTGAGGGCGAATTTCAGGCGTCGCAGAAGCTGGCCGAAGCCGCCGAGATCATGGGCCACAGCCCGATCACATTACAACTACGCTATCTTCAAACGCTTGCCCAAATTGCCACGGAACGCAATTCCACCACCGTCTTTCCGCTGCCCATCGATCTCATCGAACCCTTCATGCGCGTGCGCCAGATGTTAACCTCGCCCGTGGCCCCGGCCAACACGTCAGGTGGTTCGAACGAAACGTCGGCCAAGCCGCAGGCCGGCGCGGACACGCCCGCGCTGAAGCCGCAGGAATAATGCGCGGTAGATCAATGTAAAATTGGTCGCCTGTGCCGAATGGAGTTGACTATTCGGTGTTCGAATCCGAGTTGTGACGCTTGCTGCTCGCGCTGGCCGAATTGTTGGCGGTGGAACTGGACGACGAGCCTCCGCTGTGTTCGTACTTGTAGCCTTCGTAAGCGGCACTCGGAATCGCCAGCATCAGGTAGCCGCCGCCCCATGCCGAAAATGCCGCCAATATCAGCGCGAGCGCGGGAAGCAGCAGAAAAATCCGCACTCGCGAATTGGTGCGAATCATGATGAGCAGGCCCGCCGGAGCAAGCTCTCGCGCGTTCACCTCACCCACTAGTGCGGCGCGCCGCCTGCCGCCGACTCGACCCGATTTTATCGCACTGAAATCGATTATCTCACCCATCACGGACCGTCTAACCTGTTTTGCCAAGTGAATTACACACTGGATTCCGTCAATGCCTGCCGGCGAATAAATGAAAGAACCACGCCAGTTGGTGAACCGGCTATTCCCGGTCATCAAGAGTCGGGAAATTCGTATACATCGTTAGTCTCGTTCGTCATCAAGGCGATCACGGCCAAGCCGCCGTTCAAGTGCGCGTAAGCGCCGCGCCAACTCTGGCAAGCGCGGCTCAACCGCGACCATCCGGCGGAACGCGCGCATCTCGATGGCCGGCGTGCCACCCACCAGCGCGTCCGCCGCGAGATCGTTGTGAACGCCGGCTTGCGCGATCACGCGCACGCGATTGCCGACCTCAACATGGTCGGCGAAGCCGGATTGACCCCCAAACTGGCACCAGTTGCCAACCTTGACGGATCCAGCCAGTCCCGACTGCGCCGCCATGCGGGAGAATTCACCAACTTCACAGTTGTGTCCGACCTGGATCAAATTGTCGAGTTTCACGCCGCGCCGGACCATCGTCGCACCCATCGTAGCACGGTCGACTGTGGTATTGGCGCCGATTTCGACCTCGTCTTCAATGATTACGGCGCCCACCTGCGGCACTCTGATCAGATTCCCCTGATGCTCAACGAAGCCGAATCCGTCCGCCCCGATCACCGCGCCATTGAGAATGGTGACGCGGTTACCTATGGTCACCTGCTCACGGATTGAAACATGGCTATGGCAGACGAAATCATCGCCAATGCTGACGCCGGGATAGACCGTAACGTGCGGATGGATGACGGCTGAACGTCCGATCCTGACCCCAGCCCCAATCACACAATAAGCCCCGACGCTTGCCTGTTCGCCAATCATGGCGTCCGCCGCAATCACGGCGCTCGGATGAATCCCCACGGGCGGGCGGTAAGGCGGAAAAAACAACGCGAGCACGCGCGCGAAATCAAAAGCGGGATTGCCGCTGACCAAAGTTGCGCAAGGTGCCGAGGCCGCCAACTCGCGCGTCACGATCGCGGCGCTGGCGTGGCTGGCACACAATGCCGCCGCATATTTCGATCCGGTCGCGAAGGTAATCGCGCCGGGACCGGCGGCCTCAATCGGGGATGGCGACGTGATTTCAATTGCCCCATCGCCGTTGAGTTCAAGGCCAAGGTTACGCGCTATATCGCCCAGCTTCATGCATTTCTCCGCGATTCTATATTGAGGTGGCACTTAAGATTATGGCGCGGCCGCGAATGCGCCCATTCGCGCGAGCGGCTCACAGACTTCCTCCGGCGTGATCTGGCGAAGACAGCGATAATGGTCGAAACGGCAAGTACGCTTAAGACAAGGGCTGCATTCGAGCGGACGATAAATGACGCTCGCGCGCGGGCCGCGTGGTCCGGTCCGCCCTGGAGCGGTCGAACCGAAGATCCCGACCGCCGGGATGCCGAGCGCCGCCGCCAGATGCATCGCACCGGAATCATTGCCGGCAAAGCCGTCGCATTGCGCGAGCAAACCGATCAGCTCGCCAACCGTCGTCAGACCCGCCGCGTTCAAGGCTGGATACCTGGTCAAGCTGGCGACACGCTCGCATACGCCACGTTCGGAGGGTCCGCCCAACAGCACGCATTCGACTTGATGACGCTCAGCGAGCAGATCAATCAGAGCCGCGTAGCTCTCCGAAGGCCATTGCTTGGCCGGCCCGTAGGCCGCGCCAGGTGTCAACGCAATCAAGCGGCGCTCAGGACATCGGCGATTATCCCTCAGCCATTGGCGCATACGCTCGCGATTTCCCATGCTGACTTCAAGCGTTAATTTACATTCATCGACTGGGCCGGTAACAAGCGCCGCACGCACTAGCGCGAGCCAGTAAAGCGATTGATGTCCCGTAAATGCGTAAGATGGCGCCGTGGCGCGATCCGTCAGCAGCATCCCGCGGTGATCAGTCGCGTAACCAACGCGGCGCGGCACACGCGCCAGCGCGGGCCATAATGCGGCCGCGAAGCTGTTGGGAAAGAGCACCGCGATATCGTAGTGACCCGCATTAATTCGATGTATCACTTGAAATTTGTCGGGCAGCCCAAGTGCGCCCGGGCGGATTCGGTACGGGATAGCCTCGTCGATCCAATCCATTCCGTCGAAGAAGCCGGCCAATTCGCTTTTGACCAACACCGCGAGCCACGCGGACGGAAACGCGGCACGGATGGCGCGTAGTGCGGGCAAACTCATGACAAGGTCACCCAGCCAATTCACCTCCTTGACTAGGATTCGGCGCGGCATTCCATGCCGACGGTCGGAAGAGCGCTCGCGCTGATCGGAATCTTTTGCACGAACGAAACCGAGCCCGATTTTTTTGGCAAAAAACGACGGGGCACTTCCCGGCGGACTATTGATGCGTCTCAGCATTCCGGATACGTCTCCGCGCTGTCGTTACCAGAGCGGAGTCCTGGCAACGCGCGCGGCCGTGAGCAGTTGGCCGCATCGCGGTTTTTCTTTAGCCAACCTGCGGTCGCGCTCTGGCGCGGGGAACTCAAACGAGTAGATTGGAAGCGCGCGGCGAGCGCAAGCGTGTTGAAGTAGCGTATCAGCATTTGGCGGGGACGTTTTCCATGTCGACTTCCTGGTGGCATTTAATCAAGTCGGGTACCGGCCGCTGGTATGCCTTGGTTTTTGTGAGCCTGATGATCGGGATTATCAATCCGTTCGTTATCCTCGGCTTTATTCTCGGGCTTCACGTCAAAAACGGATACACGGGTGAGACCGGTTTGTCTCTGACGGTGATTTCCTACCTGGTCTCGTTGGCGGGGTTTGGCCTGGCCGAACGCTCCGCTTACCTCGACGGCAACATACGCGGCCTTGAATTGGCCAGTATCCTGGCGATGCCGATCTCGTTTGTGGCTTTTCTGGCTGGGATGGTGGCGCCGTCGCGGATTATGTGGCCGCTCGCATTCGCAATCCTGCTGGTATCGATTGGGGGCCTGCACGCGGCCAACGCATTGGCGGAAGCTCAGACTCCCAAAGATGGAGAGCCCGCAACCGCAACACCTTCCCCCGTGAAGCGAACGGCACAACCGAAGCTGGCGTCGATGATCGTCAAAAGCAAACGCGAGCGCCGGCGCCAACCGGTGCGCCGACGCTCGAATTAGCGGAAACCCGCGTGGCCAATGGGCCTGCGCGATTAGCCGGCTTCGAAGGTTATTTGCCGACTACAAACGCACAACTGGTGGTGCCACTGCCGCCGATGTTAAGCATTGCGAATTTCTTCGCGCCCTCAACCTGATACTCGCCGGCTTTGCCAACAATCTGCTTGTAGCAATCGAGCATCTGGCGCACACCGGTCGCGCCCACCGGATGGCCCGCGCCAATGAGTCCGCCACTCGGATTAACCGGCATCTTGTTGCCCATTTCGATCACGCCCTCTTCAACCGCCTTCCATGACTCGCCGGGAGCGGTCAGGCCGAAATGGTCGATGGCCATATACTCCGAGGTGGTGAAGCAATCGTGAGTCTCGATGCCCGAAACGTCCCATACCGAACCGACTCCGGCGCGCTGGAAAGCGTCGAGAATAGCCGCGCGGGTATGTGGCAGCACATATTTGTCGTTTTTGCTCTCCGCGACTTTAACGTCGAATTCGATCGGCGCGGTGTGATGACCCCAGCCGAGAATGCGCGGCAGATCGTCGAGCGTCAGTCCATGGCAGCGGGCATACTCGGCGGCAAATTTTTCGGAGGCAAGAAACAACACGGCGGTGCCGTCGGTAACCTGGGAACAATCGCTGACCTTGATACGCCCGGCGATGACCTGATTGAACTTGCTGGTCTGCTGGGCGTTGCTTTCGCTCATAAACCAGTTGCGGGTCTGCGCGTTGGGATTGCGCTTGGCGTTCGAATAATTGACAGCGGAGATATGGGCGAGATGTTCGTCCTTCAAGCCGAAGCGGCGGTCATATTCGTCGCCGAGCCGGCCGAATAGACGCGGGAAAGGATAATCCTTGCCTTTGCATTCACGCTCGTACCATCCAGCGGTGCCGAGATAATCACCGCCGGTGACGCTGTCAACGGTCTTCATCTGCTCCATCCCGACTACGGCGGCCAGATCATAGCGCTCAGCCTCGATTTCGGCGGAAGCGGCGAGAATCGCGATCGAGCCCGAGGCACAAGCCGCCTCGTGACGACTGGTCGGAATACCAGAGAAGATCGGATCAGTTTCCAGGAAGAAGGCTCCGACCTGCCCCTGTTTGGCATAAAGTTCCGCGGCGAAATTGCCTACGTGGGCGGTTTGAACTTCTTTTGCGTCGATTTCGGTCGCGGCCAGAGCATCCTGCACCGCTTCGCCCATCACCGCCACGAAATGTTTGCCTTCCTTGGTCCAGTTACGGGCGAAATCGCTCTGCGCTCCACCCAGAATGTATACCGGCGCCGGTTTGCTCATCGCTTACTCCTTAGCTTAATTCCTAAACGCAGCTCCGTGGAGCGGGCGAGTCCGCAAGCCTTCGGCTAGATAAAGATTCGCTCACTCGCTCAGCCCCGCAGCACGGTGCGCTAGCCAACAAAGGTGCGTCCGTATTCGAGCACCCCTTTACTAAACAGTTTAGTCCCTTTTGCCGCCGCCTGCTCGACCACCGGCGGCACTATCAGTCCACAATCGGCCATCAGCTCAAGCGTCCGGCGCGCTCCTATAAGGTCGACAATCGCGCATGGCGGCGTCCAATTAAAGCCGTAGCTCATGATAGTATCAACGTCGGCGGGGGACGCGGCGACATCCCCTACGCGATTGAGCGCGTAGCTTACATACCCGAGCACAACCTTGCGCGCGAGCGCGGCCTCCCGTCCCTCCGCCTGCGCCAGCGTCCGCAGCGCCTCGGGATAGCGGCCCACGCGATTGAGCGCCTTCATGCGCTCGACGAAATCGATGGGGCGCGGTGGAATGAACGGCTGATAAGAGTTGCTCCGAGGATCAAGCACCTCAACCGTACGGCCCGCCGCGCGACGATAGAAACCGCCCTTTTCGGCGGTTTTGTCCCCCAAACGACCCTCCGCGATGGCTGCCTCCATATAGGCCGGCAGCTTGAAGCAATTGCGCGCCTCGTCCTCGCAATTGGCATATACGTTATCGACGATAGCCTTATGCACGTCCCACCCGACCAGGTCAACAGTCGCGAGCGGGGCCATCGCGCGCCCGGTATGTGGTCCAATGAGATAATCGATAAACGCCACCCCCTGTTCCTCGGCCAATTGCGCGGCTTCGTTCATCACACGAAAGCCGACGCGGTTGCCGACGAAGGCAGGCCGATCGCGGGTGGTGATAAGCTTGCGCCCGAAGCGTTTGCCAAAAGCCATGGCAATTCGGCTAAGCACCGCATCGTCGGTTTCGGCATGCGGGATCAGTTCGGTCCCGACGATGATATGCGGCGGATTATACATATGAATGCCGAGGAAATGGCGGCGGAACGAATCGCTCATCCCACTGGCCATCGCGGTGATCGACAGTCCGGAAGAATTGGTCGCCACCACCGTCTCAGGACCGCGGCAGCCATCGATTTGTTTGAAAAATTCGCGCTTCAGAACAAGATCTTCGGCCAGCGCTTCAAAAACCAGCGCGCTGTGAGCGACATGACGTTCCATATCGCGCTCATAGGAACCCAACGAAATCCGCTCTGCCACGGCCTCGGCGCGCGCGGCCGTCTTGGCCGCTTCAAGCGCCTGGCGCGCCTTGTCAAGGTCGCGCGCGAGCATCACTACATTATACCCGCCGCTGGCAAACACTGCCGCCGCCGCCGCACCCATCACGCCATTGGCGCCCAAAATCACGACTGTGTCATTGCTAGTGCTCACTGGCTTGCCTTCTCCGCTTTTCGACGATCCGTCGCCCGCGTGAAGGATGTGGAAATGGGCATCGCGCGTGACGGCGGCGCCGCGTTAGATTAGCTCAGCGCCCCGTCACTAGGCCACCGCACTGATTGACGTAATCCTCGGTGAGCCGCATGCGTCAAATGTGTGACGGTGCGAAAGCCGGCTTATCCGGACCGCTATCCATCCGATCCCCGATCATCCACCTCAGCGAATTCAGCGCCGACGACGTGATTACTCACGAAGACTACAAAAAGTCATGACTTAAGCCCGCCACAACTGTATCAATCAACGAACGCCGGTTAGGAGGAAACGGCTACAGCATGAATACTCGGTGGCCAAACTTGAAAAGACACCATCGTTGCGCCTGGTTGGCGGTAAGCTTACTGTCGTGTGCGTTATTTGGCTTTGGCTGCGGGGGCGATCAGCAATCACAACCCGCGCCGCCCACGCAAGTTCACTTCGTTCCCAATTCATACGCTTTCTGGAGCAATCCGAAAAACTGGACCACCTCTTACGGCCCCGCCTACGCCGATATCCTGCTCACGCCCACTAATTTCGTGCCATGCCGCGGAGGACCTTATGCCCTATGTTATTATTCCGGGCCGAACACCGGTTCCGAGGACTTATCCTGTAAACCCACGGCGGACGGCCGCTACGCCAATTGCCAATGCTTCGATATTCCTTATGGAGTTTACTTCGTCGATATCAACGCGATTCTCAACCACGACGTGTACGTGGAAACCCTCGCGGCCTGTGGCAGCGACGGTTCACAGTGCCAGACGCTGAATTCCGCGCCGGTCTGTCAGGCGGTCAACCAGGGCACTTTGATGCCTCACGCGGATCTGTTTTCCACTTTCAGCTTCGATTGCGTGCCCACCAACGGCATCGGCCAAACCAACTGTTCCCAGGCGCCCTACGCCGGATGTATGACCGCTCCTTGCTACGAGACCGGCACGAACGGGATCGCGCAGTGCTCGTGCCCGGTGTTCAACGGGCCCTACCAGGTCGGTCAAAATGATCAGGTGTGTTCGCTGGGAGATGATTTGGTATGGTCGGCCGCTTACACTCCCGCGGCTACTCCTTCCGCCGCCAGCTCCGCGCCTTCCAACAGTAGTCAAAGCGGGACTGCGCCGGCGCCTGGCAGTTGCCTGCCGGATGCACCGGGGGGCTTTGGATGCCCGCTATACACTCCGGGTAAAACCGTACTGCCGCCCGGAAGCAACGTTAGCTGCCAGAAAGTATGCCAGGAGTACAGCACCTGCACGCAAGCGGGCGGAGTTCAGACCGGGTTGACCTGCGACGCGACCCTGTGTACCGACCAATGTAACGATCGCGACTTGGTTAAGACCGCGTGCAACGGACTCGCCGCGTGCGATGTCTCGGAAATCATCAAGGCCGAGGAAGCGGCCCATTGTAGTTGCTGCGCGAGCCAACTCTGCGGATGTCAGATTGATCAGCAATCCAACGCCCTGATTGCGTCGCTCAATCAGCAACAGCGGGCGCGCGGGATCACGCCACAATGCGACGTCAATGGCACGCTGTGTGGCTCCTCTTCACCTTGATAATCTCGGCCGGTGGGCGTGCTAGAGGGAGCACACGATGGCAGGTGAAATCACGCTGGACGAGTATCGCTACGCCGAGATCTACCCCAGCTTCAAAGCCGGTACTGACGAAAAGGTCCTGACGGCCACGATCAACCGCCGCTTCATCCGCCAGCTCGGGAACGAAGGGATCGTGCTCGTTGGCAGCGCGCCCATCCGGGTGGCGGATATTGGCTGCGGCCCGTGCGATACTCTAGTGAAATATCTGTCAGAGCTTGATTTTCCCCCCGGATTTATCGTCAGGGCGACCGATTTCAATCCTGCGTATGCGGATCCGGTCCACGGTGCCGCGGTCGAAACCCTCAATGCGGCGAAAGTGGCGCGAACAATCCCGCTGATGGATTTCGCCGTACAAGCCGGCGACGCTTTTGCGGGACATCTCCGCCGCTTGCTGACCACGCACGATGAGCGGACGCCGCCCCGCTTTCGCCTGGTTTATTCGTCCCATCTACTCTATCACGCCGCCACTATTGCGGATTGTGAACAACTTCTCGCCGACATCAGCGGGAATATATTGGCGCCGGACGGGGTTTGTTTACTCTACCATTTGGCGAAAACGCCCCATACTTTTCAGGATTTTCGCGACCGTTACGGCCGCAAGCCCGACGATGCGGGTCGGAGTGATACGCCGGCGGTTGCGATCAGCGATCCGGCCGCTGTGATCGACGTATGCTGCGCGAAGCTCGGCGTCCCCTTGGCACAGCTCGATTTTTCGGCTAGGCTACGCTTCACTTCGCTGCGCAACGCGTGGGACGTCTTCAAGGACATCGAGAAGTTCGCGGCGATACGCCGCGACGATCCAGCGGCATACGAAGATCTAAAGCGCCTGTTCTTCGTCGTTCAACGTGCTCCACGGGAGTTTGCCGCCGACCAATCGGCAACCGGGCTGGACGCGTTTATCGATGAGATTCGTCCTCTTATCGAGAGCCACGGCGGCTATCTCCCGCTGAGCGAAAAGATGCAGGTCGTGTGGCGCCCCGATGCGCCGGCTGGTTTCAGTGAAGAAATCATCGCGGCGCTTGATGCCACTTTGTTAAGAAGCGGCGACTCACATGACTGAAATCCACTGTATATATGCGGTAAGATTCGAACCATGAACAAGACAGCGCACAGCGGGCACGCGACGGGTTCGCTATATGAGCGCGATCCATACACTTGGGCGTTCGAACAGGCGCGCGCACCCAAAGAGCGTCGTATCAATGCGATCGACTGGGACAACGTGGCGGAGGAAATCGAGGACGTGGCGCAACGGGAGGCCGATGCTTTTAAAAGTCATGCGGAGGCATTGATCGAGCACCTGTTAAAGCTAACCTATGCTTCGCCCGCCGTGCGGCAAAACAATGCACGACTGTGGCAGTTCAGTGTGCGCAACGTGCGTCGGCGGGTGACGGGCGTGCTCAAAGAGAATCCCGGACTGAAGAGTCGTGCGGGCGAATTGTTCGGATAAGCATGGCCTTACGCGCGCGATACCGTGCTCGGTGCGCTGAACCTCAACGATGACGCGATTCCCGCCGGGTGCCCGTGGACGTTGGAACAGGCTCTCGACGAAAATTCCCCCGCTCTGCAGCAGAACGGCGGGAATCGCTCATAAGACTTCGCGCATTGGACTCACATCAGGGCTTGTGCCAGGCGCGTCCGTCCACGTTGATCAATTGATCGGCGGCCTGCGGACCGTCGCTGCCAGCGGGATATTCGTACAGCGGAATCGTCGCGTCCTCCCGCCACTGATCAAGAATCGACTGCACGAATTCCCACGATTTTTCGACGAACTCGGCGCTGACGAACAAGGTATGGTCGCCGTCCATCACGTCCAGCAGCAGCCGTTCATAAGCGTCTGGTGAGCGACGGTCGAACTCGCTGGCGTAACTCAGATTCATGCGCACTGGCCGTAGCGACAGGTCGAGTCCCGGCTGTTTGGCGAGGACCTCGAACGAGAAACCCTCGTCCGGCTGGATCCGGATTGTCATGGCGTTCGCCGGCAGCGTGTTGGAGCGGTTGAATAGAATCCGCGGCACGTCCGTGAACTGAAGGTGAATCATGCTTGCGCGGCTACTGAGCCGTTTCCCGGTGCGCAAATAAAACGGCACACCCGACCAGCGCCAATTATCGACGTACGCCTTGAGGGCGACAAAGGTTTCCGTATGCGAATCGGCCGGGATGTCCTTTTCCTGCAAATAGCCTTGCACTGACGCACCCTCGACCGTCCCGGCGGCATAACGCGCGCGGACGACCACGCTGGAAGCTCCTCCGGCGGGCACGGGTCGCAGCGCGCGAAGTACGTCAAGCTTGGCCGTCCGAATTGCTTCGGCATTCAGCGAGACCGGCGGCTCCATGGCGATCAGCGAAAGCAACTGCAGCATGTGATTCTGCACCATGTCGCGTAATGCGCCGGATGGTTCATAATACATTGCGCGCGACCCCAGTCCTTCGCGCTCGGCGACCGTGATTTGCACATGATCGACCTTGCGCGCGCCCCACATGCGCTCGAAAATAGTGTTGGCGAATCGCAACACGAGCAGGTTTTGGACCGTCTCCTTACCCAGATAATGGTCGATGCGGAAAATCTGCGATTCCTCGAAGTAGCGATGCAGAGTGTGGTTCACTTCGAGCGCACTTTCGAGGTCGTGGCCAATCGGCTTTTCCACTACTACACGGGTGAAGTTGGCGGCACCTGGCCGGGCAATCAGGCCGGCTTCGTCCAACCGTTTCAGGCATTCCGGCACCGCCTCGGGCGGTACCGATAGATAATAGATGCGGTTGGGCGGAAGGCCGCGCTTGGCTTCAGTTTGCTCAAGGCGCTGCTTGAGGCGGATGAAGCCGTCAGGTTTGTCCAACCCCGAGAGATAGTCGAGGCGTTCGGCAAACTCACCCCAACATCCATCGTTGATCTCCAGCCGTGAGAACCGCGCAACCGCTTCGCGCGCATCGCCCCTGAATTTCTGCAGCGGGATTGTACGGCGGGCGAAGCCGAGCACGGCAAAATCGCGCGGCTTCATCTGCTGTCCGCACTCGATCAGATTGTACAAGGCGGGAATCAGCTTGCGCCGGGCAAGGTCGCCGGAGGCGCCGAAGATCACGACCGTGCATGGAGCCGCGGGATGAGCCCGGGCGACTGTTAGTATTTCGTTCACAGGATCACTACTCCGTCGTATGGCAAATGTTACACTTCCGGCGGCGCGGTGGCGCGTTGGTCGCGCTCGGAAATAACTGATTTTGAAGTTAAATTTGACCAGATGCGGTTTATCCAGTCCACCGTCGTACTCAATTCGCTGGCGAGCGTCCCAAACGTGCTCACTTGATCGGCTGATGGCCTCCCATCAGAATTTCATAGTGGATTGGCTCCACGGACCGTATGTCTGATCAAAACGCTTATATCGGACAAGGACTTCATCGAGCCATGACGCATTGGGAGGCCGATGCAAGTGACTGATAATGTTGCACCAGGACTGGGCAGACCGGTGCCCGCATGGCAAAAGTGGCAAAATTGGCTGCCGATCGCGATCTGGATAATCATCATTTTCATCCTCTCGACTTCGCTTTTCTCGGCCGCCGATACGGCCACGATCATCAAGCCCATTGTGCGTTGGTTATGGCCCGGTGCCTCTGCCGCCACGGTCGTGCTGATCCACGATTCGATTCGCAAGTGCGCCCATTTCACCAACTATGCAGTGCTCTTCTGGCTCCTGATTCGCGGCCCGATGCGCGGCCGTCCCTATACCGCGTTGGCGCTGTGCGTATGTTATGCGCTGCTCGACGAGGCGCATCAGATCTTCGTCCCCGGCCGCACGGCCTCGCTTTACGATGTCGCCCTGGACTCGACTGGCGCGCTTTTCAGCCGGTTTCTCTACGCGACGGTTACCGAACTGGTCTAGCCGGTTTGGATTCGCAATTTGCAGGATGACTGGCGAGACCGCATAATCATTGAAGTCTTACACATGGGGTGTGCTTTAACAGGAGAGCCGAGGATGACAACTGCTAAGCCCATTCTGACTGGAGCAATCGCGTTGGTGCTGTCATTGGTATGCACGGCGGCTTTTGCGCAAAGCGCTAAGGAGCAGCCACCCACGAAAAATTATACGGTGCTCATCGACAATGCCGAAGTGCGCGTGATGCGAGCGCATTTTACTCCGCACGAGAAGACCGCGTTGCACTCGCTGCGCGATTCCGTAGTCGTACCGCTCAACGCATATAGCGTGAAAGCGACCGCACCCAACGGCAAAGTGGAGCTCCGCAAGCGCCGGGCTGGCGATGCGGTATGGCTGCCAGCGGGCGAATCAGTCCTGGAGGCTGGTCGACGACCGATCAACGCGGTGGTAGTCGAGATTAAAAATTCTCATCCCGCAACCAAAAGCCAATAGCGGACCGCTGCCCATCAACCGCACACCCGACCGAGCGGTATCAAAATCCCGCCGCTTTACGCATTGGGGTCGAGCGTGGCGGAAATACGGTCCATCCGGTGAAAAAAAGCGCGCAGAGCCGCGTATTCGGCCGGAATTTTCAATTCTCCCGTGAATGCCAGGTAGTAGAGTTGGCCATAAAGCGCGAAATCCGCGTAGCCGATACGGCCAAGAAGGAAGGCGCGCTCCGTCAAAGTTTCATCAAGCGGCGCCAATCGTTCGCATAAGCGTTTCCAGTTGGCCGCGCGATCCGCCACCGCCAGATCGCAGAAACCGGCGCCATATTTGCGTTCGCGAATGAGTCGATAGAACGCCTCCCGATCGCGGCCCTGACGCGCGTAATGCGCCAATTCGTCGGAGATGGCGGCGCGAAAAATGATGTCTTCGAACTCGCTGTCGAAGTAACGGGCGAGTGCGAGATGGACACCGCGCCAATCGAGCGGAAAGATCGTTGGCTCGGGGTAGAGTTCTTCCAGCCGCATCGCGATACGGTCGGAATCCGCAACGGTTTCGCCGTTATCAAATACGACCACCGGCACCATCAACTGGCCGGACACCAGAAGCAACTCCTTGCGCTCGAGATAGTCGATCTCGACGGTTTCGTAATCGACGCCCTTGTAATCAAGAACTTTGCGCGCTTTGGCGCAAAACGGACTGCTGACGAATTGGTAAAGCCGGCTTTTCATTGCGCTTCCAATCAATCTCAACGTGACAGCATCTGCTTCATCGTAGTGGCGTTCATGATGCCGAAATTGCGATAGCAGTTATTAAAAATGGCAAACGCCCGACGTACGCTGGTCAAGCCCTTGAGCTGTGATGCCCATTCAGCCAATTCGCGCTCCGCATAAAGATACTTGAAGCGCTCCGCCACCGCGATATTGCGTTTGAACCAATTCTCCTGATTCCGCCCATGAAAACGCACGTACGCCTCCGGTCCGGTTAGCTCCAGAAAGGACGGCACCACGCTCGCATGCCTGGGCGCGTCAACCGAGACGAAGCTCAGATTGTGCGCGCGCAAAAATCTCATCGTCTCGGCTCGATGTTGTGCATCAAGCCAACTCGGATGCCGAAATTCGACGGCGATATCCGCACCCGGCATCCGCTCCGTCAGACGCGCCAGATAGTCGTGATTTTTGCCCTGGCAGATAAAGTACGGAGGAAACTGGAAAAGCAACTTACCCAGCTTTCCCGCCGTCTTCAATGGCGCCAACGCACTCCAGAACATGCCGAAGGCCAGTTCAAGCACCTCATCGGAGGGACGCGAAAGGCGCGATGAGTTGCGCTCGGCCGACGGCATTATTTCCTTGATGGCCTTGGGCAATCTGTTAACCTCAGCCGCATGCTGGGTCAACAGAGCGAACGCTTTGATGTTGAAGACGAAGCGCGCGGGCGTGCGCTCCACCCACAGCCGGGCGTTACGTTCGGCCGGAAGCGCATAGAAAGTGGAATCGACCTCGACGGTGTTGAAATGCGCAGCATAAAAATTCAGCCGCGCTTCGGCCGTGCTCGCGTCGGGTGGATAAAACAGGTCGGATTTAACCAAAGACGGATCAGTCCACGAGGCCGTACCGACCAGGAATTCCGGCGTGGTCACCTGCATACCCGCTCAATAGACATAGCTCCGCGCGCGGCATGTTCGCATCACGCGCGGAGCCAGTTTAACCGACAGCGGACGGGCTAGAACATCCGTGGCTGCTGCAAACCCGAACCGAGCGTGCGTTTGAACGTCTCGAACAGACGGTCAATATCCCACGGACCGCTATTGATTATCACGCGGTCGGCCTCAAGGTGCGTATAGCGCCGAATCTGGTAGCCCGACGCGCCGAAACATTGACCGGTGACTTCGGCCGCCTCGTCGCTGGCCAGAAAGACGATGATCGGCGGCACGTTGGCGGGATCCATCGGTGAGCCCGTCGCGCTTTCGCTGTTGCGGAGCCCGGCGGCGCCTGGCGTGCGCCCCATCGGGATCGTGTCGGTCATGCGGGTGGCCGCGCCCGGCATAATCGCATTTACCGTGATGCCATATTTTTGCAGCGCATTGGCACTGCTATAGGTGAGGCCCAGAATGCCGGCCTTGGCGGCGGCGTAATTGGGTTGCCCGGGCGCGCCCAAGGCCGAATTCGAGGAGAAATTAATGATGCGACCGCTTCTGCGTTCGCGCATATGGGCGCTGGCCGGGCGCATAGTGCAGAAATGCCCGCGCAGATGCACCCGGATAACCGCGTCCCATTCTTCGATGGTCATATTGAAGATCATGCGGTCGCGCAGGATGCCCGCCACGTTAACCAAAATATCGAGCTTGCCGAATTCTTTGATCGCCTGGTTGACCAGTGCCTCGCCGCCCTCCGGCGTCGAGATGTCCTCGTGATTGGACGCGGCCTTACCACCGGCGCTCTTGATTTCCTTGACCACGTCGTCGGCCGGCGAAGTGGTTTCCTTTTGGCCAGCCACACTTACGCCAAGGTCATTCACCACCACCGCCGCGCCTTGGCCGGCCAAAGCCTTGCAAACCTCGCGACCGATGCCACGCCCGCCGCCGGTAACAGCGGCAACTTTACCTTCCAGATGGCCCATCTTGAAATTCTCCTTAAGGCTGCGTTTTCCAAGAAAGCTTGGTTCCTAGAACGGGAAGTCTTTCTTTGACGCTTATAGCGCAAACCGAAGCTGCTGTAACATCTGAGCGTTACAATGCGGCTCGCGGACGTTCGCTCGTTTCGCTCCACTACAGCAGGCCGTTGATAAGTCACAGACCGCACCCCCTCTCTTTCTCCCCCGCAAAAAGAGCGGAGGAGAAGCTTGAGGAAAGAAGCCAGCTTTTTATCCAGGATGTTGAAACCCGGCCGGCATTCAATTGTGATGACCAAGCCTTTTTCAACACCCGGCTGGTGCGGGACGGCGCGTGCCCTGCCCTGCCAGGGTGGCATCGATCATCCTGAAGACCGCTGCATAAGCCCGGCCGGCACGGCCACCTTGAACTCCTTCAAGAAGCCCAACGGATTGAAACGGCCGATACGGCCGTCCGGCTGAGTGAACCACAGATTTCCGTATGGTCCGGCCGCAATGAAACTTGGGTCGGCGCCGCCGGGAAGTTGATAGCTAACAATATGGCCGTCCGCATCAATCCGGCATAGCGCGTCGGCTTTCGCCACGGTCAGCCATACGTCACCGCCGGGAACCGCGGTGATGCCGAACGGAATTCCGTGTACCGGCAATTGGTACTCTTCGATACGTCCGTCGGGAGAAAGGCGTCCGACGCCGCCTTCGCCCAACTCCGTAAACCAGATATCGCCGTCGGTGGCCGCCGCGATGTCGTTGGGAATACGGTTGGGATTGGGCAACTTGAAAACCTCAAGACGGCCCCGGGTCGACATGCGGATAATCTGATCGCCGATGTTCTCCGCAATGTACAGATTACCGTCTGGCGCGGAGACGATCCCGGCCGGCCCGCCGGCGCCCGGCAGCGCGAACTCGGTAAGATTTCCAAGCGGCGTAATTCTGCCGATCATATTGGCGGCATGCTCGGTGAACCACAGATTGCCGTCGGAGCCGAGCGTGATCGCCGCCGGGCCGCTGTGCGGTGTTGGGATCGGCACTGTTTCAACACTGCCATCGCGAGCCAACCGTCCAATCCGATTACCAGCGGGATCGGTATACCAAATCGCGCCGTCGGGGCCAGCGGCGAGACGTTCGGGAAACCCCCCAGTGGGCAGCTCGAACGAGGTAACCTCGCCCAGCGGATCGATCCGGCCAATCCGGTTTTGATGAAATTCGGTAAACCACATGGCATCGTCGCGGCCGGCCGAGATCGCGAAGGGCGCGCTCGTTTCCAATGGTGGATTATACTTTTTTACCTTCGCGCGAGGCGCTAATGCGCTGGAGGCGGCGGTGGACGGTCGGTGATGTCCGAGCGCGCACCCCGCCGCCGTTAGTGACAGGATCAGCCAAGCCAACATAATCACGTATGGCGCGCGATAAGAAAGCAGGTC
>JBOHWL010000174.1:0-2672 GCA_050736615.1 Binataceae bacterium (SeqCode) | reverse complement strand
CCCCCGCCCCGATGGTTAGCGGAGGTTTGGTTTTAGAGCAGGTTGAAGTTGTACTGGAATTGCGCGGTCAACAGGCTCTGGCCCTTGAGCAAGCCGCCACCTTCGTTGTTATTGCCGCCCAGCACTTCGACCGCCTGCAGCTTGACGAAGTACTTCTTGGTCCAGGGCGGATTCAACACCAGCGATGGGAACATTAAGAAGGTTTGGCCATTGGGGTTGTAGATCATGGTCCAGGTCGGCGCGACATCTTCCCACATCCACGAGGTGCCGATGTTGAACAGCACGTTGACCTCATTTTTGTTGGCGCTCTGCACGATAGTGCCGCCAACACCGCCCCAGGGCGAACCGCCCCACAGCATGCTCTTGTTGTAATCCAGCACTATGTAGTCCTGAGCCTCGATATTGGCTGACAGGTTACCGGTCTTGGTCAGCCACGGTGCGTAGGCCTGGTCAAGGTCGATCGCCACCATGCCGTCCAAGGTATCGCTGAACCGCGTGCCGGAAGGATTGTCAACAAAGTTGAAATCCGTATAGCCCTGATGGTTCGCGTAAACGACCTCTGCGCGTCCCACCGCCGGGAAAAATTCCGCCAGACTCGCCGGCATTGGCAACGGCCGGTCGGCAGTCACACCGATGAACTGCACCGGCATGTACTTGAAGCGGAACTGGTTAGTGTACTGCTGCCAGAAAATATTGGGGTAATCCTCGAAGGTGTTGAAGTAGAAGGCGGTCATCTCCGTGTTGCCAACCAGGGTATGGAAGCGGACGCCTTCCTCCCAGTTAGCGACCGTTGCCGCCGGGATTTTCCATTGACCGATATCGACCGCCGCGCCACTGCCGACCGGTCCAAACTTCACCGTGTTGTCAGTCTGGTGAGCGCAGGCTCTTTGCAGCCCGGCGGGTATCGGGTTAAGCGGCTGCGTCGCCGAGCCGAGATTAGTGCAATAGAAGAACTCATTATCGATTGGTGCGCCGACCAGACCACCCTTGCCAGGTTCCGTGAACGGTCCGAGGATCGAGCCGGTCGTGGTCGCGGTACGGCCACGAGAATAGCCACTCACGTAATGGGCGTCGAAGCGCGCGCTCGGACCATGCATCGCCGCCGGAAAGCCCTGGTTGACGCTGCCCGCAACACCGCTCTCGTTAAAGTAACGGCCGTCGGCATAATCCCACGACCATTGCGGCTGATAACGCGGCACCAGGATGCCTTCGACGAAATTCGAGGTGAACGGTCCGAATTCGGGCAGGTTGAGAATCGGATGGATCATCCATTGCGGGACGCGCGACTGCTCGAGGTTGGCGAAGCCGAAAGCCCAAGTCGTGTCCTGCGGATTGACCACGTCGCCGACTCGAAACGCGATCGATTGGCCCCACACCACGATCTGATTACCGACATAAGTAGTCAGCGGACCCCATTTGTTCTGCCACCAGGCGTCGCGCACGGTGTACTGGTTGTAGAAGTCGTTCATAAAATGGCCGAAGCTCGCGCATCCACCGCCCGCGCATGAGCCCGCGCCGTAAGCCGCGTTATTGGCTGAATTGAACGAGTACGGCGGTTCGTACACGAACCATTCCCGCATGAAGAAGGTATTGTTGTCGTTGAGCCGGTAATTCTCGTCAACCTGCAGCCAGGTGCGCGAGGTCGCCAGGTTGTTGCGGCTGGTGGTGTAATCCTTCAACGTCGTCGGGTTTTGCCACATCCCGAAGGTCTGGCTGAGAAAACCCGAGACATGCAGCCCGGAGAGCCAGCCACTTTCGGCGCTCGCCTGCGGCATCACGTTGGCAACGGTGTTGGTAACCGAAAGCGTATTGGCCGGCGTGGTGGAAACGTCTCCGGCCAGCGACGTGGTAGCACACAAACCCGTCACACCCAAGACCAATCCGAGAGCCGCGATGGCTCTGATCATCCCCCTTGCCAGATGCGATCTTTTATCCTCGATCTCCATACGATTCCTCCCTGTCGACCATAAACACCCAGGAAAGTCCTGGAGAAAGCGACAGCTAGTCCCCTACGTCGGTCCATCGAGTCGGTGCTAATTGACTCTTAGCTAAGCTTTATGTTATTTTCTCCTCCTTTTAGTAGGCTTACTCGCTGCATATCTACTTTGCGCATCCTGGCGATCCCTCGCCACGACTCTTAGCGCGCGCGAACGCGGCAGCGTAAAGGCGTCGCTGAGTCCGGTCCCATTCGTGATGTCGGCTTAACTACTGATGACCAGAAACTGATCAAACGAGGCAGCCGAACAACCGTAGCCTGAAAATCACTACCTACTACTCCACACCTCCATCTACCGCGGCCACGAAGTACTCAATGCTTCCGCTTCTCATACTCCAAGCCCATCTTAAGATCAAACCGGCACGATACTCTTCGCGCCGGGCCAAGCGTGAGCGGTCCGCCGCCCTTTCGCGACTGATCACTCCGCACGCATTGCGCGCCAACTTACCGCCGCGCATCAGCGCGCACACTTCAACGCGAACGCCTATCTAACAAACATTAATGATGAGATCAAACGCCGCTAACCAGATTAGAAGACGATGGAATTCATAGTTGAGTGTCGTCTACCGCGCACGGCACGGCTTCCCCGGCGCGCCTCGCATGACGCGAGGCGGCTTGAGAACCAACGCGCGTCCCGCTCATGAATGAGCGGGCGGCGAGGCGCGCGCATGATTGC
>JBOHWL010000173.1:0-4896 GCA_050736615.1 Binataceae bacterium (SeqCode) | reverse complement strand
CTGGCCCTCCATGGCACGGATGCGAAAGGCCGGACGGCGATGGCGCGCCGACGATGCGCGCGCGGCCGCCGAACGCGTGATGTTCGAAGGCGATGGCGCGGTTTTCACCGTGGTGCCACGCGAACTCTTCGCTCATCACGCTCCGCTCGAACTCGAGTTGGGCGCCGGGCGTGGCGATTTCATTATTGAGCGGGCGGCCGCGACACCCGCGCACAACTTTCTCGCGGTTGAGCTTGCGGCCTCGGTGGCACGTTTGCTGGCGCTTCGCGCCGGAGCTCGCGGCCTGACGAATCTGCGGGTGCTACAAGCCGACGCGCGGGCGTTGATCAACCTGATATTGCCGGAGGCCTGCCTGAGCGCTTGCCATATATACTTCCCCGACCCCTGGCCCAAGGCGCGGCAGGCCAAACGCCGCCTGTTCACGCCGCGCTTCGTCGCGGGGCTCACGCGCGTGCTTGCCATGCACGCTCCGCTTTACGTCGCCACTGACGTGGGCGCGTACGCGGCCGAGATCTTCACAATGCTTGAAGCGGGCGGGTTCGAACGCGAAGCTGGCACTGTTCCCGGAGCCGATCAAACCGGCTTCGCGCGCAAGTTCATGCTTGAGGGCCGGCCGATTTTCGCGGCGCGCCTGGTTAAGCGATCAGTGAATTAACGGCTCGAGACATATCTGGGCATCAAACTGCGCCAGCGTGTCAGAGCGTCCACCGCGCTGGCTTGCCTTTGGCTATTTCGATCAATAACCTCGTGCTGTTTCCTTATGAAGCGTATCCTCGCAAGCGCAACGGTATGCGTTATGCTGCTTTCTATAGCCGGATGCAGCACGCGCAAGGCTCCCAGTGGTGAGAACTACTATGCGCGGGCGAGCGAGGAATATTCGCAGCACTTCTATCAGCCCGCGATCGCTGACTACCAGAAGCTGATCGACGAATACCCCTTCAGTCCGTACGCGGAAGAGGCCGAACTTAAAATTGGTCTTTCCTATTACAACATGCACGATTATGCCGAAGCGATCGGTGCGCTCGGTGATTTCACCCGGATGCATCCGACCAGCAACAAGCTGGCGCTGGCGTCGTACTATTTGGCGATGGCGAATTTTGCCCAGATTGGCCGCCCCGACGAAGATCAGAGCCATACTCAACTCGCCCTGGCGCAGTTTCAGGCCATCGAGCAGCGTTTTCCCGAAAGCGATTTCGCCGATTTATCCAAGCAGGAGATCGGGATTTGCCGCGAAATGCTGGCTCGGCATGAATATCTGATTGGCAATTTCTATTATCACCGCGCCAATTTCAAAGCCGCCGAATCGCGCATGGCGGAAATGATCGCCCTTTACCCCGACACACCGATTGCGCCGAAAGATTTGTATAAACTCGGCCTCACGCTGGAAAAGCAGGGCAAGAAATATTCAGCCGCCCAAGCCTTTACGGCTGAGAAGGACCATTATCCCAAAACATTCTACGCCCGCGACGCCGTGAGCGAGCTTAAACGGCTCAACCAGCCGATCGATGCCGAAGAGGACCCGCTCACGATGGTCTTGGCGGAAAGCGGGTTCAACGCGGCTCAGTCCGCCCAGGATCAGGTCGCGGTGCATGAAAGCCTGGCCAGTTTGGCCAATAATCCAGCCTCGAATTCGGCCTACGGCCCGGATGGGTTGCCGCTGCTGACCGCGAAGCCGGGACCAAAGCTCGTGCAAAAGAACCCAGGACGGGCGAGGCTGCAAACGATTCGGTTATCGTCGTCCGACCCGCCTCTGTCGGTGATTTTCGATTTGACCGGACCGGTCAGCTATGAACAAAAGTTGCAAAACGGCCAAGGCTATTCGACTCTGACGCTTTTCCTTAAGAACGTCACGCCGGAATCCAGCATTCAGCATCATCTGGTTTTCGATCGTTCGATTTTTCGCGATTGCAGCGTGGAACAGGAGCCCGGCGGCACCAAGGTGACGGTCAATACGGCTCCGGTCGCGCGCTTCGCGGTGGTGCCGCTCGAAAGTCCGGCACGGTTGCTGGTTACCTTCACTCCGCAGGGCGGAGCCGCGGGCGAGACCGCCAACAACGACACCGTCGCGGCCGGGATGTAGACCATCGCGGCTTACTCGAACACGTCATCCATGCGCAATCCGAGAAACGTGAGTACCACGTCGGCATAGAGCCGCAACCCCCATAAGAACCCCTCGATCGGCATGCGCTCGTCGTTACCGTGATAGAGCGCGCCAAACGGCATCCCCGATTCCAGTCTGACCGGCGCAAAGCCATAGCAGGTCGCACCCAATTGCGCGTAGAACTTGCTGTCCGTGGCGCCGGGAAGCATCCAGGGAATTGCGCGGGCACCGGGGTCGGCCGCCTCGGTGCGCGCCTTGATCAAGCGAAACAGCGGCGTGTCGGCGCTGGCTTCAGCCGGCGGTGCGCTCTTGATCACTTCGAGAATTGGTTCCGGGCCGACGATATCGCGCAACTCACCCATAAAGCCGCGCTCATCCTCGCCCGGCAGGGTGCGCCCGTCCAGAATCACCGAGGCTTCGCCGGGAATCACGTTGTCTTTGTAACCAGCCCGTACAATCGTCGGCGTGACGGTGTTGGCCAACATCGGACGGAATAAGGGCGGCACCTTATCGAGCGGAATTCCGAGGTCGCGCAGCGTTTCGCGCATCAACGGCGTCAAACGCCGGCGCATCGGTGTACGTGTGAGCCGGGTCAACAACTCCGCCATCCACGCGATCGCGGTATCCGCCCGCGGCATCGAGCCGTGCCCGGGGGTGGCTGTTAACCGCATCCTGACCGTGACGAAACCCTTTTCCGCCACCTGAATCGGATAGAAGCGCCGCTCACCCATGTGCAACGTGAAACCACCGGTCTCGTTGAGCACGTAGCTCGCGCGGACCAGGTCCGGATGATGCTCAATAAGAAAGCGGGCGCCGAGTTCGGAGCCGGCCTCCTCGTCGGCTACGGCGGCAAGGATAAGGTCCCGCGCCGGCGTCGCGTTGGCGCGCTTCAGGGCCAACATCAAACCCAAGTCCATCGCACATTTGGGCTTCATATCGATCGCGCCGCGGCCCCAAATACATCCGTCCGCGATTTCGGCGCCGCATGGCGCCCGGCTCCAACGCCAGGCCTCGACCGGCACTACGTCGGTATGCGAGGAGAGCATCAATGCGCCGTTGCGCTCGCGCCCCTCGAGGCGGGCGAGCAGACTGGCTCGGGTCGGCGCACTTTCGACAACGGTCGCCACGAGGCCCTCTCGTCCGAGCGCGGCCGCGATAAAATCGGCGGCAAGACGTTCGTTACCCGGCGGATTAGTGGTATCCAGGCGCACCATAGCGCGCAGGTTATCAAGCGTTTCGCGTTCGAACGCGCCCCACGATGTCCTCATTGAAGGTTTTTCCAACTCAATCTTTTCAAACGGGCGACTTGTGAGTCTAACGGTTAGACCGGTGAGTTTGTAGTGTACGCGGCGTTGCGGATGCTATCCGGGAATGAATCAGTGACTGCGCAGGTCTTTTTCATCCTTATTTTCCAGCTTAATTGCTCGCCATGAGTTTTCCAGTAGGAGATCGTTGTTGACGTGCCGCAGCCCCTTATTTCGCCAACAGATGAAGCAACTCACGCCGATCATCGTCGAAACGATTAGGAAAATCGGTAACAGGGCCGCGACTGGGGAATTGTAGGTCCAAACGAGCTTTATGATTGCATTTGCACATATGTAGAGCGTTCACTCACTGTAAGTATCATGGCAGACACGGCACGAAATCTGCGTGTTCTGACGTGGTATTTCTTCGAGGCAGTCGGACTGGGAGGTTCCTAATGACACGCAAGAGCTTCTTCTACATCGGTGCACCCGCGCTTGCGCTTGCGCTCGCGTTCGGCCCGGTCGCATTTGCGCAAAACAGTTCGACCGCCACGAATTCTAATAATGCTGGACAGACCATCAGCCATGGCGCGCACAAGGTTGGCAACGGCATTGCGAACATGTATCACGGCACGGCGAACGCCGTGAGCGACGGCGCTCTGGACCTACGGGTGGACACCGCGCTGCATGAGAACAAGTTCACCCGCGGACATGACATCGGTGTCTCCAGCAATCATGGCAATGTGACTCTTAGCGGCGACGTACCCAACCACACTGTGGCCGAACACGCGGTCACGGTAGCTGAGGAAACGCATGGCGTACGGCATGTGCGCAACCGGATGAGGATTCCGGTCCCGGCTTGGCAGGCGAGCGGAAGTCGCGAATCGAGCAACGACAAGCAGTCGCCCACGGATACCAATTCATCCGCTCGCACCGATTCGTCTTCAACCAACGACAACGCCAGCCGATAAACACGGCGGTAGAGGGCTTGAGACTGGAGTATGTAATATTCGCTCGGCGCGAGCGGCTAAGCGTACGCTGAGTGAAATTCGCTTAACGACTGAAAGGAGAACAACATGGCAATTACGGACAGCGTTACGGATAAGATCGAGAGTGTCAGCGATAAAATTCCCAAAGACAAGATTCAACGGACGGCCCGTGATTATGCCAACGCCGGGTTGGAAATGGCCTCGGGCATGTCGGATAATCTGACTGATTTCGTGCGGCGGGAGCCGTGGATCGCACTGGCGGCGGCATTTGCGGTCGGCTATGTGATCGCACGCGCTCTGCGCCGGGTTTCTCCATAGGCCAAACGATGGAGCCGTCAGCCACTCAATCCAGAGTTAGCCGCTGGTCGGACGCGGTGCGTCGCGAGCCGCTGAAAGCGCTTGCGGCGGCCACGACAATCGGCTTTGTATTTGGCGGTGGAGCATCCACACGGGTCGGATTCGCCATTTGTTCCGTGCTCGGCCGCATCGCGGTTCGGGAAGCCGCACTCCAATTCATCACCGGAATGGTGGCTGTCGATGGCAACGGAACGGGAAACAGCGT
>JBOHWL010000172.1:0-2422 GCA_050736615.1 Binataceae bacterium (SeqCode) | reverse complement strand
TTCCAGCGTCGCCTCACCCCAGCCGAACAGGCCGGGCTGATCGGTTTCGACCTTGACGAACACCCAGTTGCGCAGCTCGGCGTTGACGACGGTCGTGGTGATGGCGGTAATCTTCACGGGGTGGGACCTGATGTTGCAGCCGACGCCTTAATGGCATGGTCGCCTTTGATCGCAAGCCACGAACCTCGGGGTTCCAAACGGGGAACCTTCGGGGCGCACCGACGAGATGCGGCTTTGCCCTCACGGTTCTTAGGGGGCCTCGCGGGCCGGAGATTGCTTCCTCGCGCCGCGCGCATCGAGCGCACGGTGCTCGTCGCAATGACGGCGCGAGGGGGAGTCGGGACAACCCGACATTCGAGTTGATGGCGCGGTTGGGTGTTGCGTGGCTCATGCTGAGACTGCCCTGGCGATTCGGGATCGCGGCGTTTCTCAGGCATGAACCGTCACCTATGTGTCCGATATGGACAGGAAGCGACGGGCCACGACCGACGATGATGAGAACTACGTCTACGCCATAGCCCTATGAGTGCCGGGGCTGTCAAGCAGTGGCCCAATCAAGATAGCGGCGTATCCGCTCTGGCAGAAGCGTGCGCTGCTCCTGTGCGAACCGAAGGAGTCGTTCTCGCGAGATGCAGGTCACGTTCACGGGAACAGAGCCGGTAACAACCCCATCAGCAGCTACAACAAATACTCGCGATGGAATCTCCGCGAGCGGCGCGACATCGATCCATGCGTTACCGCTCTTCACCTGCAGCACCGCCTTTTCGCCCGTCTTCTGGTGAAACATCACCCATTCGTATGCGGCTGTGGAGGATTTGATAGTGCTCGGAACAAGCACATAGCCTTCCATTTGGAGGTACAAGGCGGCTAAGTCTTCGTGGTCGAGAGGCGATAGGAGGGCGAAAATGTCCGGGCGCCCATTTGTCGCGATCGTCGAATCGCCAGAAAGCTGGCCGTAAATGTAGCGGCTGTACGCCTCGGCGGTCTCGTCGTTGACAGCTTGCACAGTTCGGGACGGCCCAAAGCTGCGTTCTACAGCCCCGGGCACCGCGTCGAGCAATCCGACACGAACCCACTTGCATGACCGAACGCAATGAACGTCGACATTATCGGCGTCATCGCCGTGCAGGTATTGCCACGGCCCGGCGATCTTTCCGAGGAAATAAACGCCATTCCAATCGCGCGTCCAACAAAGATCTCCTTCGTTCATTCGGTTGCCGATGGCATTAACTGCCGGCCACCAGCCGTTATCGCCCTTATCGGAATACTGAGCTTGGCCCAGCTTGAGATAACGCTCAAAATCTATCGGAGGATGGCCATTCTCGTCCTCAACTGGCCAACCGACGCCGGCCAAGTTCTTTTCAAGACAGAATTGGCGCGGGTCGAACCCGTCCTGCGCGCTTGTCTTGATGTTCAATCGCCACAAAGGCATTTTGTTGATCCTCGCACGTCACTCAAGCCGTCGGCGGCAGGCGTCTAATTCAAGCGGCGTGGGTCGCATTGTTCCTCGCCGAATTCCTTGCTGAGCACGGACCCCTTCAGCATTTCGAGTGAGCCAAGCAAGGTCACAGGCGGTGCCGCGCCATGCAGGGAAGTTGTCGCGTCGCCGTTGTGGCGGATGACCACCGCGGCAAGGCAACTGATTTCGCCGCGCTCATGTTCTTCGCGGAGATCGTCGATCATCCTCGTGATTGGATCGGGCGAACCGACCGCTGATTCATTCGCCATCTCGGGTTTCATCCTTCCTCACTTCCCCATCCTGCCTCACGCGCAAGTCGAATGAGTAATTCGGCATCACTGAGCGAAGGTATGCGGGCTTGGCCCCGCGCCGCCTGAAGCGAACCGTCCGGGCGGCGCCAAATGAAGCGATATCCATTCTCCGGTTCTTGCCCTGTGTCGTACTGGTATCGGACCCATTGCAGGCATAGGTGCCAGTGGTCCGTGGCGTGGTCCGGATGAGCCGCCTCGTTCAGCACGATCACATGTGTCGCCATCACGCTTTCCCATCATCTGATACATGAATAACATGTTATCGATGTGCGTGCAAGCGGAGTCGGGACAGCAGTTATGGCCCCTGGCCCCTAATCAGGACGGCAAGGGAAAAGGCTGGCTGGCCGTTGGTCGGATGTCTCTGAAGAGACTGAGTTTTCTGGGCTCCCCCGGATACCCTCTGCTGGCGTTTCCGGCCGAAAGATCAATGATATCAATGAGCCGAGCGCCATCTGCGAGGGTTGAATAAGGCCGGGGGGCTCAAGCAGCGGGTTGGCAAAACCCAACGGTCCGCGCTAAGTTACATGTAACCAATTCGGAGAATTGTCATGGCCCCGGCATCAAAGCCCAAGCCGTCCCGCACGAAGGTGCGGCAACATCGCGAGCGGCTGCGCGCGCAGGGTCTGCGCCCGATCCAGATTTGGGTGCCGGA
>JBOHWL010000171.1:0-8270 GCA_050736615.1 Binataceae bacterium (SeqCode) | reverse complement strand
GTGTTGAGTACGCTCAGGCATCCAGTCGTAATGATCATGCCTTTTTCAACACCCTGTTGGGGAACCTCTGCACAAGTCTCAGTCTGTCATTCCGAGCGCAGCGAGGAATCCCGGATCTTTTGGTTTTTTCGGGGGTTTTTTCCGAGATTCCTCACGTATTTCAAGCGCACCTCGCGGACTCGTTTGCTCGCTACACTAGCGGCGGACTCCGTTCGGAATGACACCAACAGCTTGTGCAGAGATTCCCCAGCGGAGCCGTTCAGACGGTATATAGCGGATAACCCGGAGCGGCGATTAGCGCCGTGCGGCTCCACGTATGCACGGCAATGTCTTGGGGCAGCAAAACGGCACCCGCGCGCACGCGCTGCTCCGCCGGATCGAGTCCGGGCGGTTCAACGCCGGTTTCCCATGACGCGGTTGCGGCCTCGAACAAGCGCCGCCGCGCCATCACGATCGCGCGGTCGGTTTGCACCAGATGTTCACGGCGGCGGTCCTGAATCGGGCCCATACTTTCCTGCAGCGCCGCGTCCTGCGCGGCGAAACCCAGCACGCCGCTGAAACTGCGGCCGTTTTGCTGGGCGGCGCGGTCCATCAAATAATCGTTGTCGCGATTGGCCAGCGCTCGCAAGGTCAACGGCTCGACGGCACCGTGGATGCCGCGTCCATCGCGCATCGCCGCGAGTTGCCTGGCTTCAAGCGGACGGTCGGCGTGGTAGTTGATATTCCAGGTCCAGGTATTTTCATCGTCCATCGGCACGAAGGCATGCGCGCCGAGCGGATGATGCGCGAACGGCGGAATGAACGTATACCAGGGCATCACGTACTGTGTGATGCGCCAGTAGAAGGTGCCGGGGTCGCCCGCTCTGCGCGCCATAATCACGAGACCGCCGGCCGAGGGTTTGACCTCGAAAACGGGATTGGGATCGGCCTTGAGATAGTGGTTGGCGCCCGCCTCGGCGTGCATCGGGTCGGCATCGACTTCATCGCGATGGAGAAACGAGACATGACTCGAATCGATGGCGCCTTCGAGCGCCTGCAGCCAGTTACATTCCTGCCAGCGACGCGACATGTAGCATTGTTCCGGTGACAGCAGGGACCATTCCAGCGCGGGTAGCGGCGGCTTGGTTTCCGGAGCTCCCATGTAGGTCCAGATCACGCCGCCTTGTTCCATGCAGGGATAAGCGGTCAGGTGGATTTTCGAGGCGTAGGACGGCTGTCCCGGAAGGGCAACGCACTTGCCATCGACGTCGTACTTCCAGCCGTGGTAAGCGCAGCGCAGCCCGCCTTGCTCGTTGCGGCCGAAGAACAGCGAGGAGCCGCGATGTGCGCAGAATTCGTCGAGCAAACCAATCCGGCTGCGGCTGTCACGAAAGGCGACCAGCCGCTCACCCATCAGCTTGATTCTTATAGGCGGACAATCGGGCGATGGCAATTCGCGCGAGAGCATCGCGGGAATCCAGTAGCGGCGCATCAGCTTGCCCATCGTCGTGCCCGGGCCGATGCGCACCAACAATTCCTGCGTCGCGTGTTTCATGGCCGCTCCACTCCATCGCGCCCGGCAACGCGAGTTCGAATCCCGCGCTAATATGCGATTCAATAAAAACTAAGATCGCCGCGCGTGGAAACGCAAATCAGTGGGGATCATAACTCATTGCGGAGGACGTGATGGCGGACCAGGGCAATGACCGGGACACGGTCGCGGAGCCATGGCGCTTCGAACGGCTGCTTCTGCCCAACGGACTCAATATGCAAGTGGCGCGTGCGGGCGCGGGTCCGCTGGTCGTGATGCTGCACGGATTCCCCGAATGCTGGTACTCGTGGCGGCATCAGATCCGCGCGCTATGCGGTAGTTTCGAATGCGCGGCGCCGGACATGCGGGGTTACGGCGGCACCGACGCGCCCCGTGCTGTGGCCAATTACACGATTGAAAAGCTGGTCGAGGATGTGGCCGGTCTGGTCCAGGTGCTGGGACGCGAGCGTGCGATGATCGTGGGCCATGATTGGGGCGGTGCGGTGGCATGGGCGACGGCGCTGATGCGGCCGGAGCTGGTTGAGCGCTTGTGCGTGCTCAACTGCCCGCATCCGGCGCGCTTTCTTTTGGAACTGCGCCGCAATCCACGCCAAATGTTGCGCAGTTGGTACATGGTTTTCTTCCAGGTGCCGTACCTCGCCGACGCGATGTTGCGGGCCAATGGGGCGGCGCTGGTCGGGCGCGCGATTCGTTCAACGGCGGTGAACAAACGGGCCTTCAGTGACGACGACCTGGCGCATTTTCGTAAAGCCTTCGAACGTCCTTATTCGGCCACCGCCGCGCTCAATTATTATCGCGCGCTGCGCCGGCGCGATCTGATGCGGACACCGCCGCCCGACCATTGGATGCGCCGTCGCATCGCGGCGCCGACTCTGTTGATTTGGGGCGAGCGCGATGTGGCCTTGGGCAAGGAAATGACGTATGGGATGCAGGAGCTGTTCAGCGGACCGTTCGAGATCAAATACGTACCCGATTCGGGCCATTGGGTGCAGCAGGAAAGGCCCAACGTGGTCAACCAATACCTGCGCGAGTTCCTGGGTGTCAGTTAGAGTGATGCGCATTATAGCGGAGCGATTCCGATCGTGATGGCGATCGTCGCGCTGGCGCTGCTGTGCCAGATGAAGCCGCCCCGGATTCAGACCGGATTGATTCACGACAGCCACGGCCACGTGGTTGAAAATGTTAAGCAATACCATTTCGGTAATCAGAAGCTGGAAAATATCTACGATTCCAGCGGGCATCTGCTCGGCTATGTGAAGCCGAGCGGCACGTATGATGCCGAGGGACATCTGATTTCGCCGGATCAGGCTCCCGAATTGATCCATCCGAAATGAGTTTCGCGCCGTTACCTGCGCGGATAGCGAGTGGCAATCAGACGGGCACAAGCGGTAGTTCTATAGTGATGGTTCTACGGCGTTACGAATTCGCCGTCCGTGGAGGTTCTTATGGCCGATCGCTATATCAAGCCCAGCGTCAAAACCGTCAGCACCGGCATTCCCGGCCGCCATATCTGGAACGCCCGTCACAATCAGCTCGTGATTGACGACAGTGCCGGCCATGGCGGGCCCGGCGACGCACCCGGTGCGGGCGAGCTTTTTCTCGCCGGTATAACAGGTTGCGCGACTTTGATGATGGAGCGGCTGGCGCACCATTCCAAGGCGCCGCTCACGCGTGTCGAGGTCACGATGGATGGTGTGATCGACACCGAAGCGCCGCACGAAGGGCCGGCCGTCTTTCAGAGCGCGCGGATGGAGTTCGTGATGGCCGGGGTAAGTGAGGCGCAAGCGCACGAGATGGTCGAGACGTACAAGCACTATTGACCCCTGTATGGATCGGTCGCGGTCGCGACCCCCAATACCGTAGTCGAAGTCAAAGTCGTCGCGGAATAGCGCGCCCTTATCGCTTTTGCGTACGCCATGCGCACCTTGAACTAGGAACAACCGCGCGGGCAGTCTTGTCATTCTGAGGCGATAGCAGAAGAATCCCGGATCCGGATTCTTCACTCCTGAAACGCACTTACTCGTCGCCCTGAACGCGACTCGCCGACTCGTTCGCTCCGCCTGGTGTGCTCGCTCCGCCTGCGGATACGCTAATGGCGGACTCCATTCAGAATGGCAAATTAACTCGCGCGGAGTTCCCGATCGGCGAATAAATTGACTTAACCGCTAATCTCACCAGGCCAAGCTATGGCCTTTTTGCGAAATAGCGCAGGCCGCGCGGCATGGGCTAAGATAGTTCGTGTATGCGCTGGACCACGGACGAGATAAGAAGTACGTTCCTCAAATTTTTCCGCGAGCGGGGCCATCTGATTGTCCCCTCCGCGTCGTTGATTCCGAGGGGCGACCCGAGCTTGCTCTTCACCAACGCCGGGATGGTGCCGTTCAAGGATTATTTCCTCGGTGTGCGCACGCCGACATCAGCGCGGGTCGCCGATTGCCAGAAATGCCTGCGCATCTCGGGCAAGCATAATGATCTCGAAGCGGTCGGCCGCGACAGTTATCACCATACGTTTTTCGAGATGCTCGGGAATTGGTCGTTCGGCGACTACTACAAGGCGGAAGCCATCGCGTTCCATTGGGAGCTGATAACCAGGGTCTGGGAGATTCCCCAGGAACGGTTGTGGGCGACCGTCTATACGGATGATGACGAAGCCGAACAAGCGTGGTTGAAGCTCAAGGCCCTTCCGCGCGAACGGATTTTGCGCTTCGGCAACAAGGATAATTTTTGGGAGATGGGCGAGACCGGCCCATGCGGGCCGTGTTCCGAAATTCATATCGATCGCGGAGCCGAGGCGGCGAAGCACTGCGCGCATCCGGGCGAATGCGGCGTCAACGTTGAGGGCTGCGCGCGTTTTATTGAGCTCGGCAATCTGGTCTTTATCCAGTACAACCGCGACGCGGCTGGCAAGCTTACGCCGCTGCCAATGAAGCACGTCGATACCGGCACGGGGCTCGAACGCGTCGCGTCGGTAATGCAAAGCTTCGAGACTGGCAAACTGCTGGGGAATTACGACATCGACGTTTTTCAAAAAATAATCGCGAGCATTGAGCGCGTATCGAAAGAATATGGCAACGGCGCGTCCTACGGTGCCTCCGCGAGTACCGATATTTCCTTTCGGGCTATCGCGGATCATGCGCGTGCGATCAGCTTTTTGATTGCGGACGGCCTAAGACCCGGCAATACCGATCGTGAATATGTTCTGCGCCGCCTGATCCGACGTGCGGCTCGCCACGGTCGGTATCTCGGTATTCACCGGACATTTCTCGTCGCGGTACAGCAAGGCGTGATTCAAGCGATGGGGGGTGCATATCCGCAACTCAGCAAGAGTCCGGCGGTTTCTACTGGTGAAGTTGTCAGCGTCGAGGAACAGCATTTTAATCAGGCTTTGGATTTCGGACTGGAACTCATCGAAGCGGAACGCCAGCGTCTGCTTGATCGTGGCGATCGCATCTTGTCCGGTGAGGGCGCATTCAAACTCTACGACACCTATGGATTTCCGCTGGACCTGACGCAGGACGTCCTTCGCGACGATGGCATTGAAGTGGACGTTCCCGAGTTCGACCGCCTGATGGAGGAGCAGCGTGAGCGGGCGCGCGCCGCGCGCAAGGATGAAACAGGAGCGCCGGAAATTGCGCTGGGTTCCGGTATTTCGTCACGCTTCATCGGCGAACATCGCTATGATTCCGAATCCGAAATCGTCGCCGCACGAAGTAACGACAACAACAGCATCACGCTGGTAACAGCCGAGACGCCCTTTTACGCTGAGAGCGGCGGACAAATTGGTGATCGTGGTGTGATCGAGGCAGAGTCAGGCGCGATCTTCGAAGTACAAGATACGAAAAAAGCTGACGGTACGATTCTCCATATCGGCAGGATATTACGCGGCGATCGCGCCGATTTTTTGCATCGCGCACATGTGCGTTTGCGCGTGGATCGCCAACGGCGCGACGCGGCGATGCTCAACCATTCCGCGACCCACATTCTGCATTACGCCTTGCGTGAAATCCTCGGCGGTGACGTGCATCAGGCGGGCTCGCTCGTCGCGCCGGAACGGCTGCGTTTCGACTTTGCCCATCGCGGACCGGTCGGGGAAGCCGACCTGCTCACGATCGAAGAGGAAATCAACGCGCGCATTCGCGAGAACGCCGGCGTGACGGTCGAGGAAATGGGCTACGACGACGCGCTCAAGACTGGCGCGCTAGCCTTTTTCGGCGACAAGTACGGTGATCGCGTGCGCGTGGTGCGGATGGGCGATTTCTCGGTCGAGCTATGCGGCGGCACTCATGTCGAACGGACCGGCGATGTCGGCCTGTTCAAGCTGGAGACGGAATCCGGCGTTGCCGCTGGAGTGCGCCGGATAGAAGCGATGACCGGGCAAGGGGCGCTTGAAGCAATCCGCCGGCGTGAACGGATTCTCGACGAGATCGGCGGCCATTTGGGGGCGCGTGACGATGCCGCGCTGGAGCGGCTCGAACGACTGCTCGCGCGTGAAAAGGAACTGGAAAAAAAGCTGCGCGCACTCGAGCGGAAATTGGTCAGTGGCGCGGCTGCCGCGGGCGAGGATGCCGAAAAGGTTCGTGAGACCGGCGGGATTAAGGTCGTGACGCGCAAACTTGCAGGCGTTGACGCGCGCATGCTCAGAGAAATGGCCGACCGCCTCCGGCAAAAATACGGCTCGGCGGTGGTCGCGCTGGGGTCGGACCTGGGGGACAACAAAGCCGCCTTGCTGGTCGCGGTAACGCCGGATTTGACCAAAAGGATCAAGGCCGGCGACATCATCAAGCAAATCGCGCCGATGGTCGGCGGCAGCGGCGGTGGACGCCCTGATTTCGCGCAAGCGGGCGGGCATGACGCGGCTCGTCTGGAAGAGGCGCTCGAGCGCGTCGCCGCGCTGATCGCGTGAAGGTATATTCCGCCGCGCGCTCTGGCGCTCGGAATCTGTGAGTTTTTGTCATTCTGAACGGAGTCTGCCGCCAGCGTAGCCGCGGGCGAAGCGAGCAAACGAGTCCGCGAGGTGCGTTCAAAAATAAGTGAAGAATCCAGAAAAAACACAGGAAAAGCAGAAGGATCCGGGATTCCTCGCTGTGCTCGGAATGACAGAGAAACAAAAAATTCACACACTCCCGGAATGACAGATTCCCCATTGTGCAGAAGTTCGCTAGCCGAGGCCGTTCACGGCTGCGGCCAGCACGCCAGGCGGAACGAAGTGGAGCCGAGCGCATTAGCGAAGCCGAAGGTTTCGCGAGCAAGCGAGTCTTTAATCTTGGCCGAAGACTCGCGGACTCGTCCGCCCCACGGAGCTGCGTTTACGAATGCGGGTCCGCGAGTCGCGTTCAAGAATTTGAGTCCGCGGGCTGCGTCGAGATTCTTGACTGTGACGGGCTTTAACCGCAAGGCCAATCACGTTACGATAAGCTGCAGATGCGACCGGAGGGGAACGAAGCTGACGAAGCGGACAAGAGGGTAAACGGTACCATTTCCCAATTAACATCCGAAGATTCGCTCGAACTTCATTTCGACGACCATCGCCATTTCACCGAGTTGCTGGGCCAGCATGACGGCAACCTTCGCACCGTCGAGCAGGCGCTGGACGTGCGTATCGGCGTCAACGGCAGCACCCTGAAAATTTCCGGCGGCCACGACGAACAAGCGCTGTCGGGCAAGCTTCTGGGCGAACTCTACGAGTTGCTCAAGGGCGGCTATCCAATTTACGGCAGTGACGTTGAATACGCGATTCGGATTCTGCGCGCCGACCATAACGCCGACCTGAAGGATATCTTTCTTGATACAGTTTACGTTTCGGCGCATAAGCGCGTTATTTCGCCCAAAAGCATCAATCAGAAGAAGTATATCGACGCGATTCGGAATCACGACATCGTTTTCGGGATAGGCCCGGCAGGAACCGGCAAAACCTATCTGGCAATGGCAATGGCGCTGGCTGCGTTGGTGAAGAATCAGGTGGCCCGGATGGTACTGTGCCGTCCGGCAGTGGAAGCGGGCGAGAAGCTTGGCTTTCTTCCGGGTGATTTGGCGGAGAAAGTCAATCCCTATCTGCGGCCGTTATACGACGCGCTGCATGATATGGTGGATTTTGACCGGGCGCGTCGGATGCTCGAGCGCGGCACGATCGAAGTCGCGCCGCTTGCCTTCATGCGCGGGCGCACGCTCAACGATTCCTTCATCATTCTGGATGAAGCCCAGAACACGACCTCCGAGCAGATGAAGATGTTCCTGACTCGGATGGGTTATGATTCGAAGGCCGTGATCACCGGCGATGTCACGCAAATCGATTTGCCCAGCGGTAAACTTTCCGGCCTCAAGGAAGCGCGCACAGTGCTGGCGAATACCGCGGGCATCAGCTTTGTACATTTTAATGAGCGCGACGTCGTGCGTCATCGGCTGGTGCAAACGGTAATCACCGCCTACGAATCCTTCAGCGGGGAGCGGACTGAGCCCCCAGCGCCGGAAAAGCTTCACGAGTAACCCCGTGCCGGTCGAGTTAAGATGGGATACATCCCGAGCGCGGATGCGGAGTGAAAAGCTTGCCAGTGAGGCGGGGCGACTGCTCGAATTGACTGGCTTGGCTCATTGCGAATTGTCGCTGGTGATGGTCGATGATGACGCGATGCGGGCGTTTAATCGGGAGTTTAGAGGCAAGGATCAGGCGACCGACGTGCTGTCGTTTCCGCAGTTGGAGGCCAGCGAGGCGGAGATTCTGACAGGTATGAGCGGGCGTGGG
>JBOHWL010000170.1:0-7860 GCA_050736615.1 Binataceae bacterium (SeqCode) | reverse complement strand
CGATCACCGCGCTGGACCGCAAAATTTTCGAAAAAGCAATTTTCCCGGCGGTCGATCCGCTGAGCTCGAGCTCGCGCATCCTCGACGCTCAGATCGTCGGCCAGGAGCATTACGATGTGGCGCGGCGTGTGCAGCAGATTCTGCAGCGCTACAAGGACCTGCAGGATATCATAGCGATTCTCGGCATGGACGAACTGTCAGCCGAAGACAAGCTGGTGGTTGCACGAGCCCGTCGCGTCGAGCGTTTTTTGTCGCAGGCGATGCATGTCGCGGAGCCTTTCACCAACATTCCGGGCGCCTACGTGCCGCGCAAGGAAACCGTTCGCGGCTTTGCAGAAATTCTCGACGGAAAATGTGACGATTTGCCGGAACAAGCCTTTTACCTGGTCGGCACGATTGACGACGCACGTGCCAAAGCCGACCGCCTGGCACGCGGCGAAGCCCGCTAGCGGAGCCGGAGGCGAAGCGAGCAAAGGAGTCTGCGACGTGCGTTCAAAGTCAGTAAAAACCCTAAAGCGGGACAATTTTCCGAGCTCATTAGCCCGCTCAGAACCATAGTGGCCGAAGCGCGATGGCTGATTCGTTTCCGTTCAAGCTGGTGACGCCAACCGGGGTGGTCTTCGACGATGCGGTCGAACAGGTGACGGCGGTCAATCCCCTGGGCGAATTCGGCGTACTCGCCAACCATACCAATTATGTGACCTCACTCGATCCCGGAATGTTGACGCTCAGACTCGCCGACGGCCATTACAACGAATATCTGCTGATTGGCGGTTTGGCCGAGGTCAAGGACGGCGTGATGACCGTGCTGGCGCTCGACGCGATCGCGCTTGGCGCGATTGATCCGGCGGAGGCGGCGCCCGAAGTCCAGGAAGCCGAACGACGGATGTCGCAGTTCAGTTTCTACGATCCCGGTTATCTCGAGGCGGAGAATTCACTCAAGCTGGCGCGTGCGCGCGCGGAAGTCGAGCAACTACGCCGCGCCCCGCGTTAATGTTGGCGCCTCTTCCGGACGGGGCAGGCGCAAAACAGCGTCCCGCGTATTCTCGCTCTTTGCACTGCGGCGGCAACGTCAAAGCTCCTGAATCGAGCGAACCACCGCTGACACTCTTATTTGCCCCGTACTGGTTTGTTGTCCCGCAAACAACTTCAACACCAATGGCCCGGCCGTCATTCTGAGTGAAGTGAGCGGCGCGAACGCAATCGCACTAGCGAAGCCGGTACCGGTTCTTTGAATGGCGCGGCGCTGCATTTTTGATAACGTATTTTCGGGACAGGGCACCGGGTGCGGGTCCTACTCAAGGCAGGCAGACGTTATGACCCTGCTTGAGGCAGGCTTGGAGCGGCGTCAGCACCGGCGCTGACAGGCCAATCGCTTCCGTCACGCTGCTGTCGTGATTGTTCACCATCCAGAGATTGCCCGCCGCGTCGCCGACCACCGCAAACTGGCCCTGGTACGTCGCCCATGGCGTGAAGTTAAGCCCCGTTTTGTAACTGCTCGACGCGACCAGTTCGCTGAGGCTGTTACCGATGTCGTTGGTGATCCAGACATTGTTGGCGCTATCGAGGGCGAGCGCGGAGGGAAAGATAAACGATGCGCCGGGGCTGCCAGTGTTCGAGTTGTTAAAAGATTGGCCATTACAACTCGCGCTGGAACATCCCGCCGGCAATTCGCTGACGCTGTCGTTGCCCGCGTTGGCCACCCAGATATTTCCCGCAGTGTCGAGGCCGAGTGAAATGGGGTTGCTGAATGCCGCGCCCGGATTGCCGGTATTGGAATTGCTGAAGTTCGCACCGGCGCAACTCGCGCTTGAACATCCCGCCGCGAGCCTGCTGACGCTGTTGTTGCCGTAATTGGCCACCCACAAGTTGCCAGCCGGATCTAAGGCGAGCGCAGCCGGAAGACTGAATGCCGCGCCCGGATTGCCGGTATTGGAATTGCTGAAGTCTTCACCGACGCAACTGCTGGAAGAGCACCCGGCCAGCAATGCGCTGACGCTGTCGCTGTTCAAATTCGTGATCCACAGGTTGCCCGCGGCGTCGAACGCGAGCGCAAACGGGGAATTGAAGGCGGCGGCGGCGGGCGCGAAATTGAAGCCGGTCTCATAACCGCTGGCGGCGGTAAGTTCACTCACACTATTGTTGCTCAGATTTACCACCCATAGATTGCCCGAGCTATCGAACGCGAGCGCGGTGGGAAAATCGAGATTCGCACCCGGCGGCGAGAGGTTCAAAACGTTGGTGTAGCCACTCGCGGCGATCAATTCGGTTACGCTGTCACCGGCGCCGTTGACTACCCATACGTTGCCGGGCGCATCAATCGCGAGCGCATACGGCGCGCTGAACTGAGCGTTACTGGGCGCGTAATTCAGCGTCAGCAGCCAGCTCCCCGGCGCCGCGCTGAGCCCGGGCGTATAGGGCGCCTTGGCCGGCACCAGGTTGAACAGGCTATTCACGTTATTCACCGGATTGCGTGCGATATCCAGCGCCGCTTCCAGGGTGGTCGCCGGAGCGTTTGAGCCCGGCGGCGTGGCCGCGGTGAACAGGCTTTGGCAGGCGGCCGATCCCGCGCCTGAAGAAATCACACATCCGGCAAGGATATTCGCCAGGCTGTAGAGCGCGGCGGTTGGGGAAGTGAGGCCCTGAGGAAACGAGGCCGGCGCCAGTCCCGTGGTAACATCGACGAGATTCTTCAAAGTTACGATATCAGCAGCGTTGCTGAGTCCGGTCTGATTGGTGGCGGAAGTACCGACATCCTGGCCTGTGGAATCAAGGAATTGGGACAAAGCCCAGGTCGTTGCGACCGTGGTCACCTCATTGACCACGACTGAATCGGGCAAGCTGTAGCACGGACCGAGGGCCGCGCTCAGCGCGATAGCGGAATTGCCACCTTCTTGGACGTTCAGCGCAATTGCCGGATTGCCGCCTTGCTGGCCACTCAGACTGCCACCCGTCGCGACCAGGTAGACGTCCTGCGCATAACCGCTGCCTTGGCAGGTCAAGATCGGGATTGTGAAACTGCCGTCACTTTGCGAACTGACCTGGGCAAGTTGGATCGCGCCCTTGCCGTAACCGGTGGCGCCAGCCTGATAAGCGGTTATCGACGCGCCGCTAACCGGGTTGCCGGTTGACGGCGCACCGTCATAGAGAAAGCCCGTGATTATGTGTACCGGTGTCGGCGTCGGAGTAGGGGTCGGCGTCAAGGTGGGCGTCGGTGTCGGAGTGGGAACGCCGGTAGGCGTCGGAGTGGGAGTGGGCGAAATGGTGGGAGTAGGGGTGGGTGTATGATGCGGCTGGACCGTGGAGCTGTTATCGCCGCCACATCCTGCAAGCAGCGACAGACCGAGGACTAGAAACCCCAATAGCGAAAGCTTGATTACGCGGTCATACGGCACCAACCGTTTGCAACTCATCTCTCCCCCCCTCCCAGGCGGCCGGATGTTCAGCCTGATTCATCCATTCGCCAATAAATCGAATGTCCTTTAGATCAGGCCGTTCGATTTATTCAAGGCATCCGTTAAAAAACTAGCCGTTAATGACGATTTATCAGCTTCAGCGCAGTCAAGTGCTTGAAATTTATCTGCAATTCCGGTTGAACATACTTATTCACCCGCAACTTCGCAATAGTGGTTCACGAGGTGTGCCTAGTGTCAACTGTGCGTCTGGTTAGACGATATTACGGATTCACGCTGTTTGCCGCGAGCCTATTGCTGACAACAGCCTGCTTATATGGCCGTGCTTCCGCCGCAACCGTCCCCTGTAACGATGCGGCCGGCCAGAGCTTGCCAGCAGGTGATGCGACAACTGATCTGCAGGTGACCGGGCCGTGCGAGGTCAAAGCTGGAACCTACACGTTCCACAACGTCAACATTTTCACGGCGCCCAGCGCCGCTAGCGGCGGCACGTTGAGCTTCGATGACGCGAAGATCGATTTTTATGCCGAGAATATCGTCGTTGAAAATGGCGGCAGCCTGATTGCGGGTTCGCCCACTGATCCGATTGGGAAAAATGGGGGACAGGTCACGATTCATCTCTGGGGCGCGGCGACCGACCCTGGAGTTACCTGCGCTACCAACGCTGATTGTGGTGTGCCAAGCACGATTTGGGGCTCCAATCCGCGCACGATGCCCCCCGCGCTGAATCCGGCTTCGTGCAACCCGTCAGCGCTTCCGAGCGGCGTCAACGATTGCTTTTATTCCTATGAGGCGCTGGATCCGGCCGACAAGACAAGCAATCCCAACGCCTGGTTCGGCCACAAGGTCCTGGCCGTCTCCTACGACGGTACGCTGCAACTCTTTGGCAAAAAAGGTGCGATTTATCCGAGCAAAATTCCGGTGCCATGCGCCGAGAGCGACCCTTCATGTACGGGCACAAGCTGGGGCCGCCTGCAAGGCACGCTACAGCCCGGCGCTCAGAGCCTGGTGATCGATCGCAAGGTTGATTGGCAGAGCGGCGACCATATCGTGGTCACGACGACCGATTATCTGCCGGGGCATTCGGAGGAATTGATCATCAACGGCACGCCCACGGTCAGCGGCAATACCACGACCATCAACTTCACCAATGCCGACCCGACGGTGACTGGGGTCAAGTGGCCGCACAACGGCAAGATGTTTGATTTATCGAATGCCTCTTACCCAGGCATTTCACGGCTAGGATTGAACATTTCTTCCGCCGATACGCGTGCAGCGGTGGGCTTGCTGACGCGCAGTATCCGCATTGTCTCTGAGGGTGACACTCCAACCACGCCGTTTCCGGCGCCGCCTCCCGCTGGCAGCGGCCCCGGCTACTATTTCGGCGGCCATACCATCGTAAGACAGGGTTTTGCGAGCTACCAGGTGCAGGGCGTGGAGTTTTACCATCTTGGACAGGGCGGCGAGATCATGCACTACCCGGTGCATTTCCACATGGACCGCCAGACGCCGCCTGCGGTCGGGGGCGTGCCGCCCACCTTCGTCAAGGACAGCTCCATCTGGGATTCGATGACGCGCTGGATCGTGATTCATGGTACGCAGGGCGTACGTCTGGCGCGCAACGTCGGTTTCAGGTCAATCGGTCACGGCTATTATCTCGAAGACGGCACCGAGACCGGGAACCAGTTGTATGCCAACCTCGGGGTATTCGCGCGCGCGGCGGTTGCCAACGTCCAGAATCCGCGCCAGGTGCCGGGGATTCTGACCACCAACGACGCGAGCTGCACGAATCACGATAGTAGCTGCGAGATCGGCTATGACAATTTCCCCTACTACTCGGACGCCAACCATCCGGCGATCTTTTGGATCATGAACGGCTGGAACGATTTCGAGTACAACATGGCGGCGGGCGCCGGCACCTGTGGCGCGTGCTACTGGTTCGTGCCGGGCGCCGTCAGTGGGCCTTCGCGGACCGAGAAATGGTTCGGGTACGCCAGCGAACAAGTAGGAGCAGGCCGCGCCGGCACCACTCCGTTACAGAAGTTCGTCGGCAATACCTGCACCTCCGCGATGGAAGGTTTCATGGAAGTCGGAGCCAGTTCGACCTGTAACGGCGTCAATTTCATGGACCCGGCCAAGCTGGTCTCGAAGATCTCGACGTTGCAGATGCTGCCCTCGGCTCAGGCGACACAGAATTATCCGGTTGACCCTGTAAAAAATCCGAATCCTCCGAATCCTCTTTACTGGCCAATCATCGGCGGCGGCGGACGCCTGGCGACGCGCTGCTCCGCCGCGGATTCGGGCAACGCTTCGGTTGATTGTTCGGCGGTACCCATCTGCTCTGACGGCAATCACGCCACCTGCGACGTGGTCGTGCTCGACCGCTTCATGACGTCGTTCAATTGGGCGCAAAACAATTTCTCCGCAATTTGGGTAAGGCCGTTCTGGTCGCTGGTGATCAACAGCGTGATCAGCGACGTGCAGGGCGCCGGGCTCAATTTCGTCACCAGCGGCGACTACAGCAAATCCTCGGTGATCACCGGCTTTTGGGCGCTGGCGCGCAAGAGCGCGTTCATCGGCAGCACGCAATGGCAGAACCCGAATAGCGATTTGTCAAAAAATCCGCTGGCCTCGAATGCTGGGCCATTCAACCCATTCACCGCCACTTACGGGCAGAACAAAATAACCGGCCTGTCCTGCGCTCCCTACCCCACCAACGGCAACCCCAATAATTCGTTTTGCCTGGATCAGAACGAAGGCGTGAGCATGCAGCTCACCAACTTTGGGGTGGCCCAGCGCCTGTTCAGTGTCTATGACGGCCCGACCTACCAGGATTCCAACGCTTACATAAATATTCATCCGACCTATCTGACCACCAACGGTACTGCGAGCGGCGGCGTCATCGACGACCACGGCAAGTGCGAACCCAACGCCGATAATGGCAATCCCTGTCAGTATTCTGGCTTCATGAATGGCGGTCTCAACGGCATCAAGGCCTACCGCACCGGCAAGGCTGACGAAGCCCGCTGTTATCTGCCCAACGCGGCGATCGGATGGAAGCAGCCCAACGGCTTCTACTATGCGCCGGCGTTTCATTCGGCGAATCTATTTTTCAGCGGCGTCGATATCCGCCATTTCGTGACCGAGCCGTTCTTTGAGGGAGGCCTATTCGACTTCAATACCAACCTGCCTGAGACAAAAACGAACTACTGCTCGTGGAATCCCGGCTACTTCAATGGCTTTACCGATATCGATCGCGAGACCGTGCTGAATGACGACGATGGCACTTTGACCGGCCTCACCAGCCCGGTGAATACCAGTCCCGCGATGCCGAAGAATGAAACGATCTCGGTCAACCAGGAGCCTTTCTTCGATGCACCGACCGAGACTTCGGAATGCGCGTCCGATGTCGCCTCGAACGCCACTAAGGACGCCAAGTGTCCGCCCGCAACCGCCAAGACCAGTCCTTATGAGTATGTGACGGCGGCGCTCTATCCCGAATGCGCGTTGCCAGTGTTCCCACCGCCTCCGCCGGCGCCAACGCCGCCATTTCTGGAATGTGCCGATAACAACTGGGGCAGTAGCTGCAGCGTGCCGCCCGGAAGCACTGGCAGTTGCGTAGGCGTTCCACTCTATCGCCAACTCCTGGTTAAGGGCGAAAGCGAAGGGCTAAATCAGGTGAAGCGGATGATGGGGCAGAACACCTTCCAGCGCAGCGGCCTCACCGTCAATCACGGCAGCTATTACATCGATACGACCGTTTCAAAAAAGACGCAGACGGACCACGGCGCCCAAAGCGTCAACGTGTTTACCGCCGGGGAGAAATACGACCTGTTCTTCGTCTACGCCAAACCCGACACGCAGCAGACCTACACGATGTTCGTGGGCAAGGATATTCCGAACATCGGCGACCAGACCTTTGCCCAAACCAATGTGAAATTCGGCTATGTGGCGATCGATACCGCCAAGTATACGTTCGCCGCGGCCAATGGCGGCGCTTTGCCCACGGGATGGAGCGCCAGTTACGAACCAAAGGACGGTATCTTGACCCTGAAAACAGATATGTCCGGCATTGCCAGCGACTTTAATCTCAACAGTATCGTTCCGGATTCGGACCCGCCACAGATGTTAGGCCAGCAATTCTGTCAACCGGCGACGATGTGTAGTTGGGTCAAAAATGGCAACGCAGGTTCGTGCCAGTGCAACCCGAAGAGTCCGTATTACAATACCTGCAATCAGACCAACCCCCTCGGTCAGACCGTATGCAGTTGGTCGGTCAAGGACCTCGACTGTCCGGCGCAGGGCTGTCCCGCTTTCCAGGTAACGTTTCCGTCGAGTCAGTATTTTGTCGCCAACGACGTCAGTCACCGACCCAAGCCCAGCGAGTTCAACTTCGTGGCGATCGGTACAAGCTTTGACTGGAACGTGCCGTTCAATCTTGAGAGCT
>JBOHWL010000169.1:0-23002 GCA_050736615.1 Binataceae bacterium (SeqCode) | reverse complement strand
ACCACTTCCCCTTGTTCGCGCGACGATCACTGAAAGAGATCGATGCATGGTTCGATGCCTATCGCGCCACCAATCTGCGCCTCTTCACCTTCCCCGGCCGACCGTGGCAGCGATCAACGGCCATGCCTACGCCGGCGGTCTGATCACTGCGCTCGGCTGCGATTATCGCATTGCGTCGGAAGGCGCTCTCCAGTTCTCATTGAATGAGGTGCCGATTGGCATCCCCATGCCAGCGGTCTACTGCGAGATCCTCAAGCACGCGATCGGTCCGCGCGCGGCGAACGAGTTGACGCTGTTCGGCCAGGTGTATGATCTCTCAGTGGCCGTGAAGATGGGCGTGATTGGCAAGACTGCTACGCCAGGCCGACTACTGGATGACGCGGTGGCCTGGGCTGCTCTCGTCCCGCCCGACTGCTACCCCAGCCTACGCGTTCGCGAAGCGCGCCTTGCAGGCGACGACGATGGCCGCAATCGACGCCGCGGCGCGGCTCGATCGGGATTGGCTGTCGCGTGGCATGTCAGATCCCGCGGGCCTACGCGCACACGCGCGCCGCTACCGAGAGCTGAAGGGCCGGGAGATAACCTGGGCGCTACCCGACTAAGACCCACGATTGGACGAGGGGAAGGCAATCAGGATTCTCAGGAATTGCCGGCGGGTGGTGCCACAAGAGTTAAACTAACTAAGATCATCGCCAACCGATCCCAAAAACGCCGGTAGACTCCTGCGTCAGCGCAGTGGAAATCCGCGCGAGAAGGTCACGCTAAAAGTATGAGGGGGCTGGAATCTCCAGCCCCCTGCCGTACCCCACATCCGCCACCGCGCCACACGACCATCCACGGCGAGGTCTGAGACCTCGCGTTGCACCGAAAAACGACCCCGGAGAGGCTATTGTCTCTACCCGCCGCCACCGCTACCCGGTTAAATTCACATCCGCACGCGCACCTCTCCGGGGTCTCCCTGCCCTCGCGCGTTTCTTTCGCCGCGCCATCCAATTCCCCCTCGCCGCCCGCATCCTTCACGACCGCATCAGCGGCCCCGAATCTATCGAATCATCGGCTTGATCAATGGGTGCTCCGCATCGCATGGCGGCAATCGCGCGCGAGCCCGACCCGAGTCGCCATCGCGCACACCATCCATCTTGCCACGAGGGGTTTTCAAACCACAGCACCATGCCACACGCACCACATTTGAAACGGACTTCGAACGGAACTTCGGATAAGGCGGTAAGCACGGCGCCGCGAATCAACTCATGACCAAGCCGTAGTTGGAATTGAAAATCCTCTGAGTTCAGGAGCTGCCCCATCGCCTCGTCAAATTCACTAGAGCGCGCCATCTTTCCCCCACAATCCGTCTGGCGAGCTATTTCATGAGCATCCGCTGGTGGCTCCGCAATTCATGCATTTGTAGCAAGTGCCGTTACGCACCATGATGCACCCGCAGTCGGGGCATGGCGGCGCGTCGGCCTGATTGATGAAAGCCTGGCGCGTCCGCGTACGGCCCTCATCCGGATTGGCGTTCGTAATAGCGGCGCGCGGAGTCGGTGCGGGATTGGTGGACCGGCCATTCGTGCTCAAGTCGCTGTTGGAACCACTCAGCACGCCGGCTTCCTGTTTGGCTTCCTCGTCAAGAAACTTCGAGGCGAGCCATCGCACCAGGTAATCCACGATCGATTTCGCGTAGGGAATCTGCGGGTTTTTGGTAAAACCCGACGGCTCGAAACGCATGTGGGCGAATTTATCGACCAGAAACTGCAACGGCACGCCATACTGCAAGGCAAACGAAATCGCGGTTGCAAACGAATCCATCAGGCCCGATATAGTCGAACCCTGCTTGTTCATCACGACGAAGATTTCGCCCGGCGCACCGTCCTCGTACATGCCGACGGTGATATAGCCTTCATGGCCAGCGATATCGAATTTGTGCGTGATCGAACGACGCTCATCGGCGAGCTTGCGCCGGTACGGGCGAAACTCGTCCACTCCCGCCGCCATCGCGGGCGTGGCAGCGGCCGTCTTCGCGGATTTACCCGTATTGAGCGGCTGTGTGCGCTTGGACCCATCGCGATAAATCGCGACCGCCTTGAGCCCGAGCCGCCACGCCGTCAGGTAGGCTTCGCCCACCTCATCGACGGTCGCTTCGGCGGGCATATTGATGGTCTTTGAGATCGCGCCCGAGATGAACGGCTGCACCGCCCCCATCATCCTGAGATGGCCCAGATGATGGATCGTGCGCGCGCCCGCACGCGGCTTGAAGGCGCAATCGAAGACCGCCTGATGCGCATCGATCAACGCTGGCGCACCTTCAACAGTCTCGTGCTCGTCGAGATATTCGACGATTTCCTGAATTTCGCGTGAATCATAGCCGAGCCGCTTGAGCGCGCGCGGCACCGTGCCGTTGACGATTTTCAGCATGCCGCCGCCAACCAGCTTCTTGTACTTGATCAGCGCAATATCGGGCTCAATGCCTGTGGTATCGCAATCCATCATGAAGGCGATGGTGCCGGTGGGCGCGATCACGGTCGCCTGCGCGTTGCGATAGCCTGCGCTCTGGCCGAGCTTCAGCGCCTCATCCCAGGCCTCGCGCGCGGCGCTCAGCAAATCGAGCGGCACATGGGCGGAATTCAACTCGCGCGCACAGGCGCGATGGCGTTCAATCACCTTGAGCATCGGCTCACGGTTGATCGGATAGCCCTCGAACGGACCCATTACCGCCGCCATCCGCGCCGACTGCAGATAGGCCTCGCCGGTCATCAGCGCGGTTACCGCGGCGGCATAGCTGCGCCCGTGGTCGGAGTCGTAAGGCATGCCGAGCGCCATCAAGGTCGCGCCCAGGTTCGCATAGCCCAGGCCGAGTTGGCGAAACGCATGCGCGTTGCGGGTGATCTCAGCGGTCGGATACGAGGAGTTATCGACCAGGATCTCTTGCGCCGTGATCATCACATCAACCGCGTGGCGAAACCTGTTCACGGCGAAATTGCCCTGTTCATCGACAAATTTCAACAGATTGAGGGACGCCAGATTACAGGCCGAGTTGTCCAGATGCATGTACTCGCTGCACGGATTCGAGGCGTTGATCCGGCCGCTGTTCGGACAGGTATGCCAGCCGTTGATCGTGCTGTCGAATTGCATCCCCGGATCGCCGCAGGCCCACGCCGCTTCGGCGATCATGCGCAACAAATCACGCGCGCGAAATTCATCGGCGACTTCGCCGTCGGTCACGAAATGCGTCTTCCAGGCGCCGTCGTCGAGCACCGCACGCATGAAGTCGTCGCTCACGCGCACCGAATTATTGGCGTTCTGGAAGAAGACCGAGCCGTAAGCGGGACCGTCCAGCGAAGCGTCGTAGCCGGCTTCGATCAACGCCCACGCCTTTTTCTCCTCCTCGACTTTGCACTGGATGAATTCCTTGATGTCCGGGTGATTGACGTCGAGTACCACCATCTTGGCCGCGCGCCGCGTTTTGCCGCCCGACTTGATTACCCCGGCCGAGGCGTCCGCCGCCTTCATGAAGGAAAGCGGCCCCGACGCCGTGCCACCGGCGGAAAGTTTCTCGCGGCACGAGCGCAAGGCCGACAAGTTTACCCCCGCACCGGAGCCGCCTTTGAAGATCATGCCTTCATTGCGATACCAGTTCAGGATCGAATCCATGTTGTCCTCGACCCGCAGAATAAAGCAGGCCGAGCATTGCGGCTGCGGCTCAATCCCGACGTTGAAGTAAACCGGGCTGTTGAAGGCCGCCATCTGGTTGACCAGCAAATGGCTCAATTCGGCCTTGAAGGTCTCGCGCTCGTTCTCGCTGAGGAAGTAGCGCTGCTTCTCACCCCATCCGACCACCGTATCCACCACGCGGCCAATAAGCTGGCGCACGCTGGTTTCCCGACGGTCACTGCCGAGCGGTCCGCGGAAATACTTGGAGACGACCACGTTGGTCGCGGTTTGCGACCATCCGCGCGGGACTTCGACGTCGGGCTGCTGAAAGACCACGCGGCCGTCCTCGCCTGAAATCACGGCCGAACGCCGGTCCCATTCGAGTTGACTCATCGGATCGACACCCGGCCGGGTAAAATAGCGTTCCAGCGCGACGCCGACGCGCGTTTTGGCGCTTTCAGGTCTTACTTGGATTTCCGGTTTTTCCACGCTCTGCGCCATCACTACACCTTTCTTACGCCACCCCTCCCACTCGGACACCAATTGTCTATCGTAGTATTCGTGCTGCTACGCCAGCATTTTCCTTTCTTCGCCCAGCTACTCAGACACCAATTGTCTAAAGCTCCTTGCCACCGCGATTCAGAATCGGTCCGCTCCCCGCTTCATACGGCCATTGGCTCTTTCCGATGTTCTCGAATTATTACTCGGTAATGACAATGTCAAGGACTGAACCGCTATATGTTGTATACAGGCGCCTGTGGATAACAACATATCATGCTGTTCATAAAGCTTCATCAAATCTTCGTGCGAATTAGGCGGCTTCTGTCTTGGCATCCTTGATATATTAGTACCGCTCATATTGCTTGATATCGTGTAAATCCACTTTATGCCTGATAAGACGGACTCAGAGGATTACTGTGAACAGCGTGGACGGTATTAAGAGAAATCTTTTCACGCCCCTCCAGGCCGCGGCGATTCTCGTCTTCGCGCGAAAACGCTATGGTGGACAATTATGGCGCCGGGATTGAGAAAAACTCCTGAACGCGTCGGCGACGCACTGCCTACGCTGCTCGCCTGCATCGACGCGCGCGGCTATTTCGAAATCTTCCGCCTGGTCCGCGCATGGCCCGGCGTGGTCGGCGAGGCTATCGCGCGGCGCACCGAAGTTGTCAGCCTCAAGTTCCACACCGCCGTTATCAAGGTCTCGGGCGCGATGTGGATTCAGGAGCTCAACCTGATGAAGCCGCAAATCCTGGCGCGGGTGCGTGACGCGATGGGCAATGACGCCGTGCGTGATTTGCGCTTCGTGGCCGGACGGCTGAGCCGCCGCGAAAAGCCGCGCCTGCGCGCGGTTTCACGCACGCCGCGGCGCGCAATCCAATTGCCCGAAATTAAGGATCCTGAATTACGCGCCGCTTTTGAGCATTTGATCGAAGCCTGGGGCCGCTCCTCACGCTGACGCCACGCACATTTGCCGGCGGAATACGACGTTCTCAAATTGGTGTCATAGATGATCTGCAGGCGGCGCACGCTGCCGAGCTGCACCTGGCGCGACTTGCCGGTGAGCGGATCGGCCATCAACTGCTGTCCCCACCATCCTTTCGCGCGCAGGATCGGCTTCGGCTGTTTGCGGAAATCCTTGAACGCGATGCCGTCGGCGATCGCCTCGTCCACGTGCGCTCGCTCCGGATGAGTTCGGCGCAATCATCGGATATGGCGAATCATCGGGGCGTATCAATGCGCCGCCGCGCCGCGGCGAACCTCTGTCCGATGAAGGATTGACGCTCTTGCGTGCCTTGGCCAAGCTTCCGCCGAGGATCGGTACAACCTGGCGCGGGAGCGCTGAGCCGACGCGCGATTTCAGGTGGGGCAAATTGGCGTGCTGGATTTGGGTTTTACGGGCACCTCCAGCAGCCGCGCCCAAGCATTGAAATTCGCACGCACCGATATTGCCCATGCGGCCGTGATGCTCGATATCGAGGGAAAAACGGGCAGGACATTTCACGGATGATGCCACCGACGTTGCCAGTACGGCGCGGAGCGTCGGGCAGAACTCGCGCAACCCGGGCCTCGCTCAAGCCCATATGATGCCGCAAAACCTCAGCTACGGGATCGCGAAAATCAGTGGTCACGGCACGGTCGCGCGCCTGATAGAGTTCGCCGCTTGAAAGCCTCGGCCAGCGACCCCAGACTTTGCCTCCGCGCACCGGCCCACCCATGAGCCACATCACGTTTCCATGTCCGTGGCCGGTGCCGGCGTTGCCGTTTTCATGAGCGGTGCGGCCGAACTCCGAAATCACCATGATCACGTACTTAGTTCAACGCGGCGTTGGGATCTCCGCGCACGCGAAAATGCCCGACCATTTCAGGCGGGAAAAATCCCCGGCATTCCGGCCGTGGCCGCATTGACGGCGTCACGCGCGGTAGGAATGACATCCCCTGGATGACCCGCGCCGTGCGTAGGACCGGGTTTCGCGACGGACGGATGCCGGAAAATCCTATTCCTTGATGGTTTGCATTACGCGGCCGCTGGCGGCGTCACAGATGTCCACCTCCACCGGAGCCGTCACCTTATGCGCTTCCTTCACTTGCGCGATACCGGCTTTCAAATCGCCGAGGAACTTGGACGCGGCAAACGGCGGCATCTGATCCATCGGGAAGTTATCCATCATGACCTTCGCCTTGTCGGGCGTGGTCCATTGCACATTGCGCACCTTGGGTCCGGCAACCGGCAGCCCGCGCAGCATCGCCTCGAGCCCTTGTTGAAAAGTGCCGCCGGTCGGTGCGCCCGGATTGGCCGGCGCCGCCGGCGCGCCGCCAGACGACGCCGTCTCCAGGCCGCCGCCGTTGCCATGCAGCGACGCGATCATCTGGTTTACGCGGTCACGCGCGTTCTGATCGGGCGCAAGCTTGAGCGCATGTTCGAACTGGGCGCGCGCGTTGGTCAGATCGTTCATCTCAGCGTATGCGATCCCGCTGTTGAAAATCGCCTGGAAGAAGTCCGGATGGGTGCGCAGCACTTTACGATATTGCACCACCGCCTGATCGGCGTTGCCGGTGGACAGGTACATCGTGCCCAAATCGGTGCGAACGTCCGGATCATTGGGCTGTTTGCTGAGATAATGCTCGTAGGCGGCAATCGCCTCGTCATACTGCCGATGGTCGAAATCGATATTGCCAATGCCGCGCAGGGCGTCGAGATCATCCGGATTGAGCTTGAGCACGTGGGCGTATGCTTCCTGCGCTTTTGAATAGTAGGACGAGTCGAACAGGGCCGCTCGCTCGCTGACGTCGCCGAAATGGTCCCACGCCGCGATATCCTTGGGATTTTGTCGCGCCTTGTGCTCAATTTGCGCGAGCAGATCGCGGGCCTTTTGAGGCAGCGCCACTTTAGGATGGCCGGGCGGCAGTTCACCGCTGGCGATCGAAGTGGTACCGGTTTGCGGCGCGGGGGCGGAAGCCAGCAGCCGTTCGCGCCCCGGCAACTGACGCAGAATCAGAAACGCGACCGCGACGCCAACCACGATCACGCCAGCCAGGACCGCGATGAATGCCCCGGTTTGTCTGGGCGCCGCTGGCACGACGGGAATTTCGGGGCGCTCGACGGTGCGTTGAGGCTCGTCGCCGCCGTTGGTCGCCGCTTCAACGACGGCCAGATTCTCGCCACATTCGACGCAAAACCGCGCACCAGCGGTCACCGGTACTCCGCACTGAGGACAGAACTGCATCATGTAAAAAACAACGCGCGCAAGGCGCCGCCGTTGACTCCCAAAATAATGTCCCGCGCCCAAACACCTTATTCAAAATCCGACGCGCCTTCCAGAAGGCTGATTGCCGGGGCGTTCGGCGCCTGAACCAGCCGTGATGGCGACGAGGCCCGACCTTGGCTCGCGTGTTGCGCGCGCCTAACGTGAAATGAGAAAGATTCACCCGGAGTCCGCCGCGATGCGTGCCCTTCCGCTCAACCGCTGGCAATGCGAGCGGCCGCGCAAGTTCAGCCAGGGGAATATAGCCATGGGTACCGTGAATGGCCGTGCCGACTTACGCCATGCGGAAGATCCCCTCAACGCGGTGGAACGCATTTATTGTGATTGGGACGCGGCTTTAGCCAAAAACGATGTCGCCGCGCTGGTCGCCCTCTATGCGCCCGATGCCGTTCTCGAAAGCCCGCTCGTTCCTTATTTGCTCGGCTCCAAGACTGGCGTGTGCGCGGGTCACGATGAATTATGCCGGCTATTCGAGGCGTTGATTCAGCGCAAAATGAAATTCGGCCAGCATTATCGCAGCGGATTTTTCAGCGACGGCCGGACTGTTATCTGGGAGTATCCGCGCGCGCAACCCGCGGGTGAGCAGATGGATTTCGTCGATGTCGTGGAACTCGAAGACGGTCTTATTCAGCGCCATCGGGTCTATTGGGGATGGTTCAGCCTTGAGCTTCTGAAGGCTGACGGATAAAGGCCGCGGGCCCGTTCGCGCGCTCGCGATTACACCTCAATCTTACCTCCAGTAGTGTCGCCACAGCGCCGGTTTTGGGCTCCCGCGGGGTACGTTCAGCTTCGCGCCGGCGCTGGCGAGCCTTGCGCATCATGCTGTATAGTCGCGCCCGTCAACCCACCAAGGGAGAATGCCACCATGCAGATGTACAATTCCTTCGGGCCTAATCCACGTGCGATGCGGATGTTCCTTACGGAAAAAAACCTGATGTTGCCGACCAAAGACGTCGACATCATGCAGGCCGAAAACCGCCGCCCGCCGTATACCGACCGCAACCCCGGCGGCCAGTTGCCCGCGCTCGAACTGGACAACGGGAAATGTATCGGCGAAACCGTGGCGATTTGGGAATATCTCGAGGAAAAGCACCCCAACCCTCCGCTAATCGGCGCGAATGCCGAGGATCGCGCCGAGACTCGCCAATGGGTGCGGCGCGTCGAACAGAATATCACCGAGAACATCTACAACGGCTTCCGTTTCAGTGAAGGGCTGGAACTCTTCAAAGATCGCGTGCCGTGCGAGCCTGACGCGGCGGCTGGGTTGAAACGGATCGCGCAGGCACGTCTTAAATGGCTCGACGGGTTCTTGGCGGGCCGCGACTTTATCGTGCCCAACCGCTTCACGATCGCCGATATCATTCTTTACTGCTGCACTGATTTCTCAACCGCCGTGGGACAGAACATCGACCCGTCCTTACGCAACGTCACGGCCTGGTTCCAACGCATTGATTCGCGTCCGAGCGCCCAGTCGAGCCTCCATCCGGCGTCCGCGCAGTTGCACATGAAGGGCTAACCTATACAGGTCCACCGTCACGATTTTCGATGGCGACCGAAGCTGAAATCACCCGCCAGCTTACCGCTCTGGTGCGTGCGCGCACGCGTGATCCGCATGCGACGGCGAGCGCGCTCATCGTCCTGCCGGGTCACGCCGGCCAAAGCTACAGTTTCGAACTTGAACGAACCGGCGAGCCGGCGGAAAAACTGGTGCTGCGCCTGGCGCCCGAAGGCGTCCGCAGTGTCGGAACCGCTGACGTTGTCCGTCAGGCCAAGGTGATGGAGTCACTGGCAGGCACGCGGGTGCCAGTGCCCGCAATCAAATGGATGGACGACGACCCGGGTTGGTTCGGACGGCCATTCTTTGTTGTTGCTTTTCTCGACGGCGACAAGCTCGCGCTGGGCGAAAATACCTACAGCGCTGATGAATCACGCCATTATGCGCGTTTGGCCGCCGAAACCCTGGCGGCGCTCCACGCGGTCGAATGGCAAACGCGGCGCGTAGTTTGGGGCGCCCCGTTCACGCTCGATGACGAGCTGGTGCGGCTGGATAATTTACTGGATCGGCCGACGCTGGATCCCAAAGTGGTCGCGCGCGCGCCGGAATTGCGCGAACGTTTGCGCGCCACATTGCCACCGTCGCCGCGGATAGGGTGCGTCCACGGGGATTATCAATGGTCGAATTGCCTGTTTCACAACGGGCGCCTGATGGCGGTAATCGATTGGGAACTGTCACAGATTGGCGCGGTGCTGCTCGACCTCGGATGGCTGTGCGTGTTCTCGGACAAGGATAGCTGGGTCGATTCACAACTGGTGCCCGAGCATATCCCGAGCCCGGAAGAAATTGCCGAGATTTATCGCACCACCGTCTCGTACCTGGTACCGCAGGCCGACTTGCGATGGTTCCGCGCCTTCGCTTCGTATCGCTTCGGCGTGATCACCGTGTTCAATCTGATGCTGCATCGGCGCGGCAAACGACCCGATCCCACCTGGGAGGATATTGCCGTATCCGCACCCCGCCTGTTCGAACGCGGCCTTGAATTCCTTGCGTAGCCGCATATGGAATGCGGAGAACTAATCTTCACCGGTCACGCGCTCAGGCGGATGCAAGAACGCGGTTTTCGGGCGGCACAAATCCGAGAGGTGATCGAAAGCAATCCGGCCGATTCACCATATCCAAGCTATCTGCTACTTGGACTCCTTGGCGATGAACCTTTGCATTTGGTTGTTGCTGTGGATGCTGAGAATGGATGATGTTATGTGGTCACGATATATGTCCCCGATCCTATGAAGTGGAGTCCCGGTTTTAAGGGGAGGCTGTCTTCATGAGGCGCGTAATCTGCAAACATGGCGAGACCGCGCCGGGACTGGCCATAGTCACTCTTCAGCGGGGCGATGCCATTTTGATCATGAAACAAGTACCGGCCGAAATCTGCGACGACTGCGCCGAATATTACTTGAGCGAATCGGTTACTGAAAGGCTGCTGGAACAGGCGGATAACGCAATACGCGTGGGAGCGGAACTGTGAGTATTACGTTACATCGCGGCGCCCTGATCTCCTCTTCCCTCAATTTCGTTCACGGAATAGTTCAGCTTCTCTTCCCGATTGCGTTCCGCCGTGAAGCGGCGCTACGGTTCGGATATGTCTGGTTATAGCCAGGAGGGGCAATCGGGCCACGGCGTTTTATAGGCGCTCAGCCGAGGGCGAGCGTTTCCGTCACTGGTTGAGACTCGGGCGAGCGTCGCGCCAAAAAATCGTCGGGTTTGCACGTCCAAGCACGCGGTGTCGAGGCGTTCCGATGGCAACTGCAATGAAAGCTGAGGTGAGACCGCTCAATCCCGAACTCAAACCTGCCAATCCGGAAGAAAGTGCTCCGTCACTCGACGCGGTGCTGGGCGGCAATCCGTTCGTCGACTTTGACTTGCGTCAGATGGCGGGCACGATTGGCGAATTTACCCTGAGTCTGGCCGCACGGCCGGACGTTCTCGTCTCCACGCTGGCCGCGCTGGGGCGGGAGTTGTTCAAAATCGGGCTCGGATCATCCGTTTTGGCCCCCGAACCCGCTGATAAGCGATTTATCGACCCGACCTGGAATGAAAATCCTGTTTATCGCCACCTCTTGCAGGCCTATTTGGCATGGCGCAACGCGATGCATGATCTGGTGGCTGACGGAAGGAGCGATGGTCAGGCTTGGAAACTTTCCGCGCAACATCGTTTCGCCGTCATGCAACTGACCGAGGCGCTGGCCCCGACCAATCTGTTGCTCAGCAATCCCGCCGCGCTCAAGCGCGCCTTCGAGACTGGCGGCCGGAGCCTCGTCGCCGGAATGCTCAATCTGATCGACGACCTGATTCATAACGGCGGCATGCCCTCCCAGGTGGATAAGCGTCCCTTCGAGGTTGGGCGCAATCTGGCCGCTACGCCGGGCGCGGTGGTCTATCGCAGCGAACTGTGCGAGGTGATTCAGTTCAAGTCTGCCGCAGCCCAGGTTTATGAACGGCCGGTGGTGCTGGTTCCTCCGCAAATCAACAAGTATTACGTCATGGACCTCGCACCCAAGCGGAGTTTGATCGAGTACGGATTGGCGCGTGGGATTCAATTTTTCGCGGTCAGTTGGCGCAACCCGGGAGTGGCCCAACGCGACTGGGGCCTGGACGATTACGTGCGCGCCGCCGGCGAAGCGGTCGACGTCGCAGGCAAGGTGGCCGGCAGCGCCGATGTCAATCTACTCGGCGTGTGCGCGGGCGGTATTACGTCGTCGCTGCTCCTGGGCCATCTGGCGACCGCGAACGAGCACAAAGTGAACGCCGCCACCCTGCTGGTGACGATGCTCGATTCCAGCCATCCGTCGATGGCGGGGATGTTTGCCACCGAGGACGCGGTCTGCGCCGCGCTCAAGCGCTCGCATGAAAAGGGCGTGCTCGACGCCGCTTCGATGTCGCGGCTATTCGCCTGGTTGCGGCCCAACGATCTCGTCTGGCACTACTGGGTTAACAACTACCTGATGGGCAAGGAACCGGCCGCATTTGATATTTTGTTCTGGAATGCCGACTCGACCAATCTGACCGCCGCGCTGCACGCTGGTTTCCTCGACCTCTTGATGCGCAATCCTTTGGCCGAACACCAGCCTGTCAAAATCCTGGGAACGTCCATCGACCTGCGGCAAGTCGCTTGCGATATGTATATCGTCGCCGGCTTGACCGATCATATCTGCTCATGGCGCGCATGCCATCACGCCGCGCGCCTGTTCGGCGGCACGACTGAATTTGTGCTCAATTCCAGCGGTCACGTACAGACGCTGGTCTGTCCGCCCGACAATCCCAAAGCCAAATACTTCACCAATCCACGTTTGGGTGACGACCCGGCGGCGTGGCTCCGAGAGGCCCAAGAACACAAGGGTAGCTGGTGGGAGAATTGGTTAACCTGGCTCGAACGACGCTCAGGTGAAAAACGCGCCGCGCCGGAAAGTTTGGGCAGCGGTGAATTCCCCATACTCACGTCAGCGCCCGGTACTTACGTCCATCAGCGGCCGTCATAAGAATCCTGACGCAACTCGCGGGCTCGTTAACTTGAACGCGGCTCTCCGTCCGCCTTTTGGCTCCGCTAATGCGCGCTGGCTGCTGAGCTCCGCTTAGGGAACCTCTGCGTAGGTCTCGCCTGTCATTCCGAGCGCCACCAGCGGAGCCGCTCTGTACGGCGAAGCGAGCAGGCGAGTCGGCGAACTGCGTATGAAACCGAGGAATCCCGGAGTCTGTTCTTTCCCTTCGATTTTGCCCGGGATTCCTCACTGCGCTCGGAATGACAACGGTGGCTTGCGTAGAGGTTCCCTAAGGTGTTCGCTTCGCGCAAGAAAACTTTGCTAGTGCGAGAGGATTGCCGGGGAACGTATTCAAGCGTGGGGCGGCTTTACGGGTGTACTCCCAGACGGGCTGGCTGAACGCGCCGAAGGCATCGGGGACGGCGCGGGCGAAGGAGCGGACATCGGCGAAGCGGTGGGATGGATCGGGGCGGCGGCAATTGGCGCGCTCGGTGAGACCGCCGGAGCAGGCATTTCGGAATGCGTTGGAAAGTGCAACATGCCGGCGGGGGTCGGCGTTGCCACGGAGACCGTCGGGATCGACGATGAGGTAACCGGAGGCGTCGCATGTCCGGCGGGCGTTGCCCGCACGATGGGACTTGCCGTGCCTTCCGCCTGTAGCATAAATGCGGTGCCGACTCCGTAGCGATAGACCAGTTCCGCTCCCAGGCGGCCCTGATAAACAATCGCCAGCGCCGCCAATACTCCGATGATCAGATATATGAATCTGCTTGGGCGGACAAAGCTGAGAAACTCGACGCCGATGCGCCAAATCGCGAGAGCCAGGAACACCCACGGCAGGATGTCGCCGATTTTGGCATGACGCTCGAGTAGATCCTTGGCCGGGCCGGTGACCTGTTGCCAAACCCGGTCCGCTTCCCATCCGCCGGTTACATTGGAGGCCCAGGCCGCACCGGTACCAACGATGATTAGGGACAATGCCATGTAGCGAATCCACACGCGGGTCGAGAACAGGCTCGCGCACAAATCCGCGATCACGGCGATAATCAGGATCGCGACGGTAAAATGGTCGACGAAGGGATGCAGTTGGAAGGACTTGAGCGTGGTGATCAGTGATTGCATCAGGACTCCTGTCGAGATCGCATCGGCCGCGTCACCAAGGACGACAACTGTCAGCGTCCGGCGCATCTTTATTACAAAGCGCCATTGATGGCGCAAATCACCTCAAACCGTCCTCACTTTTGCGAAGGACGCAAGTCAAGGTGGGAATTTGGCGCACAAACGGTTTTATGGCGCGAAAATGGCCGTCGGGCCGAAAACGGGCGCGGCTCGCACAAATAACGTAGTCGCTCGCGATTGCACCGGACTCCAAACCTGAGTGCTGGCAAGATAAGCCAGCGCCAGCGACGCATCGAGCATCCTGAGGCTCGGCGTCCATCCCATCTCGTAGTCAAAATGGTAGGTTTTGCCCGGGCCGGTGTTCACTTTCCCTCCCACCACAACTCTGGCGTCGCGGGCCCGCGCCACCGGCCGGAGGCTGCGGAGGTACCAACGCAGCGCCGCGGCGGTGTCCGGCGGGAAAAATACCGTCGCCGAGCCGGGCGCGGTTCGTTTGATCGCCGCGGCGCATAGCTGCGGCGTCTCGACCGTGGTTGCGTCACGCGTATAGAGGCTCAGGCGCCGTGCCCAGGGAGCTTGCGCCCGGGAAGGCGCGAAATACACAAAATTCGCCATCACCTGCATATAGATGGTGAACAATAAGAGTGCCGCGAAGACATAGCGCAGCACGGCCCAGGCTTCACTATGATGCAGATACTCGATGCCGAACGCCCCCACGATCGCCATCGGCACCAGCATCTGAACGATCCATCCTGACTGACGCGCCGGCGTCCACAGATAGAACGCGAGGCTCAAAACCGCCCATATCAGGCACCATGCGGCGAATCTGGTCCGCATTCTCCTGGTGAGAATCGCGAGCGCGCCGATGATCGCAAAAATTACGATGAGAAATTCGTACAGTCCCAGCGGTGGTACGAAGAATCGGGCGCCGGCCAGATAGCCCACGAGCTGGCTCGGCGCGAGCCACAGAGAACGAATCAGACTCGCGATGGCGAACCCTTGGATGTGGCCCGGCAACGCCAATTCGGAGAAAAACCATACAATTGCCGCAACCATTGCGGCGGCAACCACCATTGGTGAACGCCGGCGCCACCAGACCCGCGTTCGCAGCCATGCCTGATTGGTCCTGGTCAATTCGGTCAAGCCAAGCAGTCCGAGCGCGACTGCGAAAATCGCAAGCGTAACAAAGCTGGTCTTATCAGCGGCCATCATCAGGCCGAGTGCCACGCCCAGTGCCGCGGCACGCGATAACAGCGGCCGCCGCTTAAGCGCCATGAAGAGCCATAGGACCATCAGGGTGAAAGCGGCGGCCGGTATCACAGTGACGCTGGCGCGCGAAAACCAGGTGATACTCGGGGAGACCGCAAGCAGCGTGGCGAGGCCGAGCGCGCCGGCACGCCCCATCAGCGGGCGCATCGCTAAGGTCATTACAATCAGCAAGAGACCGCTTAAGGCAAAGATGAGGCGGGCCACGTAATCACTGGAGCCAAGCCCAGCGAATAGCCCCGCCGAAACCATGTGTATCCAGCCGCCATAGGTCGGAAGATATCCGATAGCTGCGCGTGGAGCCGCCTGGCCGACGGCAAACTCGTAGAGTGCGTGAACCGCCTCGGGAGTGTCGAGCGGCCTTGCCCCCAGCGTCACGAGCCTGGTCACCAACGCCCATACTCCGACGGCAATCCATCCGAGCAGTTCGACGGTGATCGTCTGGAGCGGGCGCGCCAACCGCTCATGGCTCAAATCAGGACGCGATGGCGCCGGTTCAAGCTTGACTTCCTGACGTGCAGCCGGTTCCGCGCCCAACCGCCATTCGCTGAAATCGTCCTTTCCGCTCAAAGCCATGGGATTTGATTACTGCGTCGCCGCCATCACTGGTCCGCCTCAGGGGGCGCTTAGCACTTTCCGGCGCACACGCTGTAATTCGTTGATACCGATGAAGAAGCGCTATTTGCCGCGCTGTCGAATGTCAATCAAGAAACTCGCCCGGGTAATGAGATTCTAGCCTGAGAGCGGCGATTTGCGACCAAAATTAAGGCGCGACGGCGTTCCCGCGGCTCGGGCCAGCGGTTATCCTTGGAGGTTAAGCTCAGCGGAGGCGAACGCAATTGGCGGAGTGAAACGCGAGTGCGCTGGCGCGGCGTTGTCCCAACGCGTCCGCGCTCCCAAATGCGCTGAATTGACTTGGGGCCACGTTTGATGGCGACTTCTCCAATAACCATGCGGCGCGCGCTGAACGGTATCTTATCGTTTATCGCGCTGGCGGGATTGATCGCACTGTTCTTTGCCTTCCGTCATCATGGCGTGCAACTGCGCGGGCCGCGCATTTCCGCTTCGATCCGGCGGCTACCCTATTACGCCTTTTGCTCTTTCTACCGGATGTTGGCGGCCTATCTTCTCGCCTTGGGCTTCTCACTGGTGTACGGCATGAGCGCCGCGCGCGGCCGCGCTTATGAGCGCGTCATGCTTCCCGTCATCGATATCGCGCAATCGGTGCCGGTGGTCGGCTTTTTCCCGGCGGCGATTTATTTTTTTATCGCCCTTTCCCATGGCAGCCGTTTAGGCGTCGAACTCGCCGCGATTTTTCTCATCTTCACCAGTATGGCATGGAACATGGCGCTCGGCGTGTTCGAATCGGTGCGCACCATTCCGGGCGATTCGCTCGAAGCGCTCGACGCTTTCGGCGCGAGCGGATGGCTCAAATTGAAGCGCCTGTGGCTCCCCGCGGCCGTGCCCAAGCTGGTCTACAACTCGATCCTGTCATGGGTCGCGGGATGGTACTACCTGATCGCCTGCGAGATTATCACGGTCGGCCCGGCGCATTACCAGCTTCCGGGACTGGGCAGCTATTTGATGCGTGCGGCCGATCGTGGCCGTTCCGGCGAACTCGTTGCCGGGCTGGCGCTGCTGCTCGCGATCATCGTCGCGATGGACGTGATCGTATGGCAGCCGTTATCGGTCTGGGCCGAGAAGTTCCGCTACGAATTCGCCGCCACCAGCGAGCCGATCCGCTCGTTGGGAATGCTCGGCGCGTTGAGCGGGATTGGTCCGGCAATGACACGTGCGATTCGCGCGGGCTTTCGTCCACTGTGGCGTGTGAGCCACTGGCTGCTCGCCTCGACTCCCCCCTTCAATCCCGCTCGTCATCCGACGGTCAAACGTCTGTTCAAAACGATGCGGACGCTGCTGATGCTGTCGGTGATAATTCTCCTGGCTTATGGCGTGGTCGTGGGCCTGATCGCGCTGGCACATGAACTTCTGCGGCCGTGGCCGGCGGCGGCGCGCCAGATTCCGGCGGCAACCGGCGCCTCGGTGTTGCGGATGATCGCGGCTTATCTGCTTTCACTGGCGTGGACGCTGCCATGCGCGATCGTGGCCAGCGAGAATCCGCGCTTTGCGCGGCGTCTGGCGCCGTTTGCGGAGATCGTGGGTTCAATCCCGGCGACCGCGCTGTTTCCGTTGATCGTGCTATTCGTGATCCGCGTGACTGGCGGGATGAATCTCGCCTCGATCCTGCTCATTCTGACGGGCATGCAATGGTACTTGCTGTTCAACCTGCTCGCCGGTGCCAGCCAGATTCCGGCGGACCTGAAGGAGGCGGCGCGCTCGTTCGGACTAAGCCGCGTCGGCACCTGGCGCAAGTTGATCTTGCCGGCGCTCGCACCCTCCTTGCTGACCGGCAGCATCACGGCCTGGGGCGGCGGCTGGAACGCGTTGATTTTGTCGGAATACTTTGTGTATCGCAGCCATGTTTACCAGGTCTACGGGCTCGGCGCGCTCCTCGATGAGGCCACCTATGGCACTGGCAACGGGACCATGATCCTGCTGACGCTGCTCTCTATGGTTCTGGTCGTGATATTGTTGAATCGGTTACTCTGGCGCAGGCTTTATGACCTGGCGATCGAACGCTATCGGCTCGACTATTAAGGTGACGGCGATGCGTGAGTCAGACACATCCGACCCATGGCCCTGCTCGAGCTCATCAAGATTGAAAAGAGCTTCACGCACTCCAAAGGCAAACTGCGGGTGCTCGAAAATATCACCTTCAGCGTCGAAGAGGGTGAGTTCATCGCCATGGTGGGACCCTCGGGTTGCGGCAAATCCACTCTGCTGCGCATCATAAACGGCATCGTGCCACCTAGCGCCGGACAGGTGCTCTATAATGGGCGCCAGGTCGATGGTATCAATCTCGAATGCGCGCTGGTGTTTCAATCGTTTGCCCTGATGCCGTGGCTGACCGTCAAGGCCAACGTCGAAATGGGGCTCGAAGCCCAAGGGATGGCGCCGGTCGAACGCGAAAAGCGCGCCAGCATGTACATCGACAAGGTCGGCCTTGACGGTTTTGAAGAAGCCTATCCACGCGAGCTTTCGGGTGGCATGAAGCAGCGCGTCGGCCTGGCGCGCGCGTTGGCGGTTGAACCGCGGGTATTGCTGATGGATGAGCCGTTCTCAGCGCTGGACGCGCTCACCGCGATTACGTTGCGCGAGGAGCTGCTCGACATCTGGCAGGCGCGCGATATGCCGGTCCATACCATCATGATGGTGACGCACATTATCGAAGAAGCGGTCGAACTGGCCGATCGGATCCTGGTGTTGGCGCCCTCGCCCGGACGCATCGTGGCCGATTTGAAGGTTGGATTGCCGCGTCCGCGTGATCGGCGGCAGGAAGAGTTCAACGCCCTGACCGATAAGGTTTTCTCGCTGATCGAGGAGCGCGCCTGATGCCTGCGGCTGGTATCAACCCGATTCCAGATTGTCAATTAACCTGGGTTTTTGGCCTGCTTGAAACTTTGGAGGATCGCGGTGGCCGCGACGACGGCTATAAAATCGCGCGCGATCTGCAGTTCAACTTTGGCGATCTGCTGAAAGTGATGAAAGCGGCCGAGATTTTTGGTTTCGTCTCCACTCCGGCGGGTGACGTGGTGCTTGAACCGCCGGGCCGCCAATTCCTCGAAGCTGACATTAACCAGCGCAAGCTCTTGCTGCGCGAGCGACTCAAACGCCACGGCTTGTTCGCCTATCTCATGCGCCTGCTACGTGGACAAGAGGACCGCTCATTGCAAAAAGAAGTGGTACTCGAGCATCTGGCGATGTTGTTGCCGAACGAGCCACCGGAACGGCTCTTCATTACGGTGGTCAACTGGGGGCGTTTTGCCGAATTATTCGGCTACAATAAGGACGACGAGCGCTTCTACCTTGACCAGGAATAGGCCGGAGCGCCAATCATCTAATTACACTAGCGGAGCGGCTTGCGCGTAGCGAGCAAACGAGTCCGCGAGGTGCGTTAGGATAAGTGCGCCCCATCGAGGCGCTCAGGCAAGTAAACACAACGCGGTAACACCGAACCCGGCAAGGAGGCTCGCACATGTCCGTTTACAGCGACAAAACCGAAATCACCAAGAGTGAAAAAATCGTCAATGACTTCTGCCAGGCGTGGGCGTCGCTCGACCTCGACCGCATCATGGATTTTTTCACCGACGACGCGGTTTATTTCAACATCCCGCTCAAACCCGCTTCAGGCAAAGAGGCTATCCGCAAGACCATCAGCGGATTGCTCAAAGGCACGACCTGGCTCGAGTTCAAAGTTCTCGCCAGCGCATCCAATCGCGCCACGGTCTTCAATGAGCGGGTCGATTCGTTTGAGGCCAACGGCAAACGCGTCTCGCTTCCCGTGGCGGGTGTGTTCGAGACCACCGAAGGCGGCAAAATCAAAGCCTGGCGCGATTATTTTGATATGGAGATGTTCACCAAGCAGATGCGCTGAGCACCGCGTAATTTGTGTACTGCCCCAAGTGGCGTTGGATTAGGGGGAGGATCTGCACAAGTATGGTTCTGTTATTCTGAGCGCAGCGAAGAATCCCGGATTCTATCCATTTACCGACGTTTCTTCCGGGATTCTTCACTTCGCGGACTCGTTCAGAATGACAACTGGGCTTGTGCGGACCTTTGCTAGCGAAGTCATGCGGCTAAACGAGCCGGACTTCGCTGGGCAAGGGCATGAAAGGAGGCCGTCCTGATTGTCTACAAACGATACTTATTCGCGGGCTCTACCGTTTCAGATCAGCAAGGAATTCCAAAAGAGCGGCGTTGACCTCGGCCGGTTTCTCCTGCTGGGTCCAATGGCCGGCGCCTCTAATCAGCACCTTCTTGCTCAAATTGGGCACGAACGCCTCCATGCCGTCGCATAATTGCGGTCGCAGCACCGGATCGAATTCCGCCGTGATCATCAGCGCGGGCTGATTCACACGCTGCTCCAGGGTGGCCGCTTCCTCCCAGTTGCGATCGATATTGCGGTACCAATTAAGCCCGCCACCAAAACCGGTCTTTTCAAAAGCGTGCACAAACACCTCGAAGTCCTCGTCGGTTAGAAACGCGCCGTGTGGCCGATCAGGCAAGCGGTCAAGGATGCCACCACCGGCCGGCCCCCAAACCCCCGGCGGATTTTGAGTGAAATCGGCGCCGAAATCACGCGGCTCCTGATAGAATCCGCGCAGGGCACGGCGCACGTCGCGTTGCATTTCACCTTCGGCTACGCCGGGCTCCTGGAAATACAGAATGTAGTGGAATTTGCCAGCCGCCATCATCTTCATGAGGTCGGTTGGTTTCATCGGGGTGCGTGGAAAGAACGGCGTGTTGACGCCGACCACCCGCTCGATCCGCGCCGGCGCCATCATCGCCGCGTTCCACGCGATGAAGCCACCCCAGTCATGTCCGACAATCACACATTTCTCGATCCCAAGCGCGTCGAGCATTCCGGTGATATCGGCCACGAGTTGCCGCTGTGTGTAGGCGGTGATTTCCCGCGGACAATCGGTCTCGCCATAGCCGCGCTGGCCAGGCGCGATGGCGCGCAAGCCAGCTTCCGCCAGCGCGCGTATCTGGTGGCGCCACGAATACCACAATTCGGGAAAGCCGTGGCACATCACTACTGGGAAGCCGCTTCCAGCCTCCACCAGATGCATCCGAATGCCGTTGGTCTGGACGAACCGTTGTTGAAACTCGCTCATACGCGAATCCTCCGGGCGCTTAAACGGGTATGCGCCAGTTTTGCCAGATTGACAGCCTCACGCAACCGGCTTTATCGTCATCTCGATCAAGTGGCCGTCCGGCCCATGGAGGATGCCAAATGAACCGCGACTTCGAATTCAAGCAACTGTTACGAGCGTATCGCAGTGGAATTATCAGCGAAGAAACTTTTGAAAGCGAAATGGCCCAGCTCGAAAATGGCGGCGCCAGCGCCGCCAACGGACACGGCGGCGGCTTTCGCGCCTTTGACAAGACCTACAACTCTGAGCGTGACGCCATCGTTAGCTTCATCGATAAGGTGCGCGTGGCGGAGAGCAACGCCGGGATCGCATTTGCCAAATGGGTGAAAGTGTGCCGTACCGAATGTGTCCGGAGCGGGTTGCGGATGATCGCCGAACGGGAGAGTTATCACGGGCGCGTCTTTGAGGCGCGCTTGCGCGACCTTGGCGCCGAATGTCGCGCGCAGGCGAGCGAGGAAAGCCTTAAATTCGCCGATTACGCGGCGGATCCGGATCGTGCCGACAGCGAAAAGCTCATGCATATCAGCTCCCTGGTGGGCGACACTAAAAAAGCGATCCAGCCTATCCGCGATTTTGCGGAATTGATCAAGCAGGATCTCGAAACCAAGGAAATGCTGCGGCTGTTCGCCGAAGACGAGTTGTCGAGCACCACTTGGTTGCGCGACTCCAGTGCCGCTCTCAATGCGGACGTCACGGATGTTGCGGCGCGCGATGCGACCGCCCAGCCGGCCGCCAACTGAGTCTTGCCGAAATCAGAGATGCCGCCGGAACTCGTGCCGGCGGCATCTTCGTTCAAACCTGCGCAGTTCTCTTACTCGGGAATCTTGGTTGAGCCTCCCGCGGGCGCGTTGCTCGCGCCCGGCCGCGTTTGCGGCATTTTGAATTCCTGCTTGGTGTAGCCGGCGGGTATGGCGAAAATATCGGGCGTGAGATTTTCGCGCGCGATCTTGGTCACGGTGGTATCCGTCACAACGGGCGGCCGGTTGGCCAGCATTTGATTGAGCTTCGCGGTCTGATCCGCCGACATGCCGGGCACCGACACGTGGGTCAGCCGGGTGGTGGAGTCGAGCTTGAGCGGCACGCCATCGGGAACGTTGCCGGTCATTTCCATGGGCGTGCCCTTGACCTTTGCCTGCATGCGCTTTTGGAAGGCGGTGAAATCGCTGGCGCCGGGAGCTTTGGTCGAAAAGCAGCCTTTGACCGAATACTTGTTACCCATCATGTTGCCGTCTCCAGCATAGTTGTCGCACGAATATCCGGCGACCGTCTGATGGCCATCCGCCTTCTTGAAATTGAGCGTCGAGGGGCCAGCGCCCGCCATCATCGCCGCCATCCGTCCGCGCGGTGGAAACGGCAGCGCGATATACGTCTTCGCGTTCGGATTGAACATATACATCATGCCGTTGTCGAGGTCGGTGACGACGACCTCCTTGCCCGTGATCATCTTTTGCTTATTGCCCTCGATCATCACCGTGCGTTCATGGGTGACCGGTTGTCCCTTACCGCGATCAACGACTTCGCGTTCGTGGACCACCACTCCGGCATGTCCGGCGACAGCGGCGGTTGCAACCAGCATCAAAGCCGCGCAGCTTGCGGCGAATAGTTTCATACTGACTCCCCTCCTTGGGCGCTTTGGATCTCCATTACACCGCGCGGACGGCCGGGAACCGTCTCGTAGCGGCGTTCGGCCAGCAAGCGATGGCCCAGCCATGCGGCAAGTCCGAAAAGTACCCATACCATTTCCTTAATCCGGCGCAGAAATCCAATCGCGAAGCCAACGTCGGCCGAATATCCCAGCAGCGCCAGGATAAGCGCCTTGCCACCCTCCTGGCTGACCAGCTTGGCCGGAATGAGAAACGTGGCACGCTCGATTAGCAAACCCAGTGCCTCGACCAGCACCGCCACCATCCAGGTGGCCGGCTGATGCAACAATCGCAACAGGATATATATCTCGACTGGCCCCATGCTCCAGGCGACCAGGTAACACAGACAGGAGCAGAGCAGCCGGATTCGATGTTTCTCGTAAAAGCTCCTAAGCAGTATGTCGGCTTCGGCGGCGTTGGTGCGGACCTCGGGATTGGCCAATTGCGGCACATCAAATTTGGCGGCGACTTTCCACAAGCGGGAGAACGGCTGCTTCATCTGCACAAAAAAGAAAGTGCCCGCCAAAAGCAGCGCAATGCCCATCCCGGCCATCACCGGCCAAAACAGATGATGCACCCGCGCCTCGAACGGCAGCGTGACGGAGAGCGCGGCGGTCATGAAACCGATTTGCCCCAGCGCTTCCGCCAGCGCCGCGACGACTACGGTCGCCAACCCCACCGCCATCGCGAGCTTGCGCCGCACCATCAACGCCATCACGAACTGGCCGCCCAATTGCGCCGACGG
>JBOHWL010000168.1:0-25613 GCA_050736615.1 Binataceae bacterium (SeqCode) | reverse complement strand
GTCGAGGGATCGACGCGGAGCGATTTTCCGTTTCAGTGCCCGGATGCCCCAAAGTCAAAAAGATTCAACCGCTCCGCGCCGATCCTTGTCCAACGCACCTCGCGGACTCGTTTGCTCGCTCCGCCTGCGGCTCCGCTGGTGCGACACGCCCTCGCGCCGCTCGGGCGGCTCAGGATGACAGACAAAGAGACTCCGCTTGTCCATAAACTCGGGCAATTCAAAAAATTCACACACTCTCAGTGTAAGCGAGCCAAGGTACACCGAGGCGCTAGACCGCGCAGGGCGCCGACCGGAGCGGATTCAGTCATCAACACCTGACGCGGTTGCACCTCCAAATCTAATTTGCGCGGAGAACTCGCAAGCGATGAGTTGCGCCGCGTGAGGACATACTTGCGCGGCAAAACGATTTTGTGGCTATTCACGCGTTGGGCGCGAGCGCCATGGAATTCCTCTCGCTACCATAAAACCCCATCCGCACGATTGGACCTGCAACCGGGTGAGTCGGTGCGGGTGCGCGGACGGCTCGAGATCCTGCGCACTTTGGACCGGCGCGGCTGCAACAAGGGAATGGAATTCAAGCCGGAGATGTTTCAATTCTGCGGGCGCACCTTCCGCGTCCTCTCCAGAATGCCGCGCCGGATTGACGAACAGTCCAGCCAGATGCGCGAGTTTCGCAACGAATGTATTATCCTTGACGGAGTTTACTGCGCCGGCCAACGCTCATTTTGCGCACGGAGCAATTACCACTACTGGCGCGAAACCTGGCTTCGGCGCTATTAACAAGCGCGCTCTAAAGCCTCGAGCAAAACTCTATGAGCATCGGAGGACATATGCGGATGAAACCTAACCGTTTGGTTACGGGGCTGCTGGCCTCGGTCGGATCGCTGCTACTGGCATCCTCGATCGCCATTGCCCAACCGGCATCACAAAGTACGTCCGGAAGTTCGCCGACGGAAGTGTCAGGCGGTCATGGTTCGACGATGGGCGGCGGCATGGGCATGAGGCACATGGAGGGGATGCACGGAATGCACAGAATGGGCATGGGCTGCATGGGTGGCATGGGGATGATGCCAATGATGCCTATGATGCACAAAGACCCGAAGCTGATGGGCCGCATGATGGAACTTCGCGGTGAGATGATGCAAACGATGGGTAATGCGATGATCCAGCATGGAAAGGAATTGCAGAAGGGCAAATAGCACGGCTTGCGAGTGCCCTTATCTATTGCTGGCTTCAAACAAGGAGGCCGGCTTGAGCCGGCCTCCTACTTTATTCGCCCCGCTCCGTTCTCCATTGAAGAACGACCGCCGTGGGCGCCTCTCCTTGGAAACGGAGAGGATTTCAGCGCGTGCCGCGCGAATACGATGTGGCAGCACGCCCACGTTGTTCGCGCGTCGCGCCGTTAACCCCATCTCAAGCTATCCAGCGGTCGGCCGCAGCTCTGTTGTCCATTTGATCCACTTATGCTGGACAGCAGTTTGGCTTATAGCAAACAATCGGCCTCGAGTCACGCGTCCTTCACGCTTGCGGTCGTTTTCGAACCAATCAGCGCCCTTTGAAATCGGGACGGCGACGCTCGCGCCAGGCCTGATGGCCCTCGGTTTTGTCCTCCGTCAGCTCCAACGCCATGAACCGATACAAATCTGCGTGCGCGGCTTCCACGAGCGGCACATTGAGCCCGGAATTGAGCGACTCCTTGGCGATACGGGCGGCCAGGGGTGAAAGACCGGCGATATGCTCGGCGACGGTAAACGCCTGCGTCATCAATTCGGCGTGTGGCACCAGCCATTGCGCCAAGCCGATCCGGTAGGCTTCATCGGCCAACAGCGGAAATCCCATCGCCAGCTTCATCGCATGGCCTTTGCCGACCCATCGTGCCGCGCGAACGGCGCCGGCCTGCGCTGGCATAATCCCGAGCGCCACTTGAGGCAGGCGCCACTCGGCGCGCTCGGAAGCCATGATCAGATCGCAACAAAACGTCACGATACATCCGATGCCGATGGCATAGCCGTTGACCGCCGCGATAATCGGCTTCGCAAAGTCGGCCAATAAGCTGATCGGGCTCGCTCTCCGCCTGCGCGGAACGCCTTCAATAAAGTTCGCGATCGAACGCTCGGTATGAGTACGCGGATTCTTGAGGTCGGCACCGGCGCTGAACGCGCGCCCGTGGTCGTCACCCGTCAGGATGACGCAGCGAATTTCGCGGTCCTCTTCGAGCTGCGCTAATCGTTCCTCCAAGCCGGTAGCGAACTCGTCGCACCACGCGTTGCGGGCTTCGGGACGGCTGAAGGTGAGGACACCAATCTGAGCGCGCTTTTCATATAATAATGGCATCGCGATTTTTTTCCTCCGTCCTGATGCATCGACATTTGATTCGAGAGCTTGACTTTTTTCAGCGATCTGTCGAGGGGGGAGTCTCACGCGGGCGCGAGTCCGGACAAAAAATCGCGCAACACCGGCGCCCATTTCATCCAGTCGAGGCCGCTGGCGAGATGGCCTTTATCACTGTCGAGTTGAAAATACGTGGCATCAACGCCCGCCGCCTTCAGCTTCGCCATCACAGGCGCGGCGAGAGCCGGCGGAAACAGGTTATCAGTACGCGAGAGAACATAGAGCAGCTTGGCTTGAATTCTGGAGAAATCCCGCTCGGCGTTAAAATGCGCACGGGCTTGGGCGAGTACGATTAGTGAATTAGGGTCGAATTCGTCCGCCCATTTTTCCGCCAAACGGCGGAGCGCCGCCTCGCGCGCCGTCACCTCCGGAAAACTATTGGCGAGCTCCACCTCCAATCCATAACGCTTCAACGTGGCAATCCGAAACTCCGTCATAAAAGAGCGCATCCCGCCGCTCTCGTAATAGCGGCCCCGGTTCCATCCGGGCGCGGCGCTAAAGCGTGCGCGCAGATCCGCCACCATCGCATCGCCGCCACTTACGCTGGGCGCGGTAACTACCGCGACCACGCCATCCATCTCCCGCGGATAGCTGACCGCCCATTGAAAAGCCTGATAACCGCCGTATGACGGTCCGGCGACCGCGACCAGATGACTCACTCCCAGCTTTCCCAACAGGAGGTGCTGGGCGCGCACCATGTCCGCCACCGTGATCGCGGGAAATTCGAGACCATAGGGCTTGCCGGTCTCCGGATTAACGCTGGCCGGGCCGGTCGAGCCGTAGGAGGACCCGATCATGTTCGAGCAAATGACAAAATAGCGGCGGGTATCGATGGTCTTGGCGGGACCGATCATACCGTCCCACCAGCCCGGCTCTCCGCTCCGGTCGCGTCCGGCGGCATGCTGGCTGGAAGTATAACCGTGCGTGATAAGGATCGCGTTGTCCGCGTCAGCTCCGAGGCGGCCATAAGCCTCGTATGTGAGGTTCAGGTCGGGCAGCGTTTGACCGTTCTCCAAGACAAAGTTACGAGTCGCGAAGTTCTTGACTTCGACGATCGCCGGATCGTTGTCAATCATAAAGCCGCTACTAGCCATCATGACCACCCGTCCAACAATTTATACGAATAATCGTCGTTTATGACAGCGCGGGGCTAAAAACAAGGAAATCACGCCACCCGCGATTGCCATGCCTCTCGTGCTCCGCCGCGCGGGTCTTGCAGCCTTCGAAAATGATCTTCATGGCCAATGGCGATTCGATTGACGGCCGAATCCGCCAACATGCATTATCACGCAGCACCATCCGTAGGAGCGGACATGAAAACAGAGACCGTCGAGTATCGGGACGGCGACGTCAATCTGCGCGGTTTTCTCGCCTACGACGAACGCCATGCGGGCAAACGCCCGGGAATTCTCGTGATGCCGGAAGCGTTTGGCCTCGGCGTCCACGCCAAACAGCGGGCGCAAAGGCTGGCCGAGTTGGGATATATTGCGCTGGCGGGCGATCCCTACGGCAACGGCTTCGAGGCCAAAGATCTTGCCGAGGCAATTCAGCGCGCCACCGAACTCAGTAAAGATGTCGCGAAGTTTCGCGCCCGCGGAGCGGCGGCACTCGAAAAGCTCGCGTCGCTGTCGCAGGTCGACGCCAACCGCTTGGCCGCGATTGGCTTCTGCATGGGTGGTTCGTTCAGTTTGGAGCTGGCACGTGATGGTAAGCCGCTCAAGTGCGTAGTCTCGTTTCATGGCGGGCTCGGGACGCAAAGCCCGGCTGCCCTGGGTCAGGTCAAGGCGAAAATCCTCGTTTGTACCGGCGCCGAGGACCCCTTCGTCCCGGCGGCTCAGGTAAACGCCTTCATGGATGAAATGAAGAAGGCTGGAGCCGACTGGCAAGTGATCAGCTACAGTGGCACCAGGCACAGCTTCACCAATCCGGATGCGGACAGCGTCGGCAATCCCGGGCTCGCTTACAATAAACTGACGGATCATCGTTCGTGGAAAGCGATGGCCGCGTTCTTCGAGGAAATCTTCTGAACGGCCGTGCCCACCCTCCCCTGGAAGTCGCTCAATCCGGTTGATCCCGACCGGGAATACCTGGTTTCGCTGACCTATCTCCCACTTAGACAAGGCCGGAGCCTTCCTCGTTTTATCGTTCAGACCATCGCGGTTACGCGTCAGTTGAAAATCGCCAAGGGCCTGCTCGGTTACTCGCTGCTCGCACGGCCATTGTCGAAGCGGTTCTGGACGCTCTCGGCATGGCGTGACGAGGACGCCTTGAATCGCTTCGCCGTTGCCCGGCCGCATCTGAATACGATGCGCACGATGCGGCCCTATATGCTCGAAACGAAATTCATCCGATGGAATATCAAGGGCCGGGAAATTCCGCCTGGCTGGGAGGATGCACTTACTCGCTGAAAGCACCGGATAGAGTCGAACATCGCGATTTTTGCACCGCCCTCCGAATTGCGAAATCCAGCGGCGAATATGCTATGCCCTGGCGGTAGCGGGTTCGCGGCCACGATAGTGGCGCGAGACGTTATCGAGGGAGGTGTCCGGAGATGAAGGTAATGCGGCTCGGCCATGTCTCACTGCGTGTTACGGACCTGGAGCGCGCGCGCGACCATTACGCCAACACTCTCGGGCTCATCGAAACCCATCGCGATACCGACGGCGGCACCTATTACAAAGCGTGGGACGAATGGGACAAGTACTGCCTCGTGTTGAACGCAGGCACACGCCCAGGTGCGAACCATGTCGCCTTCAAGGTCGAAAGCGACGCCGATCTCGACGGCTTTGCCCGCCGCGCTGAAAAATGGGGCGTCGCAGTCGAGATGCTCAAGCCGGGCACGGTCAACTTCGTCGGCCGGACGGTGAAAATCACCCTTCCCGGCGGACCTATCGTGATGCTTTACGCGGAGAAGGAATTCGTTGGGAAAAGCGTCGGTTCGCTTAATCCCGATCCGTGGCCCGACGGTCTGAAGGGCTGCGGCGTGATGCATTTGGATCATTGCCTGTTCGTCAATCAGCTCGATCCAGCCAACGGCGTCAACCGCGTGGAAGAATGCAGCCGCTTCTTTCAGGAGGCGCTCGATTTCAAATTGACCGAACAGATCGTCGGCGGGCCGGACAATCGTATCCAGGCTTCCGCTTTCCTCGCGTGTACCAGCAAGCCCCACGACATCGCGTTTGTGCCCGGCCCGCAGGCCGGGTTTCATCATCTGGCGTTTTACGTTGATAGCTGGGACGCGGTGCTCAAGGCCGGCGACGTGCTATCGAAGCGCAAGGTGAAAATAGATATCGGCCCCACGCGCCACGGTATCACGCGCGGTTCGACCATCTACTTCTTTGATCCGTCGGGAAATCGCAACGAGACGTTTTCAGGTCTGGGCTATGTGGTCTCCCGGGATATGCCGACGATCACGTGGACGGAGGAAAACCTCGGGCAGGCGATCTTCTATCACCATCGCGAACTCAACCCGGCGTTTACCTCGGTGTATACGGACGCCGCATAAATACCGCCGCAGGAGCATTCACGACGGGCCGCGATCGCGCGATTATTTTATTCCGGCGATAAACTCACGCAGCGTCGCGTTACATTCGGCCGGTTTCTCCAATTGATAAAAGTGACCCACGTCCTTCACGGTTTTAAATTTGGCGCCGGGAATATTGTCGGCGAGAAACTTGTTCGCGGCTACAGGCGTGGCTTGATCTTCCTCGCCGGCAATCACCAAAGTCGGCTGACGAATCTCGCGCAATCGATTCTTGATATTCCAGTTGAATACGCCGTTGGGATCGGCGAAGGCTGAATCGAAGACGTATTTGGGGAAATTCGACGGCGTCATGAAATGCGCCTTCATCAGCTCGAGAATCTCCGGCCGCTCTCGGCGCGATTTGGCGGAAACCGTGCCGTCGAGCAAGACGCTGAAGGTTCCCTCATAATTCTGGCGAAATCCTTCGGCGGCCTCTTTTGGCATATCCTCGCCCAATCCCGTGCCGGAGCTCTGGATCACGTTGGCGAGCACGCGGCCGGGATAATCGAGTGCGCATTGCATCGCGATCATCCCTCCGATCGAATTCCCGATGAGCACCGCCCGTTCGATTCCCAGCGCGTCCATCACCGCCACGACGTCCCGCGCGTGTTGCTGAATCGCATAGCCTTCGCGCGGTTTGTCGGAACGGCCATGGCCGCGATGATCAATGGCCACCACCAGATTGGTACGAGCGAACGGGAAAATCTGGAAGTACCAGATGTAGCCGTTGGTGGTCCATGGATGAAGGAAGACCAGCGGCACTCCTTCACCATAGCTGTCGTAAAAAATTTTTACGCCATGATTGTCAGCGTAAGGCATCGGCTAATCCTCGGAATGGAATGTCTGGCGCATCCTTCAATTCTCCATAACGGATGCGATTGAATTTTCGCTAGTCAATCAACAATTCTTGCCGCCTCCCGGCAAGCACAAACCACTTACGCGCACGATCCAATGAACCCAATTATTCGCGATTGAAGCTGGACCGGCCGCAATACGCGGCCGGTCCGATGGCTCATTGATTTGATACTAAGCTGAGGCTGAGCTCGAGCCGTGGCGCAGCAGCGCGCCTGGCGTGGCGCCCGTGCAATTGCCCTCCTCGAACGTGACTTGGCCATTGACCATGATGGTTTTATAGCCAGCGGCGCGTTGGACCCGGCGCCATTCGCCGCCTGGAAAATCATGCATGATCTCCATCGGCAGGATTTCCAGTTTATCAAAATCGTACACGAGCACATCCGCCCACGAACCTTCGGTAAGCGTGCCGCGATTTTGGAAGCCCGCGCACATCGCCGGATGTGCGCTCAGGCGCCAATGCGCCTCTTCCAGCGTAATTACCGGATTATCGCGGACGAACTTGACCAACGCCTCGGTGGAGTAGCGGCCGCCAGTGAAGAACTTGGTATGCGCACCGCCGTCGGAGACGCCGAAAATCGCCAATCCGTCCGACTTGATCAGTTCCGCCATATGATCGACGCGGGTGTTGATCGGCGGCGTGTAGAATTCAGCGTCGAGACGGTCGGCAACCGCAATGTCGAGCATCGCATCAACCGGATGCTTGTGCTCCTTTTTTGCGATTTCGCCCACCGTCATATTTTCGTACTGCTTGAGATCTTGCCGCTTGCATTCGAGCACGAAAATATCCGCGACATTGTTGGTGATGAGCCCGGTCATCTCATCGACCTTGCGCAAGCCCGGGCGCCGCTCGGGGTCACTCAGCTTGAGCAAGCGGTCTTCGAGTGAACCAGTGGTGACCTCACGCCAAGCCGGCATATCATCCCACAAATTCCAATCGCGGAAGGTGAAGGCAAACCCGACTTCGAGCGTGGCGCTCTGTCCAAAGACGCGGATGCCCCTGCGCGCGCAGCTTTCGATCCAATGGAGCTGGCGGCGGAAGCGCTCTGGATAGGCGTCATTGACCGCGATCGCGTTGTAGAGGATAGGCCGGCCGCTGACCAACGCGAGTTCTTCGAAATGTTTTTCGGTGTGATCCTGGATGTCGCCCTCATATACGCTGGCATCCGGAATATACGACATCTGGATGAAACCTTCATTGCGCTGGCCCAGCACGCCAGCCAAAGCCAGCGCGGTTTCATCCCGCATCAGATCCGTGACCATCGGCGTACCGTCATAGTCGGCCTGCACGCTGTTGCGGCCAAAGCGTTGCGCGGACCATCCGCAAGCGCCGTGATCCATCGCATCATTGATGATGCGGCACATCTCTTTGGTTTCGGCCTCGGTCGGCATGCGGCCGGACTTCGCCTCATCGAGACCCATCACCCAGGTCATCACCGGCGCCATCGGCAGGAACGGCAGCATGTTCACGCCTTTGGGACGGCGATCGACACTATCGAGAAAATCAGGATAGGTGACCCAGTCCCATGGCAGCCCGGCTTTCATGGATGCGTACGGGATGGCCTCGGTGCGCGTCATCGTGAGCATCGCGCGATCGCGTAATTCCGGCTTGACCGGAGCGAAGCCGAAGCCGCAATTGCCTATCACGACCGAAGTCACGCCATGCCAGCTCGAGATACTGCAGTACGGGTCCCAGAACAATTGGGCATCGTAATGGGTATGCAGGTCGACGAATCCGGGAGCGACGATAAGGCCGCCGGCATCAATCGTCTTGCGAGCCTGATGTGCCTTGAGATTGCCGATTTTCGCGATCCGCCCGTCCTTGATGCCGACGTCCGCCTGATAGCGCGGCATACGGGTACCGTCGACGACCATCCCCCCTCGGATTACCACGTCGAATTCCGCCATAGCTTTCCCCTTCTGATGGCTGTGGAGTCTGGCGCGAGCGAGCCGTACGCGCCGAGTTCGTTTTTAAATCGCGGGTCTTGGATGAGTTAAATGTTCGTCCTTCAAATGTTTCCCCAGGCAACACTTCCAAGACAAACGCTGGACCGATCGCGGGAAATTGTCAAATAGAATTTTTCGGGCTTCCCAGCCCAACGGAGGCGCGAGAGGCGAGGGTCAAAACGTCGATCCAGACCAACAGCGGGAACGGCGCTTGCCGCGCCGTTCCCGCTTTCAAAGCGTGCAACGGATCCGGGATTACTGCATCACCTGCATCAGTCCGCTGGGCGAGCTGTACCGGGTAAAGCTATGGTATTGAGGCGGCGCGCCATTGTTGAAGTACGGACCGACGCCGCTGGGATCGTAAGTGGAAAGATAGGTCGCATGATCATTCTGTACGTCCCACACCGCCAGCGTCACCGAATTGGTGTTGACATGACCCAGTGGCGGCACATCTTCAGCGCGTGATCCCCAGTACTGAATCTTCCAGTGCTTCAAAGCGGAATCGAAAATATCGAGCCATCCCGCGTAATGATACACGGAATCCACGTACATGATGCGGCTGCCGTAGCAGTAGCCGGCGCGCTCGGACGGAATTCTGCGCACGTCGATCACGTCGGTGTCGCGCAATTGCCACTTGCCCCACGACGGTTTCGGAAAGCCCAGCGGCATGTCCCAATCCTCCGGGATGTGCCCGGTCTGATGGGTGAAGTCGCCCTCGAGGATCAGGATCTTGCGATGGCCCAGGTAGGTGGCATCGAATAGCGCCAGTCCGCCGTTGAATCCGGGCGTGAAATAATCGTCGAGCACGAGGTCGCTACCCGCCGCCGGCGCGCAGCGTGCGGTCACCGCCAGCCGCAACGACCGCCGCAGGGCCGGGACGAATACGTAATCGTCCTGATCCTTCTCTGGGTTTTTGTAGAATACCGTGAGATTCGTGGTGTACTTGGATTGCTCCGGCGTAACCACGGTAAACCATTGGGTAAACCACGCATCGCCGGCCCGCGGATAATTTTGCGGCACACCGGGGTCGGTGTTCCATCCGACCTGCGTGTAAATCCATACCAGCGTGGTGCAGGCGATATTGCCGAAGCGATCCTGCGTGCAGCTCACGCCGGGATGTCCGAACGGCTGCGCATAAAGGTCCGGAACCCAGGAAAGATAGTCATCGGCGAGTATCTTGTAACCTTTTTGCGGGTCCTTCTTGCCTGAAAAGGCATCGGGGAAGGGCATTCCGCCCTGATAGTTCTTGATATAGCGATGGCCACTGGAGGTGACGCCGATCGAAGTCTGGCTGCCATACTTTTCCGTCGCTTCCAGGTAGGGCTTGGGCTGCGACAAAATCACCGTAGGACCGACCGTGACGGTCGAATCCGCGGGAACCTTCCAGAAGTATTTTCCGGAATACAGGGTCTGCAGCCCGTAACTCATCTCCTCCTTATACTGGCGCCAGTTGGCCGTGGTGATCGTGGTGCCAATAGGAATCGGTTTCTGATGAGCCGTTTCAGCCAGCCATTGCTGCATATCCGTTGGCGGCGGGTAGGTCGGCGGTGTGTATTCCTGCGCTGCCGCAAATATCGGCATCATCAGGAAAATGGCGGCCGCAAATGCACCGATAAGCAATCCGCGTAAGTCTCGCATAACCTTGCTCTCCAGCTCTTTTCGAGTTGTTTCCCAGCAAGCGCGAACAACAACGCTTTTCTGACGACAGAGATTTGATTTTTTGAGCCGACGTTATACTCAAGGCCAGCTAGAGACACACGCCTGACCTGACCGACGATGCGGCTCCCGAACCCACTCCCCCTTTAAGCGATAATTCAAGCACTCGTTGGCTTACTCTGGAGCGTTAACCCGGTCAAGTATAAACCCGCGTCCCATTGTTTCCGCTTGACCTAGACCGTTGGCTAGAACGCGTTCGCACGAAATCACATTGACTTCGACAGAAGACTGCGATCTCGCGTTCTAAAATGCCAGCCAGAGGAGCAGAGTGGCCATTGCGTTCCCCCCCGGGGCAACACTGCACGATAATTGCACGAAGCGGATCAGAACGGATACTCGCCGTGACATCGTCGTACAGATGTACTTACGGACCAGCGCCGCCGCCGCGATCTGGCGTTCCAACGACGGCGACAAAGTTGAGCCGCGGGTGGTTGCGACCCTGATGCCATCTGACTTGAAGACCCATTCCCAGGCGAGCAGGTCCGTGCCCAAGCGACGCAACGCGGTCCGCTCGTCCAGATCTCCGACGCGTGACGATACGCTTGTCATGGGCGTGCCGCTCTCCAATGCTGACAAGCCGCTTTGGCCTGACGACGGCAAAGGCGCCACTATCACGAAAATCGAATTGGCGCGCTATTACGAAGCGGTTGCGCCCTGGATGATACGGCATTTGAAGGGACGGCCGTGCTCGATTGTGCGCGCACCCGACGGCATCGCGGCGCGGCACATTTTCCAGCGCCACGCGATGAAGGGCATTTCAGAACTGGTCTCGCGGGTTACGGTATCGAACGACCGCAAGCCGTATTTGCAAATTGATCGTGTCGAGGGGTTGGCGGCTTTAGCCCAGGTTGCCGCTTTGGAATTGCATCCGTGGAATTGCCAGCCCGGCCAACCTCACGAACCAGGTCGCCTGGTGTTTGATCTCGATCCCGCACCCGACCTTGAATTCGCCGCCGTGATTGCCGCCGCACGCGAGCTGCGTGAACGTCTGGAACGGCTCGGGCTGATAGCGTTTTGCAAGACGACCGGGGGCAAGGGTTTGCACGTGGTGACGCCCTTGGCGCCGGCCGAAATAAGTTGGCGCGAGGCAAAGGGGTTTGCCCTCAAGCTATGTAGCCAAATGGCGGCCGACAGTCCGGCGCGATTTCTCGTAAACATGAACAAACAAGCGCGGACCGGACGGATCTACCTCGATTATCTGCGTAACGCTCTTACCTCAAGCGCGGTTGCGCCACTTTCGCCGCGCGCGCGCGATGGCGCCCCGGTTTCGATGCCTTTGCTGTGGTCGCAGGTGCGCGGCGGTCTCGGTCCGCGGCGCTTCACGTTGCGCACCGCGCCGGCCCTGATGGCTAAAAGCAAGCCCTGGCATGACTACTGTGAGTCCGAGCGGCCGCTCGCAACCGCGATCAAACGTTTAGAAGGCGGAGAGCGGATCGCGCGTGGCGCGCGCGCCCACCCATAGTCGATGCGGAATAGCGGCGCTACCGATAGCGCCGGACACCTGCCCGATGGAAGCGCGGCTCTTGTCTGAATTGCCGCGTAAAGCGGTTGACAGTTCGAGCCCAAGTGGGACGGTTTTCGCCGCCTCGCCTTTCGTGCCGCTGGCGAAATCGAGCTGCGGGCCAAGTCAAGGAGATTGCGCCCGCCACCCGTCAGCAGGGATGCAAGGACGAACCGGATGCGTGTAAATCGCCGGGCTGGTAGGTTTATTCGACGCGGATTGGCTATATCTGGCGGGAATTCATCCGCGAATCAAACGCAAACTGGCGGAGGTATCATGTGGCCATCCACCAAAAGATTTTGCGCGCAACTCTTCAATGATTTCTCCACTGATGACTGCACCTCGATGGCAGCCGCGCTGACTTATTATACGGTTTTCGCTTTGCCCTCCTTGCTGCTCATTCTGATCTTCGTCGCGGGGCTGATATTCGGCGCCGATGCCGCAAGTGGGCAGATTCAAGCGAAGCTCGGCTCCGAAATGGGACCGCAAGTGGCCGCGGAGATTCAGACCATGGTGAGCAACGCGGCGCGCAATCAGTCAGGCGGTCTGATCGCGACCGTGCTGGGCATTGCCGGCCTGCTCTTTTCGGCCACCGGCGTGCTCCTGCAGCTCCAGATGTGCTTGAATCGTGCGTGGAAGGTTTCGCGTGGTGGTTCCGGATTGAGAAGCTTCATCATGAAGCGCGTCAGGTCCGGGTGCCTGCTGATCATCGTCGCCATCCTGACCATCGTGTCACTGGTGGCCGGCTCAACCTTATCCGCGGTGAGCGCAAGATTGCCTTTCGGCGGCGCCGCTTATATCGCCGAGATCGTCATCTCGATCATCATATTCTCGACCTTGTTCGCGGCCGTATTGAAAATGCTGCCCGACGTGCGGATTCGTTGGGCGGACGTATGGGTGGGTGGATTTGCGATCGCACTGCTGTTCGAGCTGGGGAAATTTCTGATTGCCTTCTACTTGGGTCACACCGGAACCAGCAGCACTTATGGAGCGGCAGGTTCGCTCGCGTTGCTGCTGCTGTGGATTTACTATTCGGCGTTGGTGTTTTTATTGGGAGTTGAGTTCACGCAGGTTTGGGTGCGCTATCATGGACGAAGCGTGGAACCCAAGGAAGGCGCCGAGCGCATCCCCGGCCGCGAGCCCGCCACGGCTTAGCGGTAACGGCCAGGCAGGCCTTCAAATCGCGCGGACCGCGCCTTATTCAAGTCGTCATCCACCGAATGGGCCCTCGTGATTGACCGGCGGCGGGCGCCTGTGGGATTGTTTGCCCGCGTTGCGCGAATCGATCGCGCTCGCGCGATTCCGTTGCGAGAGTGACAGATGGAATTCGGCATCTGCGTCGACACGCATATCAGCAAATGGGACGTCATCCGCTATGCTGAGGAACTCGGCTATCAACGCGCATGGGTTCCTGATTCCCAGATGATCTGGTCGGACTGTTACGCCGTGCTGGCGCTGGCGGCGCAGGCCACCACGCGGATAAAAATTGGCACTGGCGTCGCGATTCCGGGCACTCGTATCGCGCCCGTCACCGCCCATTCCATCGCCAGCATCAATCAAATTGCGCCGGGCCGCGTTTTTTTGGGCATCGGAACCGGCCATACCGCGATGCGCGTGATGGGGCAGGATCCGATGCGGCTCAAGGATTTCCGCGAATATCTGCGTGTCGTCCGCGCACTGCTGCATGGCGAGGCGGTCGAATACACCTATGGTGGCCGCACGCGCGAAATCCAATTTCTCCATCGCGACCTGAAGTACATCAATCTGGACCAACCGATTCCGATTTATATAGCGGCCAACGGGCCAAAAGCATGCGAAGCGGTCGGCGCTTATGGTGACGGCTGGGTTACGGCGGTGGGTAATCCCGCCGAGGTAAAGGCGCAGCGCGCCCAAATCGAACGCGGCGCTGAAAAGACGGGCCGTAAGCTGCCCAATCCGTTCGTTACTACCGCGCTGGTCGGCGGCTGCGTGCTGAGGCCGGGCGACCAGCTTAGCGATGAACGCGTAATCAACGAGACCGGTTCATTCGTTTCCGCCATCCTCCATTTCACTTATGAAATCTGGAAGGATCTCGGCAAAAAAGATGAATTGATTCCACCCTTTTTCGCTAAACAATGGGACGAGTACATCGCACGGGTGGAAGACTTCAGCCTGCCGGAAGACGCGCGCTTCCGCCAGATTCATGACGGCCATTGCACCTTCCTGCAAGCGGCCGAACGCAAGTTCGTCACGCCCGAAGCGATACGAAATACCTGTCTGGTGGGGACGCCCGCGGAAATCCGCCGTCAGTTGGAGGAACTGGAAGCCAACGGCATTCACGGCATCAGCCTGCTACCCCCAGCCGAATATCAACGCAAGGTTTTGCGCGATTTCGCCGAGCTGGTGATGCCGCTGATGCGTTAAGGCGTTGCAATCGCGGGCCAAAACCAAAGCACACGTATGTCCACCGTTGTCCACAACGAGCCGGAGTTGGAAAGCTTCTACGCCGCTTACATCGAGGCTTTCAATCGTGAAGATACAGAGTTGTTTGCCCGCTCATTCTCATACCCGTACGCATGGATCGACGGAGCGCGGGGACTCACGGTTTGCGCCCACGAGGATGACCATCGGCGCACTTTCGCTTTGATAATGCGCGGGCTCAAGGAGCGGGGATGGGCAAGCTCGCGCGCCGATCGCGTCACCTCCTGGGTGATGGCGGACAAGCTCGCGATGGTGCTGGCGGACGTGACGCGCTATCGGAATGATGGCTCGATACTCGAACAAGTCCGCGCATGCTATACGGTCAGGCGCGAAGCGGGAAGCTGGAAAATCGTGACTGTGGCGGAAATCAGGCCGCCGTATCTGGGGCCGGGCGAGTTTCCCCGCTAAGCCGCCGCCGCATTAGCGGACACCAGGCGGGACGCAGTGAAGCCGAGCGGGCCAGTCTGCGAGCCCGTCAGCCGCGTTCAAGAGAGAGAGTCAGGGACGTGCGCACCGTCGAGTGCGCAAGCTCATAGAGGTGGATCAACCATGGCGATACTCCGAGGCGAACAGATAATCGCGCAATGTTTTAAACGCGAGGGCGTCGATACCATCTTTTTTATGATGGGCGGACCAACCGGAGGCACCGCCGGCGCCTGCATCGACCTTGGTATGAAGGGTATCTACGTGCGCCATGAGCAGGCAGCCGCGATGATGGCGCATGCGTACGCTCGCGTCACCGGCAAACCCGGCATCTGTATCGCGCCGATGGGCCCGGGTGTGGCGAATCTCGTGACCGGACTTGCGAACGCATGGGCTGACGCCACGCCGATCATCGCGATCGGCGGTTCGGCCCCAATGCGCGGATGGACCCTCGACACCTTCCAGGAAATGGACCAGGTGCCGATGATGAAACCGATCGTCAAGGAAGCCCACCGGGTGGACCTCGCCTATCGCATCCCGGAGTACATCAGTATCGCCTTTCGCGAGGCACTCGACGGTAAGCGCGGACCGGTCTATCTCGATCTACCTGGCGACATCCTGGCCGCCAAGGTTGAGGAGGAAAAGATTCACTGGGTCGAGGGAAATTATCGCACGGACGCGCGGCCGGCCGGAGACCCCGCGTTGGTGCGCAAGGCTATCGAACTGCTCGCCGAGGCGCGAAAGCCGCTGCTGTTGACCGGCAGTGGCGTGTTGTGGTCGGGCGCCGAAGACGAGTTGCGCGGCTTCATCGAGGCCACCGGGATTCCGTTTTTCACCACCCCGCAGGGGCGCGGCGTGGTTGCCGAAGATCATCAGCGCTCTTTTCCGGCCGCGCGCTCGAGTGCGTTTCGCGAAGCCGACGTGGTGCTGGTGATCGGCGCGCGGGCCAACTCGATGCTGTCATTTCTGCGCGCGCCGCGTTTTTCAGCCGACGCGAAATTCATCAATGTGAACCTGGACGGCCGGGAAATCGGGCATAACCGCGCGGCTGAGATCGGTATTGTCGGTGATGCGAAGCTGGTCCTGCGACAGCTCATGGCGGAAGCCAAGGGACGCTTCAGTCCGCGTGAGGAGAGCGCGTGGGTGTCGCAGCTTAGCGCGAAACATCGCTCCAATCTCGAGCGCAACGCGCCACTGCTCCATTCCGATAAAGTCCCGATTCATCCATTGCGCCTGTGCAATGAGGTCAAAGACGTCATCTCGCGAGATACCATTTTGGTCGTGGACGGCCACGAAATTCTGAACTTCGCACGTCAGTCGATTCCCATCTTTCAACCGCGATGCAGCCTTAACGCGGGTCCGCACGGATGCATGGGCGTTGGCATTCCCTTTGGCATCGGCGCCAAGGTCGCCGCCCCGGACCACCCGGTCGTCGTGCTCAGTGGCGACGGCGCCTTCGGGTGGAACGGGATGGAAATGGATACCGCCATCCGGCATAAGCTCGATATTGTGGTGGTGGTCTCGAATAACGGCGGTTTTACTTCGCGCCAGACCGGCGGCACGGTTGGGCGCGACCTCGGCTATCAGCGCTACGACAAGATGGTCGAGGCGCTGGGCGGCTATGGCGAATTCGTCGAAAAACCCAATGACATTCGCCCGGCTATCGAACGCGCGATGAAGAGCGGCAAGCCCGCTCTGGTCAACGTTTGCACCGATCCGGACGCGCAAGCCACGACCGATATGGGTTTCGCTGGATACTGATTAATCGAGAGATTTGGTAGTGCGCTAGATGGGTAGAAAGATAAAAAATTATCAGATCTGGTGAGCCACAACTCGCGCCCGCCGGAAGGCCGGTGCGAGAGAAACACGCTATGGAGCGGGATAGCAGGCAACCGGACGCGACATAAATGAGCACTTGGGGCCAGCTCGACGCGCAGATGGCGCGTTTCTCAGATCGGTTGACAAGCCAGATTAAGCTCACTCCCGAGATGGCTAAAACACTCGCGTCAAGTATAGCGGCCGACGTTCGTTTCCTCTCGCTGGAAGAAAAGCTGGCGATAAAAAGCTATTCGCCAGTCCCCATTGCCGATCGGCTTTCCGAGCTTGAGGCGTTTCAAGGATGGATGGATTTCGCGCACGGGATCAAGAATATTAAGAAGAACCCGTATCTCACTAGGGCGCAGGTGTTGACACAGAACTATATCTGCTTCGTCTACCTACCAGAAGGATGCTTCCGTGCAGCACTGGCAAAGTATTGCCCAAGGGATTCGGCGACCAAGAAATGTGCGACATTCCTCAGTGACAATCCGGTGCGTGCTTTTCGAAACGCGATTGCTCACGCAAATTGGAAGTATCGTTCGGACTTCCATGCGATTGTATTCTGGGCTCGAAAAGGGGACGAACCCGATGAGCCGCTAGAACAATTCGAGGTTGAGGAAAATGAGCTGAGTTTCTGGCAAACGATGAGCCGCTGTGTTGCCTATGTTTCCTTTCTAAACTTGTAGGCGGAATACAGCCTTTGAGGCGGGCCATGCAGAAGCGCTGTCGAACTATAGTCAAGAAGCGCCGATACCGGTCGCGAAGCTACCAAGTTAACAGGTCAACGGGCAGCAATGCTCACGACCCTTGCCACAATTGACGGGCACCACCTAGATCTTGGCCGCTAATTTGAGATTGCTTGCCCAATGGTTGTATTCAGATGTATTCTTTTCGATTATGGCAGCCGAAAAAACAACCACGATCCGGATGGACCCGCGCACGCTTGAGCGTCTGGATGGTATCGCCCGCGCAATGAGCCGCTCGCGTGCATGGGTGATCAACCACGCCGTCGAGCGCTATCTCGACTACGAAGAATGGTTTGTTGGCGCAGTGCGGCACGGGCTCCGGGACGCACAGACAGGCGAGGTGGTTGAACACGAAGAGGTGGTGAGGAGATGGGAAAGCAAGCGTGGGGCTAAGGTGGACGCGCGCCGCTAACCAGGATCTGGAGTCGGTTGAACGATACATCGGCCGTGACAACCCGCACGCCGCAATTGACGTCGTGCTTGAAATCATCTGGCAGGTCGAAATGCTCGTGGAGCATCCCGGCATGGGACGTCTGGGCCGGGTAGAAGGTACGCGCGAACTGGTTGTTGGCGGCTTGCCGTACGTAGTCCCCTACATTCACCATGGCGGGGTTATCATCATCCTCCGCGTACTTCACGGCGCGATGAAGTGGCCAGATCAGTTCTGAGGGACTGCTGCCCACATTAAAGTTATTCAGGGTGGTGCCGCAATCCAGGATTATGCGAACTCCGCTTTTATCACTTGATCTTTGAACGCGCCTCGCAGACTCGCCATCTTACCAGTTCGCAGACTCGCTTGGCCGCTCCGCTTCGCTAATGCGCTCGGCTCCGCGTGTTGTGCTCGCTAACGCCTCGCTCCGCTAATGGCAAAGTTCGTTCGAGATGACAAAACAGATTGCCTGAATCAATAACGGCCGTCCAGTTTACCGTGATCCCAACTCGACGTTTGCACCGATCCGGACGCGCAAGCCACGACCGATATGGGTTTCGCTGGATACTGATGGTCCGCGAAGAATCATAAACTCCGAGCCAGGCTTTCCGGGAATAATCGCCAAAGGCCGGCGGGACGCGAGCGCGACTGTCCACATTGCCTGCGAAGCCGCGGCCTTTCACACGATTGTATCGGACTTTCCCCGGGCGCGTACGCGCGCTATGTGGCGGATGTTCAGGCAGGCCTAGGCTGGGGTGGCCGATAACGTCCCATGTAGCGGCCTTCGGCCGTGGTGATCAGCAGATACGGACTAGCCTTCATCAGTGTGGCCGCCAATCGTGTTGTCATATCCGGGCGGATCGTTTGCGGAGCCGGATTCATGGCGTCAACCGCCAATTGGAGCTTCGCTCCGTTCTCGACCGCTCCGAGCAAAACCCGTCGGCGATCGACCACCACCGCAATCGGATTAGATTGGCTGTGCGCAAGCGCACCGATATTTGAATCGGGCGCAATCTCGACTCGATCAGTCATCATGTAGCGGGTGACGGTCACGCGGCGCGACCAGCGAATCCACCCGGCTCGTATCGCGGGGAACAGATTATTGAGAAAAAAAGGCAGTGCGCGCAGACGTTCACGCAACGGCGCCCGTGGCTCCATCGGCAAACCGCGCACCATCCAGTCCGCCTTCCCTCTCAGGTAGTGACGAACATCGCTGAAACCCAGTAAAGCGAGCTGCGCCGCGGCTCGCGCGCTCAAGTCTCACAAGCTGTCACGGCAATACACGACCACTGGCTGACCGGAAGGCAGGCGCTGGGCTTCACGCAGTAAGCGCGGCAACGGTAGATGGATCGCGCCTTTGATGTGCGTCGTCTTGTATTCATGCCGTGGCAGCACCTCGGCGATGATCGCGCCGCTCGAGAGCAATGACATCACTTCGCGATGATTCACATGTGTCATATCCAATCAGCTTGGCGCCGTTCAATAACGTCCGCCGAGCTTACCGTGATCCCAACTCGCGATCTTGTGCGGGACAATCTTCAGCACGACTCGCTTGGGGGCACTAGTCGCGGGGCCGCGCGGAACGGCTGCCGCGCCCGCCTCGTTCGCGGCGATTTCCCGCATGATGGACTGGACGACTTCGGGATCGTCAATCACTTCGCAATAACCGCGGATCATCACGCCGCGCAACTCGGAATAACGCTGCCCCGCTTCGACCATCACGGCTACTTTCGGATTGCGCCTGGCATTGACGACTTTCTGCGCCTTGCCATACGAAGTCATGTAAATCGCACCGTCTTTTGCCAAATAGCTCATCGCGACCACGTGCGGAAAGCCGTCCGCATCGAGAGTGGCCAATGCGGCCTTATGCGGACCTTTGAGAAAATCCGCCTGTTCAACCGGAGTAAGCTGGATTTCGCGACGTCGACTCATGCGGTCTTCCTTTCCTGCATCTACGAAAGACGCGGTCTAATCTTCGGACCGATAAAAAGCGCCAGGCTGGTTCGGCCGCCTGTCTTGTAAACGCGGCCGCACCGGGTATTCGAGCGATTGCCGTTAACTGGTTGCCGTTTCCACGCGCGCCCCGTTGACGCCTTCGACCGCGTAAGTGCGCACCGGCTCGATCCGTCCGCGCACACGCACCTCGCCAGTCGAATTCCATTTGAACAGCGGGCGCGCCGCCTCATAAGTATTCTCACTGACTATAATGTCGAGGCCCAGTTCCTTGGTAACGGCTTCGAGGCGCGAGGCCAGGTTTACCGTGTCCCCAATCGCCGTGTACTCCATATGCTCGGTGGAACCGATATTGCCGACTACCGCCGAACCGGAGTTGATGCCGATGCCCATGCGTACCGCGGGACGGCCTTGCACTTGCCATTTCAAGCACAATTCCCGCAGCCGCGCCTGCATCTCGAGCGCGGCGGTGACAGCGTGCTCTTCCTGATAGGAATCGTCCAGGGGCGCGCCAAAAATCACCATCATACCGTCGCCCAGGAATTTGTCGATGGTGCCGTGATTGCGCAACACCACTTCAACCATGCAGTCGAAAAATTCACTGAGTAATTCGACCACTTCTTCGGGCCGCATCTTCTCCGACATCGCGGTAAAACCGCGGATGTCAGCGAACAGCACCGTGACCCGCCGCCGTTCTCCTTTGAGCCCGCCGGAATCTCCCTTGGCCATAATCGCCTCCATCACCTGGCGCGAGATATAGCCGGAGAAGGCTCGTTTGATAGTGTCGCGCTCCTTGAGTCCCGCCAGCATCAGGCTGATGGCCGCTCCAATTTCCGCGAATTCACCCTTAAGATGAAGTGGCACTTCGGCGTTCAGATCACCGCGCCCGATTGAATCGATGGAATGCCGCAAGGCGTAAAGCGGCTTGGTCATCTCGCGCGATAGGAACGCGGCGATTATCAGCGCGAGCAACAGCGTGATGGCGAAGACCAGCAGAATCTCAGGCCCGATCATGGTTAAAGTGCTGTGCGGTGCCGGCACGGCGGTGACGCCCAGTTCGGCCACGAGCTTACCCGAAGGATCACGAATGGGGGCAAAGGCGCTGGCGAAGCCCGCCTGGAAATCGCCGGCATTCTTTGCAAGTTGATTGATGCCGCCGATGCCGATCGTCAGTGGCTCTCCGTGACGCTCATAGATATCGCCGGCGTGATGCACATACCGGAAGCGCTTCTCGGAATCGACGCCATACTCGACTATGTGAGCGTCTTGCGGCGCCGGTATCAATGTGAAAACGTCGGTTACCCACGCGTCGCCGCGGCGATTGACGTTGCGCACGCGTTCCAGGATTTGACGCAAACGGGCGTACTCGGGCCGGTTTTCATCGGCCCTGGTATGAATCGCCTGCACCAGCGAGACCGGGATGAGGGCGGCGGTCGCCTCGGCAATCGAGCGGACCTTGCGATGAATTTCGATCTGGAGCAGTTTCCTGCCGCGATAATAACTCGTGCCGGCCACCGCTACGTTGGTGATCACCACCAGCGCGATCACGCCGACAAACAGTTTGCTCCTATAATTCATGGTTCGCACCGCATTGCGTAAGAATCTATTACCAGATTGGCGGATTTTTCGTCAGCGGTGCGAATATCATCCTTGCCTGCCGCTGTCACTGGCGGGCGTCAATTCGAATACCGGGTAACGCGAGGCCAAAGGTTCGAAGGCGCTGGCCGGCGCGCCAGCCGGCGCCGGAAAATAGCGCCGCACCGTGATTTTATAGCTGTCGAGATAGCGCTTGAGCACCTCCGGCTTTTGCTCATCGGGCAAGGACCGCACCAGGAATTCCCTCTGGTGCATCCGCCGCTTGAGCATCACGCGGCCGGCCGCCTCGGCGTTGCGCACCCATTGCGATTGTCCACGGCCGCATACGAGGAACTGCCTGCCGTCAAATTCGACCAGGTTTACCGGGGTTGAATAAAGCTTCGCGGTCTTCCGTCCGCGCACCATCAAAAGATAGTTATGCTCAAGACCCAGCCCGAGTTCGACCATGAAACCGAAAAGCCGGTTAAACATTCGCTCGCCCATGCTCGGTCTTCGAAAACTCGGAATGTTTTCCATTTTGCCACCCTCCCACTTGCGACCGGACGTCTGACGATGACCGGCGCACGGTGACGGACTTGCCGCGGCGATCATACACCGCTAAGTCACATGGATGCGCCCGCAAGCAACTATGAGTTCGAACCCCAATCCGGGACTGGATAGCAAGCCCAGGCGCATCCGGGAAATGTTCGCCTCGATTGTGCCACGTTATGACCTGGTCAACAGCCTCATGACCATGGGCCTGGACCATCGCTGGCGCCGTGAGACCGTTGCCGCCGTGACGCCGAAGGCGGGACTCGCACTCGACATCGCGACCGGAACCGGTGAACTGGCCTTCGAACTCGTGCGCCAGGGCGCCCGATTGGTCATCGCCGCCGATTTCTGCCCTGAGATGTTGGTGGCGGCGACGAAAAAACCCGTCTTCATGAATTTCAAGGACAAGATTACGCTGGTGGCGGGCGATACGTTGGCCTTGCCGTTCGCCGACGGTACCTTTGACGGTATCGTCAACGGCTTCATGTTGCGCAACGTCGCTGATTTACCGGCGACTTTCGCCGAATTGTGCCGCGTCCTCAAGCCGGGCGGGAGCCTCGCATGTCTCGATTTGACCCCGCCGCGCGGTCCGATGCGTCGTTTTTTCGGCGCTTATATCGCCGTGTTCGTGCCACTGCTGGGCATGACGGTGGCGCGGAATTACGGTGCTTATCGTTACCTCTTCCAATCACTCAGCATTCATCCGGATGCCGACCAAATCCGCGCGATGATGTGCGCGGCCGGATTTGAGGCGAGCTACCAGCTTACCGGCTTCGGCACCGTCGCGATTCATCTCGGGCGCAAGCCTAAAATTGCCGCGCGCCGCGAAGACAACGCGCGATAATCGATTACCCGGCTGGCCGCGCGGATGGTAATGGAGGGGGAGCATGGACGAATACGCCCTGGCATGGTGTAAGCGCCTGATCGGATGCCGCAGCGTCAGCGCCGATGGCACCCGCGAAATCAGTGAGTTGTGCGCACGTGAATTGCTCGAGCCGGCCGGTATTCACGCACAAGTGCTGGCGTCCAGTGAAGGTCCGCATCAGGTCAATCTGTTTAGCTTGGTCAAGGGAAGCGAGCCGGCCGGGGCGCCCCTGGTGCTTAATACCCATCTCGATACGGTGCCACCCGGCGACCATTCGTTGTGGACCCAATGCGGCCGCGATCCGTTCACGGCTAGAGTGGCCGACGGGCGCATTTACGGGCTGGGAGCGGCCGATACCAAGCTCGATTTTGTTGCCAAGGCGCTCGCGCTGATTTCATGCGGCACACCGCACCGGGACGTTTATCTGATCGCCACCTTCGGCGAAGAACGCGGCTTGCTCGGCGCCAAAGAACTCGCCGCCTCCGGGCGCTTGCCCCGCGGTGCACTCGCCTATGTCGGTGAAGCGTCCCATCTGCAGGTGATTACGGCGCATAAGGGCCTGATGGCGTTCGAACTCGAAATCGGTTTTGATCCGGCGCCGTTGGCGCCAAACGCAGTCGCGAGAATCGTGTTTAACGGCCGCGCGGCCCATTCGAGCACTCCGCAGCTCGGGCGCAACGCTATCCGCGAAGCGCTCGCCACGGTCACGGCCCATCCAAATGTTGAGGTACGCGCGATCAACGGCGGGGACGCGGTGAACAAAGTCCCCGCGCAATGCGAATTGCTGATCGCGGCCGATACGATTGGATTTCCCGCAGGTGAGCCAGTGGCATCAGCCCCGGCCCATCGGATTCCCTCACGAGCACTTGCCGCGCTGAATCAATTCATCGCCGCGCTCGAGGATTTTGCCGACCGCGCCGGCCCGCCGGAGCCCGATTATGCCCCGCCGACGATGACTTGCAATGCTGGCATGGTGAGTTCGACGGACCGCGCCATAACCCTGCGGTTCGAACTGCGGCCGCCACCGACGCTCGACCTGGACGTGGCGAGCACCGGCGCCATCGCCATAGTTGAGCGGCTCGAGTCCGATTATCCGGAGCTTCGAATGGCCGCGCGGCGGATTCGCGCGAATCCAGGTTTTCGCGGCAAACTCGGCGGTGAAACCGTGGAATTGGCCATGGCGGCTCTTGCGCGCGCCAGGCTTCCGCTCGAGCAGGAGGTAAAGGCAGGATGCACCGAGGCGGGCGTGTATGCCGCCGCCGGGCTCGAACCGGTGGTCTTTGGACCGGGACCCTCAACCAGCGTGATTCACACTGCCAACGAGTACAATTTCCTTGACGACGTGGCCGGCGCGATGCGTTTTTATGGCGAGCTGCTCAAGCTGTAGGTTCGCATCAAGGCAGCGGCACCAGGTCGACGCGGGCGCGTTGCTTGATTCCGAGCGCGGCCAGAGTGGCCGCCGAAAGCGCGACGGTGCCGTTCACCACACTGGTGTCGGCACGTACCGCGCGAAAGCCCGCGGCGTTTTCGTGCCCCACCAGCCAGGCACGCCGTTCTTCCGCCGGCACTTCGTCGATCACGGCCACGCAGGTCGTCCGCTGACGCACGGGTGTCAGTTCTTTGGTGACCGCGCCGTAATAGGGACCGCCGTCGAACGGGTCGATATGGCCGAGGAACTTCATCCCGGCCTGTTCGAGCAGGCGCACCGCGCCACGGCTATTTTCACCAACCGCGCCCAGCGCTTCACGTACCTCCTCAGGTAGCAGAAAGGTATAGAGGGGCGTTTCGGGAAACAACGCGCGGATGAATTCCTTGTCATGCGTCGACAGCCGATCCGCTTCGCGAAAGCTCAGCCCGGTGACACGGCGCCCATAATGATCCCAGAAGGCGTTGCCGTAGTCGGCGGCCATCGGCGGCAGCATCTCGGCCAGTACGCACGGCTCGAAACGCGCCAGATGCCGGGCAATGTAAAGAAAACGCACCCAGGATATTTGCTTGCCAATACGCTCGGGATGGCCGCGCATCGCGCGCGTGACGATAAGCCCGCCCACTTCGGTCGGACCGTCCATTGAGTATCGCAAACGCAAATATGTGTGACGGAACATTTTGCGCAAGATGCGTGAGTAGCGCTCGTCGCTGTCCATTTCCAGATAATAATGCGGCGCCTCGGGCGTGCCATGCTTGCCGATAATCAGCGAAGCAGCCACCACCTGAGCTTTATCCACCGTTTCCGCGCAAAACAGATAGGCCGCGCGCGAGCGTTCGCGCGCACGGCCCCGGAATGAACGGGTCGAGCGCGCGATCAGATCGCGCAATTCGCCGGAATCGGTCGGCAGATTGATGGAATCGAGCTCGCGCGCGAGACTCAGCAATTGGCGATGATCGCGCATGGTGGCCTCGCGTATCAGAAAGCCGGGCACGTGCGCGTCCATATCCGTTAGTTTAACATCGTGCCGTCGCAACGGAAAATTTTAGCTCACAGCCGGTTAGTAGCGCTGGCCGAGGGCTAAACAATTGATTTAGCAAAATGGGTTAGATAGGTTGAGTTTGGGACCAGTGGGTCGGTCAAGGAGGCTGGGTGATGGAGCTGCCGAAGTGCCAAAAGTGCAACAATGGCACCCTGATACCACTATCAGACTACGGCCAGGAGGGTGCTTCGGTGATCTTCAAGGCGTGGGCCTGCACCAATCCCGATTGCGGCTTCAGTCTACGCGTGGACAAGGGAGAAATCTCGTACGGCAAGCGTATCGAACCTAAGCATTAGGCCCAGCAGTAACGCCAGGGCGGTCCGCGCGGACCGTCTTTTTTTTGCCCGAACCATCGCCCCGACCCGGTGCGCGTGGTCCGCCAGAGGCGTATGC
>JBOHWL010000167.1:0-15297 GCA_050736615.1 Binataceae bacterium (SeqCode) | reverse complement strand
AAGCCGATCTGATTGACCTTATCTACGAACGGGTGGGCTCTTCCAAAAAGGAAGCCGGTGAAGTGGTGGAGGCGGTATTCGCGATAATCCGGGAAAGTCTGCGCCGTGGCGAAAAGGTGAAAATTTCCGGCTTCGGAAGTTTCATCGTCAATCATAAACGCGCCCGCCGTGGCCGCAATCCGCAGACCGGCGACCCGATCATCATCGACTCGCGCACGGTGCTTTCCTTCAAGCCTAGCCCGGTGCTGAAAGACCGGGTGGACGGCGGCGACAAGTCGGCGTCATGAGCGCCGCCAAGTCTCCCAAAACGGCGAAGCGGCGGACCAAAGCCGCGGCGGTGCTGGCCGCCACTCCAGAACGACCGCTCAAGATCGGCGAAGCCGCCCGTGTGATCGGTGTGGAACCCTACGTGTTGCGCTTTTGGGAAACGCAGTTCCCGACCCTGCGCCCGCGTCACGCCAGCTCCAAGCATCGCTCTTACGAAAACCGCGATATCGAGACGCTCAAGCTCATCAAGAGCCTGCTTCATACGGAAGGCTTCACCATTGCCGGTGCAAAGAAATTGATCCGCGAAAACGGCCTGGAGTCTTTGCGCGCAGGGACGAAGCAGAGTGCGCCGGGTGAAGCGATTGCCAACGGTCAGCCGAATCATGCCGCCGATAGCCATCTTGCGGTTCACCGGATGCTTGCCGAAATCCGCGCCGACCTGATTTCCTTGCGCAGATTGCTCAACGACCGTCACTTCAGCTAACCAGTGCCGGCGTCGCCGTGTAATGCGCTACTGCTCGGAAGCGCGTTCGCGCCGATGGTGCGCAGGGATGCCTTTGCCAGCGACCAGATCCCGCACCGTCATCGAGCCCAGCACTTCCGCCTCGGCCTCGCCGATCGCCTGCACAATCGCATGGACGCGGCCGCTGGCACGACCGATCAATCCAGTTTGCAGGCAAGCCAGCACTTCCGCGATAGAGATCGCGCCGGAGTCGCGTGCGAGGTAAAGCCCGTGATCAACATTGGTGTATGGCGATTCTTCGATTGATTCGACCAGAATCCCGCCACCCTTGAGGCGCGCGATGACCGGGATAACCGCCGCTTCCGACACGCTGAGTTCGGTCGCCAGGCTATGCGCCGTGCAGTTGCCGGCGGCGCGCTTCTCCTGATGCATCCGCTCGCCCGCGCGAAACACCGCCAGCAGGGCGGCGGTGCGCGCAAACGCCGGCGTGCGATAGTCGATGCCGAAGGAGGGCCTGATGCCCTGGGCGGCGGCGGTAAGCTCGGCGCCATACAGGACGATTACCCAGGCGATATAGATCCAGGTCAGCAGGATTGGAACGGCGGCAAGCGCTCCATAGATAGCCTGATAGTTAGTGGCATCCGCCTGGAAACGCACATAGGCCCATTGCCCCACCTGCAGGAAAAAGGCGGCGACCACCGCGCCGATCGCTGCGCATCGCCAATTCACGTCCGTATTCGGGAAAAAAATATAGAGAAACCAGAACCCGACCCAGACCATCGCGGCTGAAACCACCAGGGCCACACCAGGCACGTGGGGCAGAGCGTCGAGCAGATGCACATTGACCGGCACTGCCGCCACCATCAACAGTGGCACGGTGAAGGTAACGCTCAGATAGTCGGCGAATTTGCGCAACAATCTGCGGCCGTGGGCGACGTTAAAAATATTATTGAACGCGGCTTCGACCGTGCCGAGCGTGATCACCACGGTCACCAGCAGCATCGCGGCGCCGACCTCGCCCAATGCTTGCGCGTTCATATTGCCAATCATGTGAAAAATTCGATTGGTCACTTGCGGCGAATTGAATGCTAGATAGGTCGCAATCAGCGGCCTGATCGCGCCCATTTCGTGAAAGCCCTTTAAGGCCGAGAGTGCCAGTGCCAGGACTGGCACGATCGCCAGCCCGGTCGTGAAGGTCAGCGCCGAAGCCCATAGCAGATCATCGTTACGAATGAAGCTCTCGATTGAAGAGCGACCCACGCCGAGGTGGCCGTGCCGCGTCATGCGTGCCAAGCGCGCAACGTCAGCCCGGGCGCGCCTGGCATTGAGCCGCGAAACGAGGCGTTGGCGCAGCTCTCCCAGACTCATAGGATCGCCTCAAGTGTCAGTTTGAAAGGATGATTCCTTCGGGTGCGGATTGCGCGGCCCGCACTCCTGTCATAGGGAACTCTACCACAATGGATGATGCGTTGGACTTTCACCTTGGGCGGGCGGGCCCAAGCGCGCGAGCTTCAGTATTGCCTGGTCAGCGCGAGATCGATTTCGCGCGAGCCGTCGGAAAAGCTGGTCGACTTCACTGAAAGCCAGCTCAGAATATAGTACTGAATTGAGACGCCCTGGTTGGGGCCGTTCGTGGTCGTATTGCCGCCCACCTGTTGTGAAAACGATATGTAGGTGTTGTTGCTGATGTAATGGCCCAAGCCGACGCGCGCGCCCGACGCGCCGACGCCGCTCATCTGCACCCCCATCCCTTGCAAACCGAGCGATTGCATCACCACGCTACCAATCGTCGAGGCGGCGGCGCCAGCGGCCATATTGGCGGCTTGCTGCTGAAGCGCCGTGCTTTGCCCCTTTGCGAGTTGGCTGCTGGTTTTGCCAAACAATAAGAGCGACAGAATATCGGTCTGCTCCAATTGCGGAATGCTGGTCAGTTTGAGACTGGGCTTGCTGGCGCTGCCACCCACTACAACATTGACGGTGTAGTTACTGACGGTGTATTGAGCAGTGACGGCGAGTGACGGATTGATGGGATGACCGCCGGTGAAGGTGATCGTGCCCGCAACCAGGTTGAATTGGCGATTCTGAAAGATGATCCAGCCGCGTACGGTCTTGATCGTGCCAGCCAACCGCAACGGTTGTTCCGAAGCTTTGAGCAAACGCACCTGACCCTCAAGCTCGACCTGCGCGTGCTCATGCTTAATCCAGGTGTGGCGCGAAATCCGCACCAGCACGTCCATTGCCATCCGATTAAAGCCCGAAGGCGCCGGCTTCGGATGCGGCGCCGCGGTGGCGGCGGTCTGGCCCGGCTCGATTACCTCAATGGTAGGGTCCGGGGTGAGATCCGAGGTGGCGCTGAGGAAGGCCAGATCCGGACGTATGACACTGTGCTTGACGTCGATTTGTCCGCCCAGGCGGGGCGCGTCGGTGGTGCCATCGGCGACGATTTGCCCGTCGATCCAGGCTTTATATTGGCGCGTTCCGATCGCCGGCCAATGATGAAAATTCAGCTGCGCATTGATTTGACCGGGCGCATAGTCGGACATCGCGACGGTGCCATTGCCGCGCAAAGTTCCGTCGCCAGACGTGGCCGACACTTGGGCCAGAATCTGAGTGGGCGTCGCGCGCACGCTGGCGCTAACGTCAGTCACATTGACACCCAACGGAATTATGTAGGTGTGGCCGTTAACGCGCAGGGTCCCATTAGTCACTGGTCGTTCGACCGGTCCATGCAACACCAGATCGACGGCCAATAGTCCCGCCGTGTCTTTCAGGCGGCCAGGCGCCAAGGCGGCGAGCGGTCCCAGTTTCAAACCGGTCGAATGAAGCTTCATATCCATCGCTTTGCCGATTTGGGCCGAAAAGCCGTGGGCCCATTGCAGGCGAGCCGGAATCGAGCCGACCGCGCTTAGGCGATGGTTTGGGTCTTGCGTAAAGACCGCGTTAAGAGCGGCTTGGCGCGCGGCGTAACGGGCGCGGAGGTCGAGCGCACCGATACTTTGGCCGCTCATCCGCAGCCGCACGAGCTCAAGCCGGGCGCTGACCAGAGGGGCCGCCGCTGTCCCCTTCACTTCAACTTGTCCCGCCAGCTCTCCAGCCGCCTCGCGTTTGATTATCGACGCGAAATCCGCCAGCTCAAGGCCGCGCATCGTCAGCGTCAAATGCTGCGCGCCTTGCCATGCGAGATTGCCGTTGAGCGCCACCTCGCGCGGGCCGTTGCGAAAACGCAGATGGTCGAAGGCAAGGCCGCGCGTGTTTTCACTGAACCCGGCCGGCGCGGAAAGCCGCCAAACGCCGTCGGGCAAGGCCAGTGCGGCGCGTTCGAGTTGGCCCTCCACCGCTCCAGGCCGGTAGCGAAAGCGCGCGGCTAATTCGCTTGTGCGCCCGGAACGATCCAGCGTATCGAATGCGAGATGGAATCGCACGGGGTTGCCGCGAGCCAGTTCAATCGCCGCATCCAGGCGCTTGAGTTTAACCGGCGCGTTGATTCCATCAAGCCTCGCCACGACGCGGCCGTGAGGGAGTCCGTGTCCGAGCGCGGTGAGATGATAGGTCAGATGAGCGTGCGCAACTGAATCACTGCCGTGGCGCAGGTTTTCTCCCTTGATTTCGCCTTGCGCGCTCAGATCGTTGAGTCGTCCGGCGGCAGTGCCGGTCATCGCCAACTTGCCCCCGCCGCTGAGATGTTTGAGCTTGAGCCACGGCGCGATATTCGATGCTTGCAGGTGATAGGCAAGACGAAGCGGCGCCGTGGTGGAGAGGCCAGTCAGGCCATGCGCTTCGATCAACCAACCCGCACCGACGACCATTGATCGCACAATGGTCGCGCGCTGGTTGGCGATGCGCGCGTCGAGTGCGCCGCGATCAATTTGCAACCCGGCGACCTTCGAGCGCGAAAGCCGCAGCCTGGCGGCGTTCGTCATTTGCGCCAGTTGAAATCCCTGACCGTCGAGGCCGAGCGTAAAATTCAGATCGGTGGGCTGAGGATTATTCGCGAGGATGCGCCGCAGATCCAGTTGCGACGCCGCAAGTGTGAGCCGATAGCGCCCGTCGGCCGCGAGCTCGCTCTGGCCGTCGAAGTTTACGCGCGAAGGCCCATTTGTGATGAGCCCGCGGAATTGCGCCGCGCCATTTTTAGCGGAGAGCTTGAGCGCGATATCGCCCAGCCGCAGGCTGGCAACACTCGCACCGCGATCAGTGAGTTGCGCTTGACCCGCAAGGGCGCCGAGTGCCAGGCCCGAGCCATGCGCGGTGATGGTGCCGGCGATAACGCCGGCGGGATTGCCGCCGCCGAGCAATTGGCGCAGGTCGATACTCGCGAGCTGAATCTTGGCGTCGTAGGTCGGAACGCGGGCCGCCAGATCGGCGAGAATTCGCGCTTTCAGGCACGCGACGCCCGCTTTCAGCGTCACCTCCGCGTGCAACGCGTTTTTCGGACCGGCCAGGACAATCCTGCCGCTTAACCCGGTTTGAAGTCTCACCGGCGTTACCGCTGCGATATCACTGGCTGCCAGCTTGCTGATCGTCAGCACCGCGTCCACCTTCATTTGCTTGAAATCGCTCAGCGTACCGTTCAACGCCAGCGCCGAATTGCGGGTCTTCAGGGCAAGCCGTGACACGCTCACACGCCCGGGGTCGCTGTTGTAAGCGAGCGCGGCCATCAACTCGGCCTGCGGAAACCCGGGAGCTTCGATGCGTGTGAAGAGATGTTTGAGCGATACGCTGGTGCCCGCGGGCGTCAGCGCGGCCGACAGGTCAAATGCGAGGTTGTCGAGATGATAACGGCTTCCGCCGGCTCCTTGCGGAGCCACTTCAATCACGCCGTTATGCACTTGCACGTTGAGACGTACCGCAAGGGTACTATGCGTTTTTGATACGGTCCGCGGCGAAATCGCCTCAAGCAAATTCCATTCCCCGTTTTGCCGCTGAAGATTAATTACCGGGGCGAAGGCCGCGAGCCGAACGTGCAGCGAATACCATAACAGCGGAATCAGAGAGTAATGAATTCGTATGAGCGGGATACGCGTGGCCTGCTGGCCCTGATAGGCGACCGTGAGGTTCGTGATCGTGATACGCCGCAGGACCGACGCGTCGATACGTTGAAAGGTGATCCGGCCGCGATAGTTCGCCGCCAGATAAGCGATCGCCTTTTGCCGCAGAACCTGGTTGAAGGCGCCCGTGCGTAAATATATCGCGACACCGGCGACAATCAGGAGCAGCAGGATCAAAAGCGCCGCGAATACGCGTGTCAGATAACGAAGGGCGACAGCCATTACTTAGTAGAACTGGCCAATACTGAAATAGACCTGCCAGCTCGGATCACCGCGCGGCGTCTTGGTGGGGAATCCGAGATCAATCCGGATTGGGCCAACCGGCGAGTCGTAGCTCAGCGCCGGTCCATAGCCAAAGACCAACGAATCCACCGGAACATCAAACGGATGAACGGAGACCTGGCCGGCATCCAGAAAGACGGCCCCCGAGAACTTCTCGAACAACGGATGGCGCAACTCGACTGAAGCTTCGATCAAGCTGAGTCCGCCCAGCGGATCGTTGGCCGCGCTGAGCGGCCCAATCCGGCGTAATCCATAACCGCGGACGCTGCCCTCGCCGCCCGAGTAGAAGCGTTCTGACAGCGGAATGTCACGATGCGGGCCGAGGGTGTTGGCCAGGCCGAGCTTGAGCCGGCTCGCCAGCACCGTGTTCCAGCCCAGCAGAGTATATTTCCGGGCTTCCGCGATCATGCGGTAGTAGCGGTAGTCGCCGCCAAGCGCCTGCATGGCCAGGTTTGCGTCAAACGAAACTATCGCGCCATGTTGCGGATTAAGCGGGTTTTCGGTCGTGTTCAGCAGCACTCCCATATCGGGGCCAGAAAGCATTCCCTGGGAGCGGATGCCACCGAGCGCCGTGACGGTGGAAGGCGCCACCGAATTGAACTTCAGGTATTCGAGCCGGTAACCGGCGTAGCCGGAAAGAGCGGGTGTGAACTGGTAATGAAGATATGGATCAAAGCGCGGCGAATACATTGTGTAGGTCTGATAATCCTGCTGGTCCAGGCGCCATTCCAGTACTCCGGAAAGCTTGCGCGTGTACAAGTAGGGCCGCAGCAATTTTAAATCGAGATAGCTATAGACGTTCGAATACGTCGCGCTGAGCGTCAACTGGCGGCCGCCGCCCAGCCAATTGTAATCGGCCCATCCCACCGTTGCGTTGAACTGAGTCTCAGTATTATAACCAGCCGCCAGTGAGATATCATGCTTGGGTTTTTCGTGAACCCTGATTTCGATTGGCACCACGTTCGGCTTGGCACGATTGAGTTGCGGCACGAATTCGACCGCGCTAAACAGGTTGAGCGCGATAATCCGTGCGCGCGAACTGCGGATTTCGGTCGATGAAAACCGCTCGCCGCGCGTATAGGTGAGTTCGCGCAGGACGATGCGCGGTTTTACCTTGTGCGTGCCGACGACCACGGTTTTTCCAAAAACCGCGCGCACGCCGGGGTCAACGGTATATTGAATATCGGCCCGTCCCGGTCCGACGTAAACTTGTGCGCGGCGCTTCACGATCGCATGCGCATATCCATTGGCCAGATAAATGCCGCGCAATTGCCGATCACCCAATTGATACTTTTGCTGTGAAAATACGTCGTTTTTGGCAAGCGGCGGCTTGGCGCCGGGCGCCAGTGACGTGGGCGACGGCGCTAGTCCGGTGAGCGCAACCTTGATTGAATTAACCCGAACCGGCGGGCCTTCTTTGATCGTTATGTGAGCGCTGACAAAATCGTCGCGAACCTTCAATTTGTAGCTGACGCGCGCGCGATAGTAGCCATGCACCCGATAATAATCGCGCAGGCGCGTGATATCGTCGGTGAAGACCGCGGGATGGAATCGCGGACGCTTTTTCCAGAATTCATAAAAGGGCCGCCCCTTGGTCCGCATCACCGCGGTTAAGGCGGAAGTCGAAAAAGCGTGATTGCCGCTGATTACAATCCCCTCGAGCCGATAATTTCGCGTTGGACTCAACTGTGCGATCGGCAAGGCGGACGCGCCAGTGCCCAGTGCAAGCAACAAGATAGTGCAAGCCGCTATGATGAATTTCCCACGCCCAAGCATCTGAAAAAAACCACCGCTAGCGGCATTTCAATCTCAGGCGCGTGGGACGAGTTGGCCCGTCCCGAGTCAGCCTTCACCGCATAGGGATATCCGAAAAGGGGTTACCTCGCGAAAAGGTTTGACGCATCGACGGTGCGGCGATTTATCGCCGCACCGCAACCTTCAATCATCAAGGGGTGTCAGGGGCAAGTCGGAAAATCAAGGCGGCTGGCCCAGCGAACGTCCGCATAAGTCTTAGTTGTCATTCCGAGCGCCGCGAGGAATCCCGGACCTTTGCGATTTTGTGGGCTTTACCGGGATTCTTCACTAATCTAAACGCACGTCGCAGACTCCTTTGCTCGCTCCGCCTGCGGCTACACTAATGGCGGACTGCGTTCGGAGTGGCACCAGTGGCCTATGCGGAGACTTCCCAGCGGAGCCTCGTCTCGGCCCACTGGTCATTTTTTGCGCACCGCTCGCCGACTTGCCCTGTCGGTATGATAAACGGGAGGATTCCTGAGAAAGCCACAGACTCTGCGCGCAAAAGAATCGCGCATCCGATTGGCTTGGGCCGAACTTTGTCTTAACGGCCCGCTGGCTGAGCAACTTCTGAAGGCTTGCCGCCGCCCACCGTAATTATGTCAGAAGCCGCACCAGCCGAGCGGCGAGCGGCGGCGGTCGGAGCGCCCAGCGGAATCAGCGCCAACTCCGCGGCGCATCGTTCAATCATTCGATAAGCCAGCCCGCCGGCCGCGACCGCCTCGCTGATCGCCACTATGACGCAAATGAGCGCGGCGATGCCGCTGGCCGTGGCCGCCACCGTAAGACCCGCCATCGCCGCACCGATCGCACACAGCGGCACGATGAAAAGCGCATGGCGCCCGAAGCGGCTCAAACGGATACGCGCGGCGACGTGATTTTTGAGCCGCATCCCCTCGTGCTCCTCGTCGGCGGTTTTCACCTCGATTTGCGCAAATGCGCCCGACCGTACGATGAAATCGAAATCATCCCAGCCGTGGTCAACCAGCGCGGGCCGCCCGATTTTGGCGAAAGAGAGGCCGAGCCGCTCGAGCAAGGTGTCGCGCGTGGTATGGCGTTCATTCCAGTAGGCGAGACGTATCGCCCGCTTGCGCCAGTCGATCACCGGGCGCTGTGGCGGCCGGGTATCGCCATCAGGCTTCTCCGCGATCGCCGCGCCATGGCGGTAGCGCGCCAGCGCGCGCATCATTGGACCCGTATAGGCCAGTGCCGCGACGAACAGCCGCGCCAATGGTCCCCGGTGACATTTTTCAATCGGCGCGTGGCAGGCATAATAGAACGCCCATAGCGGCCCCAGGCTTAAAGCGCCAAGCGCCAACAGGGCCGGTATCGAAAAGCCGTCAAGCAGGGAAACCGCCAAGGCGAGCATGGCGGCCAAATTCCATTCCAGGGTCAGCGGTAGAAATTTAAGTATGCTGACCGGCCGCTCGCGTACGTTCTGAAGCCCGTCACGCCCGCGCGTCCATGATGTGAGGAGGCGCAAGCCACCCGGCACCGTGCGTGCCAGGCCCGGGATATTGCCGCGCCATTTTATCTGTCCGAGGGCATTGAACCGCTCCGGGTATTTCAGATAGAGCATCGCCTCCGCGCGCCCGTAGCCGCGTTGCTGGCCGTAATAGGCTTTGACGCTGTTGCGCCGGAAATGCCACACGAATGCGGCCGGGCAAAAGCCGAGCTGATAGCCGGCGGTAAGCAGGCGCCAGCAAATATCGACATCATCACCGGCGGAGGTGAACCGGGGGTCGAATCCGCCGATCGCAATCAGCGCCTTGGCCGCGAACACCATGTTGCAGCCCGCCAGATGCTCGGCGCGATCATCCGCCATCAGGACGTGGCAAGGCGCGCCGGGTGAAGCCGCTACGCACGCCTCGACCCAACCCTCCTCATGCGGTCCATAGTTGGGGCCGCCGCAGCCATCCAGTCCGCGCTCGCTAATCGCGCGAACCATCAAGGTCAGCCAATGCGGATCGGCCACGCAATCGGAATCGGTATAGGCGATGAGTTCGCCATGCGCGGCGTGCAGGCCCACATTGCGGGCCTCGCTGAGCCCCCGGTTGGACTGGCGAATCAGGCGAAACTCGGGAAATTCCGCCGCAATCGCCGCCGTGCGGTCGCGTGAACCGTCGTCGACGACGATCACTTCGTAAGCTGGATAATCGAGTTTGCGCAATGATTCGAGGCATGGACGGATCGTGCGTTGAGCATTGTAGGCGCAGACCACCACCGAGACCCGCAGCTGCCGCGAGCCGGACGGCGGACATGAACCGTTGAGCGTCACGAATGGCAATAGTTCTCCCGCACTCAGCATCCGGATGCCCAGGTTCGCTCCGTTGGGTGTCGTCGCAAGGGGTGGCGCAACGACGCCTGCCGCACCCAACCCGAACGCGCATGCGATCAGTTCATCTTGATGTGGCGAGCCCGTGCCGAATTCGATTATCAAGGGGCGCGCCTCCGCGAGATTGTGCAGCCGCATCATGAAATCGAGCAGCTCGTCAGGGGCCAGTGCGGGCAAGGTCGCGTAGAGCAGGTCTTCTTCGAGCAAGGCTAGCGCACAAGTGGACGGGCGATGGTTGATCGCGATGAGCTTGTCGGGATGACGCCGTCTGATTACTCGCACCACTTCAGACAAACGCCGCTTGGCGCGCCGCAGGCCATAGTGGCGCAATTGGTCGGGCGCGATGGCGCAATCGATCAGGAAGCCCGCCAGCGCGCGATGGCCGCGCATCAGACCGGCGACGCGGGCGAGTCGATCGGCCATCAGAGCGAAATCGCGGCGCGAGGTCAGTTCGGCCTCACCGATCGTAAATTCGACCAGCGCGTAAAGACCCGCCTGCCCCGCCAGTCCCAGTACAGGCTCGGCCTCGTCCGCGCGCAAAATCAATCCGTTGGTATGTCCAGCCTTAAGCTGCTCAAAACGGTTAAGCAACGCGAGCTTATGGTTGAAATCGAGCGGCGACCCCGGCTCCAGGCGCATCGCCTTGAAAAAAAATTTTTGGTGGCTGCGGCGAAGAAACTTGCCATGAGCTGAAAGAGGAGAAAACTGCGGGCTGACATTGCTCACGGGCGCACCTTACAGCCAAACCTGTGCCATGAGAAAAATGGTGTATAATCAGGGGCATAGAGGCATCAGGCGATTCGCCTGGCAACCAATTGGGGTGAGCGGCTAACCGTTTTGGGCACGCCTGGCTCAGGCGCGATGCGGCACCGTTGGCGGGCGCGCCCGCTGCTCGCTTATTGCTTTGCGGAACGCAAAAATGAAGCGGTATGACTTGGCAGCATGCAATCGATGATATAAGTGAATCAGGCCAAGGTAGGCTCATCACTCTAATGGACCTTTATTAATGGGTTCGCGATTACATTCCCGTCTTATGGAAGCTACCATCCCGGATTGTCCGAAGACCGACCTGATCAGGCCGTGCCGCTCCGGCCGGCCGTTTCAGCATGAACCCTCGGATGCGGCGATCGAGCCAACCCAGGGCGAGCTCGACATTATTCGCGGCCATCTGCACGCCATCGAAAAAATGCTGGCCGGACTTTTCGGACCGGCTTATGACGGCAGTCCCGATAGCCTCGAGGCGCGCGTCAGGGCGGCGGCGCTGGTCGATGCCCATCTTGAAGAAGTGGTGGAGAGCTGGTCACTGGCGGTTGAGCAAACCTTCGACCGCGAAAAAACACTGCATCGCCCCAGCATGACCAACTCGCTGGTGCGCTTTATCGCGCATCTGCGCGACCCGGCCGACCTGCGCACCTACGTGCATTTACGGCGGCATTGCCAGGAGGGGATGCTGTCGCGGGCGAAGCCGTCCGAGTTCAACATTTTCCATATCGCACTCAAGCAAGTCATCCTGAACCTGGTGCGTGCGCGGATGCGCGGCAAGCGGATGGAGATCGTGCGCGACACGGTGGTCGCCGCAATCGACGAACGGCGCCTGATGGTTGCGCAATTCTATATTGAATCACGCGAGCATGCGCTGCGTGCTTCCGAGGAGAAATACCGCAATTCGATTAATCACGCCCCCGACCCGATGTACGAGATCGATCCGCCCACGCTCACGGTGAAATCGGCCAACTCGGCGGCCCTGGACCTGCACGACATTCTGCCTTATGAACAGGACCTGCCGTTGATCGGGCAACCGTTGATTTCGCTGGTGCCGCCCGAAATGCAGCCGCATGTCTTCAAACATATCGCGACGGTGAAGCGCAACGGTTCCGATCAAGCGCTGGATTTGCCGATTCGAGGCCGTTTTTTCGACGTCAACTCGGCGCTTATTCCGCATGGCAATGAACAGTTCATCCAGATGATTCTGCACGACGTGACGCAGCGTCATGAAATGCTGGACACGCTGCTCAAAGCGGAGCGGCTGGCGGCGGCCGGCACCTTCGCCAGCGGGGTGGCGCACGAGGTCAACAATCCGCTGGCTTCGATCTCGTCATTGGTACAATCGCTGCTCAACGCCGAAACCGACATCGCCCGGCGCACCACGATGCATACGATTCTGTCGCAGATCACGCGGATTTCGACCACGCTCAAGGATCTGGTGAATTTCGCCCGGCCGGCACCGGGCGAGCGCAAAGCCTTGGATATCAACGCGTTGGTGGCGGAAACGCTGCGCCTGATCGCCTACAATAAGCGCTTTTCCAAGCTCACCATCCAGTCCGCGCTGGCGCCCGATTTGAAACCCGCCTTCGCCGATAGCAACGGCATCCAGCAGGTGGTTCTGAATCTTTTGTTCAACGCCGCCGACGCCCGCCCACAGGAGGGCGGGCTGATTCGCATCGTCAGCGAGAACAAGCGCGCCCCGCATAATGGCGATGGCATCGGCCGCGTCGTCATGCGCATCAGCGATAATGGCGCCGGCATCGCGCCCGAACATCTCGAGCGCGTGTTTGATCCATTTTTTACGACCAAGCCGTCCGGCTCCGGCGTTGGATTGGGATTATCATTATGTCAGAGCATCATCCTGACCAATCAGGGCACGATTCGTATCGAGAGCCAGTTGGGCAAGGGTACGACCGTAACGATCTCCCTACCCGCATTCTCTCATATGCCGGAGTTGGCCGAGCTTCCGACGACTCGATGAATACCGGGAGTAATGGCGCGGAAAACTGGCGGCAGGAAGAACGCCAGCCGTTCCGTATCCTCGTGGTTGAGGACGAGGAATTGATGCGGGCGATCATCGTGCAATTGTTGCGCGGCGAAGGCTATGAAGTGGTGGAGGCGGGGGATGCCGCCGCGGCGCTGCAAATGTTCGAGCGCGAACGCATCGATTTAGCGATTTTGGACCTCAATCTCGGTGGCGCCGGCAGCGGACTCGAACTGCTGGGCAAGATGCGCGACCTCGATTCCGAACTGATGGGCATCATCGTCACCGCCTACGCCAGCATCGAATCGGCGGTCGAAGCCTTGCGCAAGGGCGCCTACGATTACATCACCAAACCGTTCGCCAACGATCATCTGAAGGCGGTGGTGCGCAACGCGCTCGAACAACGCAAGCTGTTTCACGAAAATCGCTTCTTACGGCGCGAATTGCGCGAGAAATATCGGTTCGAAAGCATCATCGGCAACTGTGACGCGATCGAACAGGTGTTTCGGGTGATGGAAAAAGTCGCCCGCACCGATTCCAGCGTGTTGATCACCGGCGAGTCGGGCACCGGCAAGGAACTGGTCGCGCGCGCGATTCACTTCAGTTCCGAGCGCGCCAACAAACGCTTCCTGCCGATTAACTGCGGCGCCCTGCCCGAAAATCTGCTCGAAAGCGAGCTTTTCGGCTACAAGCGCGGCGCCTTTACCGGCGCGATGCAGGATAAGGTCGGGTTGCTCAAGGCCGCCGATAAGGGCACGATCTTCTTCGACGAAATCGGAGACATGCCGCCGCAATTGCAGGTCAAGCTGCTACGGGCGCTGCAGGAGCGGGAGTGTTACCCGCTGGGTTCCAACGAGCCCATCTCATTCGACGTGCGAGTGCTCTGCGCCACCAACAAAGATCTGGAAAAAGAAGCCAAAGAGGGCCATTTTCGCGAAGAGTTGCTCTACCGCATCAACGTCATCACGATCCTGCTGCCAGCGTTACGCGAACGCAAGGACGATATCGCGCTCTTGGCGAATCACTTCCTGCGCAAGTACGAACGGCCACTGGGGCGCGCGGCCATGCGCTTTTCCAAGGGCGCGATGCGCCTGTTGCTGGGCTACACCTGGCCGGGTAATGTGCGTGAACTCGAAAACGCGGTCGAACGTGCGGCGATCCTGGCCGAGACCGATGTCATTCATACGCACGATCTGCCGGAAAAATTGCACACTACGGCTGCCGTGCCCAGCGACAGCGCACTAGCCGGCATGACGCTCGAGGAACTCGAACGCGAGCACATGCGCCGGGTTTTGGCCGAAGTCAACAGCGACAAAGTCAAAGCCGCGCAAGTGCTGGGGATTCATCTTTCGACGCTTTACCGCAAAATGCAGCGCTACCATTTGGACACCGAGCCGCAACCGTCCGTGTCGGGCAAATCCGCCAGTCCGCACGCGTGAACCGATTGCATTTTTTCGCTCAATGGGTCCGTCCGGATAGCGCGCCTGGACGGCTCCATCTTATGATTCGGTAGCTTGAGCCCGGCCAGCCCGCGCCCGCGGATGGTTGACGCGGGGTGATTATGCAACTGCACAGCGCACGAGGCGCCCGCTCCGATTTACCTGATGGCGATCTTACGTACCCCCTCTTCTGATCCAGCCTCCGGTCTTTCGCTCAAACCCACGTCCGCGGCTCGATCCGAAGCGGCGCCGGGCAAGCATCCCTGGCCCCGGCCGTGGTGGCAGTCGCGCGTGGTGATTGCCGCGCTGGCGCTGCTCTGCCTGCATGGCGCGCTGCTGGCCGCCTCCATTCCGGATTATCGCGTCACGATTGATTCGGCCTATCACGTCTCGCTCGCGCGTTACTATGGCGTCCACGGCCAAGCCTGGTGGGACCATATCAATTTCGGGCCGCGCGGGCGGCCCAACCTCCAGGGGCCGCTGATGCACGTGGCGGTCGCAGTGGCCGGTCGCGCGCTGGGCGGCAGCGGACGCGATTACGTAACCGCCAATGCAATCGTGGCCGTGCTCCAGTGGGCCGCGGCGATGGGCACGGCGGGCTATTTCGCCTTCGAGTTGGCCGGTGAATGGGCCCTGTTGCTGGCCGTCGCACTGCTCAGCGGCGCGGCCTGTACGAGCGCCTCGTTCGCCGTCGGCATTCCGTCGGGCTGGATGTTCATCTTCACCGCATGGGCAATCTGGTTCTTCCTGCGCCAGCATATATGGCTTGCGGCGGTTTTCACCGCCGCGGCGATTTACGCCCATCTGGGAGGCTACGCGACCGCGCCGGTGGGCATTATTGTTGCCGGGCTTCTGACCAAACGCTGGCGCGCGGTCATTCAGGTCGGCATTATCAGCGCGCTGCTGACCATGCCGTACAC
>JBOHWL010000166.1:0-25501 GCA_050736615.1 Binataceae bacterium (SeqCode) | reverse complement strand
TCTTAAGAATGCGCGGCGCATCGTCGAAGGTTCCAAGCAGTTGCGCGGCGCCTTCATGAAGCTGATTCAAATGCTCTCGATGCGCGAGGACCTGCTGCCTGGTGAAGCCATCGATATCCTGCGAGCGACCCAGGCGGGCGCGCCGCCGATGGAGTATTCCTTAATCGCGCAGCAGATCAAGCGCGAGTTTGCCAAATCTCCCGAACAGCTCTTCGCCAGTTTCGAGACCACCGCGTTCGCCGCGGCCTCGCTCGGCCAGGTCCATCGCGCGCGGCTTAAAAATGGCGAGGAAGTCGCCGTCAAGGTGCAGTACCCCGGAATCGACCGCACCGTCGAACAGGACCTGGGCAATCTGAAATTGCTGCTGCGCGCGATGCAAGCGGTCGCGAGCGACCTCATGCGCCAGAAGATCGACACGCGGACGGTATACGCGGAATTGGAAGAGCGCCTGCGCGAAGAGCTCGACTACGTCAACGAAGCGCGCAATATCAACGAATTCCGCCGCCTGCTCGCCGCCGATGAGGAGCTGCTGATTCCCCGCGTGATCCCCGAGGTGAGTTCACGCCGGGTGCTCACGATGACCTATCTCGACGGCTATCGGTTGGCCGACGTCTTCGGCAACGCGACCGACTTGAAGCTGCGCGCCTGGGTCGCGCGCAAATACTACGCGCTGGTATGGCGCCAGATTCTGGAATTTGGCGTGCTGCATACCGACCCTCAACCCGGCAATTACCTGGTCACATGGCATCCGCGTCTGGGCGTGCTCGATTTCGGTTCGGTGCGGCATTTCTCCGAAACGATCCGGCGTTCGAGCCTGCAACTGGCGCAGGGCATCGTCAACCAGGACGATCACATGATTGGCTCGGCAATGCTCAAGATGGGCTATCTCGACAGCGGCCAGGACGCGGCGCCGATGGTCAAAGTCATCTACATCTTATTCGAGCCGGTGATGACCAACCGTCCCTACCATCCGGACGAATACGACGCGGTGGAGAAAGCCACCACGGTGGGCGAGATCGCGTTTGAGCACAAGCTGTATAAATCACCGCGCCACAGTATTTTTTTATTGCGGGCGCTGATCGGCCTCGACGGCATCATGAAGGGGCTGGGCGTCAGGCTCAATTACTGCGCGATGTTTCGCGAGGCGGTGCGTGAAGCCACCCGGGCGGAAAGCCGCGCCGTACGATGCTCATCGCGTGAGGCGCGTTAGGCACCTCAGCGCCAGGTGCACAAATGCGTCATTTCATCACGTTGCCGGTTATTTGATGCGACGGGTTGGAGTGGCGCGCTCGGCGCGCACCAGACCGCGGGTAACCGCGCCGGCGCCGAAGCGCTCGGCCACCGCGTCGAGCGCGCGATTGAGGCGGCCATGCCGGGATACAGCGGCGGCCGAGAGCTCGAATAATCCCAGTTGCGCCGGGTCGCCATGTTCAAGATTATGCACCTGTACTCCCGCCAGCCGCACCTTCTCATCGCGCTCGGCCCGCGCCAGCAGCGCGATCGCAACTGTGCTGATGCGCGCGCCGTCGTCGGTCGGCGGCTCCAGTGACAGGCTGCGTGTGATCATCGGATAGCGTCCGCCGCCCAGTGGACGCGCGAGCTTAAGCTTGAGCACGACCGTGCGGGCTTGCACGCCGTCGGCGCGCAAGCGGCGGCCCAGCGCCTCGCCATGGGCAATCAGCACGCGGCGCAATTCCAGCGCGTCGAGTTCAAGGTCGCGCTCGAAAGTGTTTTCCTCGCCGTAGGACTTGCGCCGCCAATCGGCGATTACCGGCCGCGGGTCGCGCCCATTGGCGAGTTCATGCAGATGTGCGCCGAAAGAACCGAAGCGCGCGCGCAGGTCGCCACGATCATGCCCGGCCAGTTCGCCAATCGTCCGGATTCCCGCCTGATGCATGCGCGCCAGCGTCACTCGTCCGACGCCCCACAGCCGTTCCACCGGGAGCGGCTCGAGAAAAGCTATCAGTTCGTCAGGACCGACGCACAACAACCCGTCGGGCTTGGACATATCGCTCAAGATTTTCGCCGCCATCCTGGTTGGGGCGAGACCCACTGAAACCACCAGCCCGGTTTTCTCAAGCACGCGCCGCTTGAGCGCGCGCGCGACGTCGATCGGCGCGCCCATCAGCCGCTCGGTGCTGGTGAGATCGAGAAACGCCTCGTCGAGCGAGAGCGGCTCGACCGTCGGCGTGAAGCTGTCGAAGACTTCGCGCACCATCCACGACACCTGGACATAACGCTCCATGCGGCCGTGGACGAAAATCGCGTGCGGGCAGAGCTTATGCGCCTGCGCGGTCGGCATCGCGGAATGTACTCCGAAGGCGCGCGCCGGGTACGAGGCCGAGGTCACCACGCCGCGTTGTGAACTGCCGCCGACAATCAGCGGCTGGCCGCGCCACTCGGGGTGGTCGAGTTGCTCGACCGACGCGTAAAACGCGTCCATGTCGGCATGGGCGATTACCCGCCGCCAGCCGGCCGTGCCGGTCGCGTCCGCGCCGTCACCCGCGTCCATAAGGTGATTAGAGCGCGATTTGCGATGCGGGGCCAAGCCCTCCGCTAGCGCGCTCGTTGCACCGGCGGCCGCCTCTTATGTACGCTTGTGCATATGCACAGGGCGAGGGGGTTGAAGTGGGATGAGGGCAAGGCGCGTGCGAACCTGCGAAAACACAGGATTGATTTCGCCGATGCGGCCATCGTGCTGGAAGACGGCCGAGCTCTGACCGTGACCGATGACGATCAGGAGGAAGAGCGTTTCGTCACAATCGGCATGGATGCGCTCGGCAGGGTGCTGGTTGTGATCAACACGATACGCGGCGAGCGCGTCAGGATAATTTCGGCGCGACGGGCCACCAGGCGTGAGCGCGCGGAGTATGAGCAAAACTTATGAAGCGCGAATATGATTTCAACAAAGGCAAACGCGGCGCTGTCTTACCGCCTCAGCCGGGCAAAACGCGAATAACCATACGGCTGGATAACGAAATTCTCGACCATTTCCGCAAAAAGGTTCACGCGATGGGTGGCGGCAATTACCAAACCCTGATCAACGACGCCTTGCGCGAATACATTTCAAGCGCGCGTCTGGAAAAGCTGGTCCGGCTAGCGGTTCGCGAAGAAGTGGGAGCGATAAAACGGGACTTGGCTAAGACCGCGTGAGCGCATTGTCAACAATTTTCCGATCTCCTGAAAGAGGGGGAATCTGGAAATTAATTTCTCTGCGAACAGTTTAGATCAGAGCACAACAAGGCAGACGTTTGGATCATCATCCGTCGGAGTGAACGCAATCCATTTTTCAGCATGACGCGCCGGTGAGTTGGGTGAAGACCGCTTGGGCGGCGCGTTCGCCGCTGGCGATGCAATCGGGAATGCCGACACCGCGTATGTAGGCGCCGGCCAACCCAAAATATGGCAGCTCCGCTGCTTCGGCTTCGAGCGTCGCGGCGCGGCACGGATGACCCACCGCGTACTGCGGCATCGCATGCGGCCAACGCTTGACATAGGTAAGCAGCGGTACGCCTCTGACGCCGGTCAGGGCGGCGAATTCTTCGCCCGCCGCCGCCATCATCGCGTCATCGTCAAGCCACATCAGGCCGGCCTGCAAGGCGCCACCGATAAAAACTCGCGCGAGCACAATTCCTTCGGGCGCGCGCTGAGCGAATTTGAGGCTCGAAAAGCTGCCAGCGATAATTCGGCGCCCCTCGATGATCGGCACGACGAAGCCGAAGCTTGCTGGCGGGCGAGGAAAATCGGCGAGATTCCAGGCCAGGTTGACGGTTGCGGCCGACGCATAGCCGATTTGACTGAGCGCGGCGCCGAGCGCGGGATACGCGGGTTTCAGCAACGGCGCGGCGGCGTGGGCGGGCAGCGCACACACGATTGCATCCGCGGCATACGCGGCGCCATGGTCCAGCCGCACCGTCCATCCCGGTGTTCCGGCGCCGTCATCGGTTGCTTCGAGTGCGCTAATACGCGCGATGTGAATCGCATCGTCTAGGCGTGCCGCCAGCCGCTCGACCAGTGCGCCCATGCCGGTACGAAAGCTCAAAAAAAGACTCCAGCGCGCGCCGCTCATGCCGCGGATCTCGCCGCCAGCCTGACGGCTTCGCGCGGCCGCGCGCAAGCCCTTGATAAGGCTGCCGTGGCGGCGCTCCATTTCGACAAACCGCGGCATCGTGGCACGCACGCTCAGTTGTTCCGGATCGGCGGTGTAGATTCCGCCCGCCAGCGGTTGCGCGAGGCGGCGTAATGCTTCATCGCCGAGCCGCCGCCTGACAAACGCGCCGAGGCTCTCATCGGAGTCTTCACGGCGGCGCGGAATCAGGGGCTCGAGCGCGATGCGTAGCTTGCCCGCAAGGGAAAACAATGGACTGGTGAAGACCGGCCGCAGCAAGGCTGGCGCCAATAAGGAAAATCCGGCGGGAATTTCCACCAGCCGTCCCTTGCGGACCACATACGTCTTGCGGAACCGCTCCTGCGTCTGGATGAGCTCGTGAGTCATCCCAAGGCGTTCGACCAGGTTCAGCGCGGCGGGTTTTTCCGACAGGAATGAGTCGGCGCCGGCTTCAATGGTAAAGCCCTCGCGACGTACGGTATGGAGGGCGCCGCCCAGGCGTGAATTCGCTTCGAACAGCACCACCTCGAGCGCCATTTCGTGAGCGGCGGCGAGCTCTTTTAGGCAAAACCCGGCGGCAAGCCCACTGATACCACCACCAAGCACCGCTACGCGCCGGACCCGCGCCCGCTCCGCCATCGCAGGCACCGGTTAGAGTTGCGCACGCACGAGCGCCGCCATCATCGCGATGAATTGCGGATGATCATCGACTGTGGCCGCGCGATACCAATGGACTCCCGCCATGCGCGCGATTTGCGCCGCCTCGATATCGAGGTCGTACAACACTTCCACGTGGTCGCTCAAAAATCCGAGCGGCGCGACCACGGCTGTGCCGCCGTTAAGTTTACGCAGCACCTCGCCAACATCCGGTTCCAGCCACGGCTCTTGCGGATTGCCACTGCGGCTCTGGAAGGCCAGCGTGTAATCGTTGTGGCCAAGCGCACGCGTAATCAGCCGGGCCGATTCGTGCAACTGGCTGACGTACGGGGCATTGCGCGCCATCGCCAGCGGGATGCTGTGCGCGGTGAAAATCAGCCGGGCGCGCGGCCGCTCAGCGGAATCGAGCCGCGCAAGCGTCGCGCGGAGGCGGTCGCCGGCGGCGTCCAGATACAGCGGATGACAATGCCATGGGGGCGGATAAACCACGGCCGGCGCGTCGCCGAGACTCGCGCGCGCCGCCTCCACGTTAGCCAGATAACGTTCCCAACTCGCTTCGCATTGATAGGCCGACAGCACGAGGCCAAGCACACGGCGGGCGCCGTGCTCGCTCAATTCGCGCAACGCTTGAGTGAAAAACGGCGGCGTGTTGCGCATTCCCACCCTGACCGGCACGCCGATACCATTGGCTGCCAGCGCCGCGCGCAAGCCCTCAGCCTGGCGCATGGCCAAGTCATTATAAGGTGAGCGGCCGCCCAGCGTCTCGTAGTGATGCACCACCTCTTCATAGCGGGCGCGCGGCACCGGTCGTCCTTCGAGTACGCGGTCCAGAAAAGGGCGCACCTCTGCCATCGACGACGGAGCGCCAAACCCAATCAGCATCACGCCGTCGCAAGCGGCATCCGTTTTGGGATTCATCGCCGGCTCATCTCGTGGACGGCCTCGACCAGCGCGATCACATTTTCCACCCTGGTTTCGGGCAGGATGCCGTGGCCGAGATTGAAGATATGGCCGGGGCGGCCGGCCGCACGCGCCAGAATTTCATGGGCGCGACGGCGGATCTCGTTGGTGCCGGCAAACAGCGCCATCGGGTCGAGATTGCCCTGCACACCGACATGGTTGCCCAGCCGCGCCCACGCCTCGCCTAGATCGACGCGCCAGTCCAGGCCGATGATGTCGCCACCCGCCTCGCGCATCAACTCGAGCAGATTGCCGGTCACGGTGCCGAAATGAATCACCGGTGCCAGCGGCCGTACCGCCGCAATCACGCTGCGGGTATGCGGCAGGACGAACCGTCGGTAATCGTCGGGGCCGAGGCTGCCGACCCAGCTATCGAAGAGTTGCACCAGGTCGGCGCCTGCTTCGATCTGCATTTTCAGATAATCGGCGGTGACCCGCGCCAGCATCGCCATCATGCGATGCCAAGTGACGGGTGCAGTGTACATCAGGGTCTTGGTCGCCTGGTATTGGCGCGAGGAGCCACCCTCGATCAGATAGGAAGCCAGGGTGAAAGGCGCGCCGGCAAAACCGATCAGCGGCACACGATTGTTCAAGGCGCGCCGGGTGAGCTTGATCGCCTCGCCGACAAAGGCCAGCGCTTCGGCGGCGACCACCGGCGCAATCCGGTCGAGATCGCGGTCCGAGCGCAGCGGCCGGGCGATCACCGGACCGTCGCCCTTGACGTAATCGAGCCCCACCCCCATCGGCACCAGCGGCAACAGGATATCGGCGAAAATGATCGCGGCGTCGACGCCCAAGCGCTCAACCGCGGTGACGGTAACCTCGGTGGCAAGTTCGGGTTTGCGGCACATTTCAAGAAATGAATGTCGCGCGCGCACGTCGCGATATTCCGGCATGTAGCGCCCGGCCTGACGCATCAGCCAAATGGGCGTGTACGCGGACGGTTCAAGCCGGCATGCGCGCATCATCGGATGATCATGGAGGGCGGGATGGCCGGGACGTGAAGGCGCGGACGCCACAGCGGCGGCGGGCGCAGTATCACTGATCATTTCGACCCGCGCCTCGGCCTGACGCCGGCGCGCCATCGTCGCGGCGGTTCGCCCGGCGGCTTCCTTGATCAAATGGCCAAGCTTCGGATGCGACGGCTCAAGGTGCACCGACAGGCCATGATTGCGCAATTCGCGCGAGCAGACCGGACCGATCGAGGCCACCAGCACCGACTGCAGCGCCGCCCGCAGCGCATCACCGCATTGGTCCGCCTCGGCCAGTTGCATCACGTTGACCACTTGCGCCGAGCTGGTGAAGAGCACGGCGCCGACGCCGCCAGCGATAATCGTATGCAGTGCGGCGAGGATCGGTGCGCGATCATCCGGCAGCGTCCAGCGATAGACCGGGACACTGGTGACGTGCGCACCGCGCGCTTCGAGTCCGGCGATCAGATCACGATTGGCAACACCGTATTCCTGCACCGCGACCTGGCGTTTCTCTAGGTCGAGATTGGCGCTCAGCGCGCCGAGCACTTCGCGCCAGGTGTTGGGCTCGGGCACGATCAGCGAGGGAGTCAGGCCGAGTTCGCGCAACACCGCGACCGGTTTGGGGCCGCGCGCAACCGTGACGGTCTTGCCCAGGGCGGCGGCGAGCTGACCGCGTTCAAAGCGCGTCTCCATCACGCGCATCAGCTCGCGTAGTCCAATCCCGGTGGTAAGAATGACGATGTCGATGGCGCCGCTCAGCAGACGCGGGGCGAATTCCAGCGCGGCATGATTATCCTCCAACGGCACTTCGCGCAGCGCCGGTGCAAGGATGGCTTCGCCGCCGAAGCGTTCAATCAGCGCGCGCGTCTCATCCGCCATCCGGCTCTCGAAGGCAACCACGCGCACCCCGTCGAAATTATTCGCGTCGCTCAAGCATTCCCTCGTGCAGGCATAGTATAAACCATCGACGGAGGCGGGCGGATAGTCCGCGCTGGCGCCTGCAACCACCGCGCTTTTGCCACACTGGCGCGGTCGTGTTAGGTCTGCGCGTGGAGGTGCTTCAGAGCGATGGGTCAACCGGTATTGCTAATCGATAAGCGCGACGGCCTCGCCACCGTGACGCTCAACCGTCCCGAAAAGCTCAACGCGCTCAATCGTGAACTGCGCGCCGAGTTCTGCCGCGTGATGCGGGAATTGCGAGCGCACGCGGATATCACCGCGGTGATTATCACCGGGGCGGGACGCGCCTTTTGCGCGGGCCTTGACCTCAAGGAACTCGGCTCCAGTGACAGCGGCATTCGCGAAACCGGCAACGTCACCTTCATTTCGGTGATCGAAAATATGGCGGTCCCGGTAATTGCCGCGGTTAACGGCTTCGCCATCACCGGCGGCTTCGAATTGGCGCTGGCCTGTGACTTGATCATCGCGGCGGAGGATGCGCAATTCGCCGATACGCATGCGCGCGTGGGGGTGATGCCGGGCGGCGGGATGTCGGTGCGGCTGCCGCGCGCGGTGGGAATCCGCCGGGCCAAGGAGCTTTCGCTCACCGGCAACTACCTGAGTGCGCGTGAAGCCGAGCGTATCGGCCTGGTCAATCGCGTGGTGGCCAAAGACCAGGTGCTGACGGTGGCGCAAGCGCTGGCTCGTCAGATCCAGGGCGCCAACCAGGAGGTCATCCGTCAGATGAAGCGCTTGATCGACCTCAACAGTCAAAGCACCGCCGCCGACGGACTCCGGCGCGAACAGGAATTCTTTCGCGCCTTTAACGCCGAAGCCAAGGTGCGCGGCTTCGAGGCGCGGCGTGAACAGGTGATGGAACGCGGGCGTGCGCAGTCCAAAGGATGACCATGAGCGCGTGCGCCGCAACTTGGCAATCCGCAACCGGCAGGAGACAAAAAACTTGAAACGAAAATCCCTCACCCTCGCCGCCATGATCATCGCTGTCGCGTGCGCCTGCGCGATCGCGCCGCGCGCGCTATATGCCGGCACGCAGGCGGCCAAAGTCGTGTATGACGGCCCCCTGCCCGAAGCTCAGATCCCCAAATACATCACCGCCGCGGTTAATTCGCCCGACCGTCCGGCGGCGGACAAGAAGCTCGATCCGTCGCGTCGTCCGGCGCAATTTCTCGCCTTCTACGGCATCAAGCCCGGCATGCACGTGGCCGATTTGTGGGCCGGCGCCGGCTACACGACCGAACTGCTCGCGCGCACGGTTGGCGCCGAGGGCAAGGTCTATTCGCAAAATCAGCCGTTTCCAACCAAATTCAAAAAGGCCGAGGCCGCATGGAAGGCGCGCCTCAAGGAACCCGGCATGACCAACGTGGTCGAGGTGGAGAAGCCCTTCAGCGAGACTAATCTGCTGCCGGTCAAGCCCGGAACCCTCGATGCTGTCACCATCGTGATGAATTATCATGACATGGTCGGACGCGGTTATGATCGCGTCAAGATCAATCACGAGGTTTTCACCGCGCTCAAGTCCGGCGGTATTTACGCCATTGTCGATAATCGCGCGCCGGGCGGGTCGGGCGCGCGCGACGCCAGCACGATTCATCGCATCGCCGAGGATTTCGTGATCAACGAAGTCGAAACCGCCGGCTTCCGCCTGGCGGCGTCTTCCGACATCCTGTGCAACCCCAAGGACGACCGCACCCTGCCGTTCTGGAAGATGAACCACGAGCAGGATCGTTTCACCTTGAAGTTGGTCAAACCGTGATCGCGATAAAAAGCGCGCGCCCCATGCGGCATCGCGTGAGTTGATGGAGGATAACGCATGAAAATCGGACTGCTGGTGGCCGGCATCGGGCGCGGCGCGCGACCCGCCACCTTGCGCATTCTCGCCGAGCATTGCGAGCGTCTCAATTTCGGCACCATTTGGGCGCCCGAGCACATCGTCCTGTTCGACCAGCAGGATTCGAAATATCCGTATTCGGAAGACGGCCGCTTCGCCACTTCCAGCACCAGCGACTGGATGGATCCGTTTGTCGCCTTGAGTTATATCGCCGCGCGCAGTGAGCGGATTCGCCTGGCGACCGGTATCTGCCTCGTGCCCGAGCACAATCCGCTCGAATTGGCCAAGGTGGTTGCCAGCGTGGACCGGGTAAGCGGCGGCCGCTTCGCTCTCGGGGTCGGCATCGGATGGTCGGCGGAGGAATTCGCCGCGCTCGGCATCGGGTTCGAGCGGCGTAATCAACGCACCCGCGAATATCTCGAAGTGATGCGCCGGCTATGGAGCGAAGAGCGTACCGACTTTGACGGCGAGTTCGTGAAATTCAAGGGCGTGCGCAGCTATCCCAAACCCGTCCAGGCCAAGATGCCGATCATCTTCGGCGGCGAGAGCGGATCCGCGCTCAAGCGCGTCGCCGAATGCGGTACTGGATGGTTCGGATTCAATCTGGCGCCCGACGAGGCGGGAATCAAAATCAAGCGGTTGCGTGAACTGATGCGCGAACGTGGACGCGCGCCGAGCGAAGTCGAACTGATCATCTCGCCGTATACCAAGCACGTGACGGCCGCGGATCTGCGCGGTTATCATGAGGCCGGCGTCAGCGAGGTCGTGATGACGATGCAAGTGGCGGAGAATGAGGCTGAGATTCCGGCGCAACTCGAACAGTGCGCGCGAGACTGGGTCGCTCCCGCCGCCACCCTCGGCGGCTAGGGAACCTCCGCACAAGCCCATTTGTCATTCTGAACGGAGTCTGCCATTAGCGTAGCGCGGCGGAGCGAGCACGCCAGTGACTCGAAGCGAAACGAGCAGGCGAGTCCGCGAGCTGCGTTTTGAGTCAGAATCTGCGACGTGCGTTTAGATGAAGAATCCCGACAAAAAGCCGGCAAAAACCAGAAGATCCGGGATTCTTCGCTGCGCTCAGAATGACAGAATCACCCCGTGTGCAGGGCTTCCCTAGCGGGCCGCGCCATCCTGCGGTTCAGGCCGGAGCCGGAGCGGTGGTTGTCACGCCAGGATTTCGCGGGCGCGCTTTAAATCGGCGGCAATTTGCGCCGCCAAGGCCGCGCCCGAATCAAACTTGCGCTCGCCGCGAATACGTTCGACCAGCTCCAGTTTGACCTCGGCGCCATAGATGTCGCGGTCGAAGTCAAAAATGTTGGCTTCGATGGTGCGCTCAGGTTCAGCAAACGTCGGCCGCATCCCAATATTGGTGATCGACGGATAAGCGCCGTCGGCCAGCACGACGCGAGTCGCATAGACACCGTCGGGCGGCAGCAATTCGGTGCGGCTGGCGATATTGGCGGTGGGAAAGCCCAGCGCGCGCCCGCGTTCGCGGCCGTGCACCACCGGGCCGCGCAAAAAATGATTGCGGCCCAATAGCGTGGCGGCGGTCCGCATCTCGCCCGCGGCGATCATCTCGCGCACTTTGGTCGAGCTCACCTCCATCCCGTCAACCCGCACCGGTCCCACCACCTCGGTGTCAAAACCCATCTCGCCGCCGAGTTGCTCCATCACCGAGGCGTTGCCGGCGCGTCGATGGCCGAAGCTGACACTATGGCCCACCACCACCACGCGCGCGCCGATACGCTCGCACAGATATTCGCGCACGAACGCGCGTGGCTCGATCAGGCTGAGCGCGTGGGTGAACTGGAGCACCAGCACCGCGTCGATTGCCGCGGCGCTGAGCAGTTCGAGCTTGTCTTCCAGCGTCAGGATCAAACGCGGGGCGCGCTGTGGCACCAGCACCCTGGCCGGCGGCGGGTCGAAGGTCAGTGCGAACGCGCTGCCGCCGTCATGGGCGCGCGCACGCTCAGAGGCGCGGCGTAAAATCGCCTGATGTCCCCGGTGGAGGCCGTCGAAATTGCCCAGCGCCACCACCGGATACTGATGCGGCCGCAGGTCGTCGAGGTTACGGATTATTTCCATTGGTTATGCGCGCGCCGCCGACGTTCTTGCTCGCGAGATCCGCCGCGACCCCACACCAGGAGCGCTCATTGGCAATCCAATAATCATCGAACCCCGGAGGCTGTCATGACAACTGTTGCATCATCGATTTCGCCGCCGGCGCCTGGGCTGAATCCGCATAGTCGTGCAGCAGCTTCTGCAGGGTCAGGCGCGCGTCGATACGGTCGCCGATCTTCATGAAGGCTTGCGCCTCGCGCAGCAGCGAGGCACTGGCAAAGCGTCCGCGCGGAAAACGCATCACGACGTCGTTGAATTGCAGGATTGCCTGGTCGTACTTGCCCAATTCGTAGAGCGCATTGCCGGAAAAATATTCGGCCGGTTCGCCCAACGCCGATTTGGGGAAACGATGCTGCAACTCCTGCAGACGCGCGTTGGCCTGGGCATAATGCCCCGCCTGCATATCGCTCAGGCCCGCGCGATACAGCGCGGCGCCGGGCTCGCCGCTGTTGCGCGCGGCGACGATTTCACGCTGGAGCTCAGCACGCCAGGAAGGGCCGGTGACCACAGGCGGCGGCGTCACGGCGGGCGGCGCCGTGCCACTGGGCGCATTCGGCGCCACGGTACCGGCGTTACCACCCGGTGCGCCAGCCGCGGCGCCGGCGTTAGCGCCGTTTGTTTGCAAGGCGGCCACCTGCGACTGAAGCTGGCTGACCTTCTGGTTCAGCGCGGTTATCTGGCTCGAGCCGCCGCTTTTGGGGGTATTGTGTTGCAACTCGGTGAGGCGCTCATTGAGCTGGCTCACCTGCTGCTGCACGGCGTCGATTTGCTGGCGATCGTTGGCGATCATGCCACGCAGGGCGAACTGGTTGGTCTGCAACTGCTGCATGTCGGCGGTCGGACCGCAGCCCCAAAGCGCGAACGCCAGGAGCAGGGCGCCAGCAATCCAGCGCGCGCGCGCCGGGGACGCGCCTATTGAAGGACAACGAAATGATCGCGGCGGTTCTTGGCCCAGCATTCGTCGGTTTCCTCGGTGCAAAGGGGCAATTCCTTGCCATAGCTTATCGTTGACATGCGATCGGCCGCTATGCCGAGTGTCTTCATATAATCCTTGGCCGCCTGCGCGCGCTTGGCGCCGAGGGCAATATTGTATTCCTCGGAGCCACGATCGTCGCAATGGCCCTCAATTTGGACCCGCGTGTTGGGATTCTCCTGCAGCCATTTGGCGTTCTGGCGCAGAATATCACCGTCGTCGGGCTCAATCGTGAACTCGTTGAAGCCGAAGTGGATGTCACCGAGCGGCCCATTCTCGCCGTTGGGATTTCCCAGTTGCCCTTTGGCATAGCGGCTGAGTGAACTGCCGCCGGAACCGACGCCGTTTTCATTGAGGCCATTATTCGCGTTGGGGTTGGCGTTTTCGCCGGACGGATTTTTCTGCGACGAGCATCCGGCCGCCAACGCAATCAGCGCTGCCAGCATCGCCACGGCGGCGGCGCGTCCCACCCCCCGCAGGTTACTGCCCCAACCACCACGACCATGATGGACTATAGTCATCGCCTTCTCCCTCCGTTATTAGCGCAACATTTCTACTGTCGAGCTGCATCATGTAAATCCGCCAGCCGCCGCCATGACTGGAACTGAACGCCAGGTAATGACCGTCAGGTGAAAACGACGGCGACTCATTCGATCCCGCATTAGTCAACTGCACGGGCGCGCCGCCATGCGCGCCGATGAGATAAATCTGAAAGGCGCCGCCGGTCCGGCCCTGGTAAGCGATTTTGCTACAATCGGGGGAAAACGACGGCGTGGTATTGTATTCCCCGCTATAGGTTATCCGGGTGGCGTGGCCGCCGGCGAGGCTCATGGTATAAATCTGCGGTGCGCCTGAACGGTCTGAAGTAAAGGCCAATTCGTTGCCGCTGGGGCATACCGCCGGCGACACGTTGATCGCGCTGTCATTGGTCAGCGCGCGAATCTCATTGCCGTCGCGATCGAGCAGATAAAGATTGGTCTTCCCGCGACGCGAAATCGCGGCGACGACGCGGCCGTCGGGCGTCAACGTGCCGCCCACCTCCATCCCGAGGCTAGTCGCCACGCGGGTCTCCGCGCGATGGTTCAAATCGACCAGATAAAGCTCGGGGCTCATGCTCTTGTACGAAAGATACAGCAGGTGGGTCACGCTATGGTCGAAACTCGGAAACAAATTGATCGTCGGATTGTCGGTTACGCGGAACAGACCCCCGCCGTCAAGCCATTGCGTGTAGATCTCCTTGAAACGGCCGCCGCGGGTGGAAACAAACGCGAGCCTGGTGTCGAACGGTCCACGCACGCCGGTGACCGCCTGCAGGACCGCGTCGGCGAAGCGCCGCGCCATCTCGCCGACGTCATGCGGATCGCCGGTGAATTGCTTGCCCATCACGCGCCGCTGATTGGCGACGTCGAATAGGAGCGCCTTCAGGGTAACGTTGCCGCCCTTGCGCGTGACCGCGCCCTTGACCAGGAATTCCGCGTTGATCGAACTCCAATCGCTGAAATTGAACTGGCCGAGGTCATAGCCGGACGTCTGTGAGTTTTCGATATAGGCGTGCGGATCAATCACGCTGAAATAGCTCGAGAGCTTGAGATCACGTTGCAGAATACCGACGAAGTGGGTGGAAAGCTGCTGGCTATCGTCGCCGCCCAGGTTCTTGAGCTGCGGCAGCGCGATCGGAATCCGCCGCGAACCCGGCCCGGTAATCTGCATGCGCAGCGGGCCGTTGTTGCTCTCGTTGGCTTGCGCCCGCGCGTAGCCGGGGACGGTAGCGAGCAGGGTTAGGAGTACTGCGAGCAGCGAAAATCGCCTCATCATCACGCCTTTGTGCTTGAGTTGAAATGGAATTGCGCCTGCGCGCGCGCTCGAGTACGCGCTCATCATCAGCCGGGCGCGCTCAACTCGCCTAGCTTGAAGACTGCCTCGATTCCTTGCGCGAATTGCCCGCGGTACTTTTCCGGCGGTGGCGGAAAGGGCGCCGCGCGCCTTATCGCGCGCACGACCGAATCGTCAAAGGCAAGATCACGCGAGCTGTCGGTGACGCGCACGCCGGTCAGGGTGCCGTCGGGACCGATCCGGAAGGTCACGGTCGCGGTCAAATCCGGATTATTACCGGAAAAACTCCAGGCGTCCTTAATCTTCTCCTGCACCGCGTGATAGTAGAGCAGAAATTGCACGTCCTGTTGAATCCCCGCGCTGCCAGTGCCGGAGCCGATGCCGTAACCCTTGCCCGCGACCTCCTTGCTCGCCAGCACCGGACCACTGCCGCCGTTATGCCCGTGTTGCTTTAGATGCTCGGCCAGTAATTGACGGCGAATGTGGGCCAGCTCCGCATGCACGTCAGGAGTCGGCTCGGCCCGCGCCAGCTTGACTGGCGTGGGTTTGACGCTCGGATGATGCCGCTCGCGCCGCGCCAGCGCGTTTCTTGGTTGAGGTGTCGGACGCGGACGTCTGGCCTGGCGCGGCGTCGGCGTGGGCGTCGGATGACGATGCACGCGTTTAGGCTTGAGCGGCGTGGGTTTCACCAGCGGCGCCGCCGTCGGTGCCGCGCTCGGCGCTAACGTTGGCGTGGGCGTCGGGGTGGGGGCGGGCGTCGGCGTGGGGGTGGGATGCACGCTGTTGAGCGCCAGCACGTTCTTACTCGGCACTGGCGGCCGGATGATCGGGGTGTGCGATTGCACTTCATGATGGGGCCGCGGAGGCGACCGATGGGCCCGGTGATGCGCGCGCGCGGCCAGCGGCGGCAGATGAGTGCCCAAAGCCCCGGCGGGTAGCGCATCGACAATTTTCACCGTGTAGGGGGCCGGTGGCGCTTTGGGCGCACGCAAAAAAGCCGGCAGAACCACCAGCAGCAGAACAATAAATGTCGCGTGAGCAATCGCGGAGACGATGATCGCCGCGACATAGCCCCGACGCGACGGCCGCTCATCGTCGTTACGGACTGGCTCTGCCACGCTTGGACTCGCTCGCTCCCGCCCGCTCCCCATCCGCCGCCGGCATCTCCGTCACCATCCCGACATTCTCGATGCCTGCCGCTTTGATCGCCGCCATCGTGCGCACCACCTCGCCATAGGGGACCTGCAGGTCGGCGCGGATAAACACCTCGCGGTCGGGCCGGACGCGCGCGATCGCGGCCAGCTTCTCGGTGAGTTCGTCGGGCGTCATGCGGGTGTCGTTGAGATAAACGTCATCGTTGCGGGTAATCGAGACGACGAATTGCTGTCGCTTGCCCGGCAACGCCTGCGCTTTGACCTTGGGCAAACTCACCTGCACGCCTTGCTGAATGATCGGTGCCGTCACCATGAAGATGATGAGCAGCACCAGCATCACGTCCACCAGCGGGGTGACGTTTATCTGCGAGACTAGAGAGCCACGCTGTCCGGGATCGAAAGCCACGGGCGGATCACTCTAGCAGGCTGTTGCTGAACCACAGCCTGCACCCCCTCTCTTGTCTCCCCCGGGAAAGACCGGTGGAGAAGATGTAGGAACGAAGCCATCTTTCACGCGGAGTGTTGAGCATATCAAGGTGCAATTTGCCATGAGCATGCCGTTTTCACACGCTGCTAGGAGAGGAAATGACGTTCGGCAATATTGAGGAATTCGGCGGTGAAGTTCTCCATTTCGGTCGCCAGCTCACGCACCCGCGCGGTCAGGAAATTATAGAACATGGCGGCCGGAATAGCCGCCACGAGCCCGATCGCGGTGGTGATCAAAGCCTCGGCAATGCCGGGCGCGACCGCCTGGATATTCGAAGTATGGGCCGCCGACAAGCCCATGAAAGCCGTCATGATACCCCAGACGGTGCCAAACAAACCAATAAACGGACAGGTCGACCCGGTCGTGGCCAGAAACGTAATTCCGCGTTCAAGCTTGGTCAGCTCGACGTTAGCCTGACGCTTCATCGCGCGCGTGACGTTCTCAATTCCGCCGAGATCGGTCGAAAAGCCGCCTTCGGCACCGACCGCCTGGCGTTTGGCGCGCGTCAAGTGCAGCAATTCCTGGTAACCGGCGCGAAAGACCTGGGAGACTGGGCTGCGCTTTAGGCCAACGCTGGCGGAATGAATCGCGGCGAGATTCTTGGATTCCCAGAAGATCGAGGTGAAACGCTCAGATTCGCGCCGCGCGCCGGAAATCTCCACCAGCTTATACAGGATGATCCCCCAACTGCCGACAGAGAACGCGACCAGGATCCAGATCACCACCTGAACCACTGGTCCCGTGCCCAGCACCAGGTCAATTACCCCAAGCCCACCGGCGCCGTTCACCTGATTACCCCCATTTAGGCCTCAATACGCGCCTGTCGCCGGCGATGCGTGATCGCGCCCGCAAGTCCGTGCGCCCGGCAAATATCGAAAAGATTCCACAGACGCGGCGCCCGGGCATGGACTCGCGTGATCGTTTTGCCTCAACGGCGCGCTCCACGCACGCCAGCGCGTTTTCGCCCTCGCGAGCAAAAAAAGGTCCGATTAAGCGAGTAACATTATTGATGCCGCCGGACACGGAGTCAAATTTTATCCCACGGCATTCCATGCCGGCGGCCGGAAGAACGCTCACGTTGCTCGGAATTGTTTGCACGAACGAGCGTCCTCATGAAATGCGAACCCTATTTCCCCGTCGATCATCACCAACCCGCTCAAGCCAGGCGGATCTTCCAACCTACCGCGTCGATACAAGAGATAGCGGTCCCCCCTTCCAATCAATGGCGCCGGGTATGAAAACCTTGCCGTCTGACCGGCAGTCTAGCCAGGGAGGATAATGTAACGTGGCGACGAGGATTGCGATCAACGGCTTCGGCCGCATCGGCCGCATGTTCTACCGCGCGGCATTGCTCAAGCCCGAACTGGAGGTCGTGGCCGTCAATGATATCACCGACGCGCCCACACTGGCCCATTTGCTCAAATATGACTCGGTGCACGGGGCGCTGCCTCATGATGTGAAGGCCGAGGGCGACCAAATCATGCTCGACGGGCGCGCGCTCAAGGTCTTGGCCGAGCGCGATCCGGCCAAGCTGCCGTGGAAGACGCTGGGCGTGCGGGTAGTGGTCGAATCAACGGGCTTGTTCACCGCCCGCGATAAAGCGGGACTGCATCTGAACGCCGGCGCGCACAAGGTCGTGATCAGCGCACCGGCCGACGGCGCCGACGTGACGCTATGTATGGGCGTGAATCAAACCGCCTACGATCCCGCCCGGCAGCACGTGATTTCCAACGCTTCCTGCACCACCAATTGCCTGGCGCCGATCGCCAAGGTGATGCACGAAAATTTCGGCATCGTGCATGGCCTGATGACCACCGTGCACGGCTATACGCAGGACCAGATGCTGCAGGACGGTCCTCATAAGGACCTGCGCCGCGCGCGCGCGGCGGCGGTATCGATGGTGCCGACCTCGACCGGCGCGGCCAAGGCGATCGGCCTGGTCCTGCCGGCGCTTAACGGTAAGCTCGACGGGATCGCCGTGCGCGTACCGATTGCCAATGTCTCACTGGTTGATCTTACCGCTGCAACCGAGCGCGATTGTGACGTCAAGGCGGTCGATGCCGCGATGCGCAAAGCGGCCGAGGGCGAGCTCAAGGGCATCCTGCAATATAGCGACGCGCCGCTGGTCTCGATTGACTTCAACAACAATCCGCATTCCTCGATTTACGACGCGCCGCTAACCAAGGTGCTTGACCGGCGGCTGGTCAAGGTTTTCTCCTGGTATGACAACGAATGGGGTTACTCGAATCGCCTGGCAGACGTCACCGCCTTCGTCGCTGGCAAGCTCTAGGAATGCGCGTTCGTGCTGACTTGATGAACCAAGCAAGCTGAAAAGCCCCGCGATGGCAATAATTCCTGTCACCGACCTGGTCTTCACGGCCAAGACCGCGCTTGTGCGCTGCGATTTCAATGTCCCGCTGGAAGACGGCCGTGTCACCGATCCGGCGCGCATCGACGCGAGCCTCGCGACGATTCGCTACATCCTCGACCATGGCGGCAAGGCGGTGCTTTGCTCCCATCTGGGACGGCCCAAGGACCGCACCCCCAGCCTGAGTCTCAAACCGGTGGCCGAGTATCTGAGCGCGGCCCTGTCAGCCAAGGTGGCGCTGGCGCCCGACTGCATCGGTGACATCACCGGACGGATGATCACGGCGCTCGCGCCGGGCCACGCGATCCTGCTGGAAAACCTGCGTTTCCATCCGGAAGAAGAGGCCAACGACCGCGATTTCGCCCACGAACTCGCACGCGGCAAAGCCGTCTACGTGAATGACGCCTTCGGCTGTGCCCATCGCGCGCATGCCTCGACTGTGGGCGTCACCCGCTTCATCCACGAGCGTGCGGCCGGGATGCTGATGCTGGCGGAATTGCGTGCCTTGCGCTCGCTCACTGAAAATCCCACCCGTCCTTATATTGCGATTTTGGGCGGGGCGAAGGTCTCCGACAAAATCGGCGTGATCGAAAATCTGATGCCCCGGGTTGACGAGCTTTTGATCGGCGGCGCGATGGCCTATACGTTTCTCAAAGCCGAGGGCCTCACGGTCGGCCGCTCGCTGGTCGAAGAGGGCAGCCTGGCGCATGCGCGCGACCTGATGCTCAAGGCGCATCAGCGCAACTTGAAGCTGCGCCTGCCGTGCGATCACGTGGTCGCGGATAAGCCGGATGCGGACGCCGTGGCGCGTATCGTGAGCGAGATTCCCGCCGATCAGATGGGGCTGGATATCGGCCCGCGTACCGTCGCCGAATATATCGAAGCGTTGCGCCAAGCCAGAACCGTGGTATGGAACGGACCGCTCGGGTATTACGAATTGCCGGCCTTCGCCAATGGCACGATCAAGGTGGGCGAGGCGCTGGCCCATCTCGAGGGCGTGACCAGCCTGCTGGGCGGCGGCGATACCGCCGCGGCATTCGCGCATCAGCCGTGGGCTAGGAACTTCACCCATATCTCGACCGGCGGGGGCGCGACCTTGGAGTATCTCGAAGGCAAGGAACTGCCGGGCGTCGCCGCGCTGGAAAGCTAGAGTGTGTGAATTTTTGGATCGTGGAGTGGGAACGAGCCCGCGGGCCACGTGCGAATCAACCATCATGGGCAACGACAACGTCTCTGGGGACGGCACGGCGGAGCGAATCAAACTCGATCCGATGACTTGGCAGGTGCCGCTGGTGTGCCAGCAATGCGCGCGGCACTTCGAGGTTCCCTATCGCCATTTTGAAGCGGGCGTGGTCTTCCATTGCCTTCATTGCCGCGCCTCGTTCGTGCCCAAAACCACCATTTGCCGCATAGTGAGGGATGCCTTCGAAGAGTTCCGTCAGGCGCGCACACGGGCGTCGGAGGCGGCGAGGCAAAAGGGCAATGATCAAGCGGCTTTGGCGCGCGTTGAACAGCGCGAGTACGACGCCTTCATTTTGCGAATCGAACACCTGGTAGACCTGCGGCCAAGAATCAAAATGATGCGCAAGCACTGACGACCCACTCCCCCTATAAGGCTCGCGCGCGAGCCCGTGGCTGGGGGAGTTCGCTTATGCTCAAACGGCCGATCACGCCGCCTTCTGTGTCAGGGACACGCAAAGGCTTGCGCACGTCTGGCCGGTTGAGAGCCTGACTATGCTTGTATTCGTGGCATTTTGCACCGCGCGGATGTGGCGTGGACGCGTCGGCCGTGGAAATGGCGTCGGGCAAGATTCGCTCGGCGCTCATGCAGGCCGCGATCTGTCCACGAAAGTCAGTGCGAAGCGTCGGCGTACGACGCACGCACCGCTGATCCGACAGGCGGCGTAAGAACGATGTGGAGATAATCGTCGACTATCAAGGCTTGGCCGTCAGGCTGACCGGCGAACGGCTGGCGCATATCCTGGATCATCCAGAAATGGCGGGGCTCGAGGCGGCGATTTCAGAAACCTTGAGGCACCCGGACCTGGTGATTCAGTCAATCAGCGACGAGGCCGCCCGTCTGTACTACCGCTTCCATGCGGGAACACGGATGGGCGATAAGTTTGTCAGCGTGGTCGTGAAGGTTGAAGCGAGTGATGCGTTTGTGTTGACGGCCTATCTGACCGACAGGCCGAAGAAGGGAACCGTTGTATGGAGCGCAAGCACGTAAAGGTCTGGTACGACGCCGAGGGTGACTTCCTGGAGGTCATGTTCGAGCGCAGGGAAGGGTATTTCCGGGAAACCACCAACGATCAGGTGATGGAAAAGGTCGACGCGGAGGGCAATGTGATTGGCTTCTCGGTGTTCAAGGTCAGCGCGCTTAAAGAGCATCCGCTCGAGGTTGCGCTGGGATCTTGATTCCGAGTCTCCCTAACAGGCTGTTGAAAAAGGCATGATCATCACACCATTGGATGCCTGATCAGTCTCAACACCGTGGGTAAAGCTGGCTTCTTTCCTCAATGTTCTCCCCCGCAGCCTTGCGGGGGAGCCCAGAGAGGGGGTGCAGGCTGTGATTTTTCAACACCCTGCCAAGGAGACCTTCACCGATGGCCAGGCTGAATCATCTAGCCATCCAGGTGCGCGACTGCAGTTGTTGAGGGAGCCGTCGGGCGACCACGCGGACACATGCGAAGTCGTACGGAATACGTGATGCGCAAGTATACGGTGTGGAAATCGATGGCCGGGATGATGGTCGCGCTGGCGCTCGCCGCTGTGATCGTCGCGCTTGAATTCGGAGTCTTCAAGCATCTACTCCACTGAGAAAGCACGGCGCAAGTGTTATCTGTCATTCCGAGCGCCGCCAGCGGAGCCGCCCTGTGCGGCGGAGCGAGCAGGCGAGTCTGCGAGCTGCGTAAGAAAGCGAGGAATCCCGGAAATCCGTTGATTCGCTAATGCGCTCGAAATCACAAGCGAGGCTTGTGCGGAGGTTCCCTGAAGGTAAGAGAACCCCGCCTGCTCAATGCGCGATTACGTAACCGCGCGCGATGAGGCGTTCCCGTACTTCACTGATATGCTCGGCGCTGCGTGTTTCCAATTGCAGCGCCACCCGTGCGCTGCCGATCGGAACGTCGCGGCGGGCGCGGTCATGCTCGATCGCGCGGACATTGGCGCCGGTCTCGCTGATCAGTGCGAGCATTTTTTGCAGTTCGCCGGGCCGGTCATGCAGGTCGATCGCGAGATTGACCAGACGCCCGGCCTTGGCCAGGCCGTAGCCAATGATGCGATCGAGCAGGTTGATATCGATATTACCGCCAGTGACACAGATGACAATCCGCTTGCCGCGCAAGGTGGATTTGATTTTGAGCGCCCCGGCCAGCGCGGCCGCGCCCGCGCCTTCGGTCAGAAGCTTCATCCGTTCGAGCATCAGCAACACCGCCTCGCCGATCTCGAAATCGTCAACCGTGACGATGCGGCGCACATGCTCCTTGATCAATTCAAAGGGCAAGCGCCCAATGCGGCCTGTGGCCAAGCCGTCGGCAATCGTATCCACCGGCCGCCCGATCGTGACCGGCGCGCCGGCCGTAATGCTAGCGCTCAATTGCGCCGAGCCCGCCGCCTCGACCGCGATTACATCGACCGCCGGCATGCGCGCCTTGATCGCGAACGCGACGCCTGCGATGAGCCCGCCGCCGCCCACCGGCACCAGCACGGCGTCGGGCGCGAGTTGGTCGGCGATTTCGAGGCCAATCGTGCCTTGGCCGGCGATCACATGGGCATCGTCATAGGCGTCGACGAACAACGCGCCGGTGCGGGCGCGAATCTCCTCGGCCGCGCGATGGGCCTCCTGGTAGTCGATGCCTTCGAGCACGACGTTCTGGCCGTAGCCGCGGGTGGCGTCGATTTTCGCGATCGCGGCGCTCTTCGGCATTACGATCGTGGCGCTTACACCGGCGCGCGTGGCCGCGTACGCCAGCGCCTGTCCGTGATTCCCGGCTGACGCCGCAACCACGCCCCGCGCCGCTTCTTGCGGGGTCAGCGCCGCAATTCGATTATAAGCGCCGCGCAGTTTGAACGAGCCGGTTTTCTGCAGATTTTCGGGTTTGATGAAAACTTCGGCCTCGAGCATCCGCCCCAGCGTGGCGTTGCGAATCAAAGGCGTCGGCTCGATAATCCCCTCAAGCCGCCGCCTCGCCAACTCGATCTGCTCAAGTGCGAAGGCCATCACTACTCCAGCATGTTTGTCAGCCGTGCTGATGCTCGGAGGAAAACCGCCGTTCATGCACGGCGCCAAGTCCGTTGGCTTCGAACTCGATCTGACGGCAGGTTCCGGAATGGTAATCGAGGTCGAGCAAGAGACAGCGAATCGGCCGCCGCTTAAGCGCCGTCACCAGGCTCGCCACGCTTTCCTCGTCGAGCGCCAGCGCGGCGATTTCCGCCACTTCCAGACGACTGGCCTGAATTAAAGCGTGTGCGCTCGTCTCGTCGGAAAAAGCCAACGCGCCCGCCCATGAACTGTGCTTTTCCTGGAAGGCGATGACCGCACCCGCCCGATCCAGCAGAAAGAACAACTCCTTGTAATCCAGTTTCAAGCCGCTTCGACCGTGAGGCGGCCCTGCCGAATCGCCGCGGCGCGTTCCCTCACCAGGGCCGGATAGGTGTAATAATGCTCGCCTGAGAGCCTTAGGAAGGAATCGATATCGACCTCCTCAAGGTCCATCGCGGCGATTTCCGCTTCGGCCTCGGCGCGGGTGGAAGCCTTCATGATCACGTCATAAAGTTCCCTGCTCTGCGGCGCCTGGAAATCATCGCGCGGCGGTACGGAGGCGCGTTCGAAGTCAGCCGAATGATAGTGGTCCAAGACAAAGCGCAGCGCCTTTAACTCGTGCCGCAAGATATCGATACGTTTGAGTGGGCGGGCATCCATACGCCGATAGCTTATCGCCGCGGCGCGCACGGATTCAACGCGTGGATTTTGAAAGTTTCGCGGACGGCGCCTTCAGCAATCGCGGCTCAGGCGGTTGAGCGCGCTCAGATGGCGCAACGCGTCGCGCGAACGTCCCATTTTTTCGTAAAGTTCGGCCAGGTTGCGATGCGCCTCGAGCGATTGCGGATCGCCTTCGAGCGCACGCATAAAGCTGAGCACGGCCCTCTCGCAATTATGCGTCCGGCGATAAAGGAGGCCAAGCTTCAGGTGAATTTCGCTCCTGGTGGGCGCGCTGGCGGCGGCGCCGAGCATATGGCGCAGCGCACCGTCGAAATCCCCCTCACGTTCTTCCAACGCGGCCAGTTCCACATTCACATCGGCGTTGGACGGATCGCGTCGCAGCAGATCCTGGTAAAGCCTCATCGCGCGGGGCGGTGCGGTTTCAGCCAGCCGCCGCGCCTCCTCGAGGCGCGCGCGGACGCGCGCGGCGGCGAAACGATCATCGACCTTTCCAGCAGGCACGGCCGTAAAGTGCAGCAGCATTTGCCCGCTATCGATTTCGCATAGCGCGTCGCCGTCGCGCAGCACGATACGGCCGTCTTCAAGCTGGAAGCTGAGCGCGGTCAGCGGCCGGTTACGATCAAACAGTGTGCGCGCCTTCACAAAGCATTGCCGCACGCGGCCGAGATGACGGCGGCTGGGCAACAGTTCCTTGGCCAGCCGCATCATCAGCAGATCGTCGAAAACGAAGCGGTAGTTACGGCCGTGCGAGACGGCGGGACGGAACAAACGACGTCTGACCCAGTAACGAATGCGATCGGGTGAGACCGCCAAAATACGCGCCGCCGCTCGCGTCGAGAAAGTCTGTGCATGCGCCGCACCCGCCTCTGCCGTCGTCACCGCCACGGGTGCAAGTATAGGCGCGTACGGGCCGCGCCTCAACGCGAACGCACGCCGTCTTTACACAGGCTGTGGGTTACTTGCCGATTTCACCGAGCGTGCGCACCATCCGCACGACCGATTCCACCGCGTTTTTCGCATTGTCGATGCGGTCGAGGGCTTGCAGACGATTCATCCCGGGTCCGGTGATGCCCAGGCCGACCGGCTTGTCGAAGGCGAGCGCGAGGTCGGTCGCGGCTTTGGCCGCCGCCCCCGCGATCAGTTCGTCATGGCCCGTCTCGCCCTTGATCACGGCGCCGATCATGACGACGCCTTCGATATCCGCGCGCTGGAGCAGCTTTTTGACCGCCAGCGTCATATCGAAGACGCCCGGAACGTGGACCACACGGCTCAGCTCGGCGCCGAGGAATTCCGCGTGACGGCGCGCCCGCTCGAGCATCAGCGAAGTAACGTCAAAGTTGAAATCCGACACCACCAGCGCGATCTTCAATGGGACGCGCTCCTTTCGTTCGAATGATCGCGCACCTCGACCCCATGCCGTTCGAGATAGCGCTTGAGTTCGTTCATCGGGTGCTCGCCGTAGTGAACAATGGAAGCGACGATCGCAGCGTCGGCGGCGCCGGTGGTAAAGGCTTCGAGCAGATGACGCGGCTCGCCAGCCCCGCCCGAGGCAATCACCGGAATCGCCGCGGCCTCGCTCATCAGCCGCGTGATCTCAAGATCGTAGCCGAGCCTGGTGCCGTCGCGATCGATTGAATTGATACAAAGCTCGCCGGCGCCGAGGCGCTCACCCTCGCGGGCCCAAGCCAGCGCGTCGCGTCCTGTGGGCGCGCGCCCGCCGTCAATCATGACCTCGTAGCCGGAGGGGATGGCGGCGCTCGACGCGATGCGCCGCACCTGCATCGACAACACGATACACTGGCTGCCAAAAGCGCGCGCGCCTTCGGCAATGATGGCCGGATTGCGCACCGCGCCCGAGTCGATGGAAACTTTCTCGGCACCCGCCAGCAGCACCGCGCGCATATCTTCGACCGTGCGCAAGCCGCCGCCGACACTGAACGGGATGAAGATCTCGCACGCCACCGCGCGCACCACCTCGAGCATGATACCGCGCCGTTCGTTGGACGCGGTGATGTCGTAAAAGACGATTTCATCCGCGCCTTGCTCATAGTAATAGCGTGCCATCGCGACCGGATCGCCCACGTCGGCGTTGGCTAAAAAACGCACGCCCTTGGTCACCTTGCCCGCGCGCACGTC
>JBOHWL010000165.1:0-12902 GCA_050736615.1 Binataceae bacterium (SeqCode) | reverse complement strand
TCACGACAGTTCGTAGCGGAAGGCGGCGTTGTCCACGCTCACATGGGCTTTCGTAATCGGTTGTCCCGCCGCCATCCGTGCCAGAAATTCACCCGACATTTCCGGCAACAGCGTACGGGTGAGAATGTGATCGACGTTGCGCGCGCCGCTTTCGACCTCGCGGCAGCGACTGGCGATCTCGCTCACCACCGCATCATCGTAGGTGAAAACGGCGCCGTGGTTCCGCGCGAGACGGCGGCCGACACGACCCAGTTGCAGCCGGATGATGCCGCGCATCACTTCGTCGGTGAGCGGATAATACGGCACCACCACCATGCGCCCCAACAGCGCCGGCTTGAACACCTTGAGCAGTTCGGGCCGCAGCGCTTCGCCCATGCCTTCCGGCTCGGGCCGCGTCTCGGGATCGGCGCATAGTTTCATCACGAGATCGGTGCCGCAATTGGACGTGAGCAGGATGATCGTGTTCTTGAAATCGATCTCGCGGCCTTCGCCATCCTCCAGCGTGCCTTTATCGAAGACCTGGTAAAACAGCTCCATGACGTCGGGATGCGCCTTTTCCACCTCGTCGAGCAAGACCACCGCGTAAGGCCGCCGGCGCACCGCCTCGGTCAGCGCGCCGCCCTCGCCATAGCCGACATAGCCGGGCGGAGAACCCTTGAGCGAAGACACCGTATGCGCTTCCTGATACTCGCTCATATTGATTGTGATCAGGTTGCGCTCACCGCCATAGAGCGTATCCGCCAGGGCAAGGGCGGTCTCGGTTTTGCCGACGCCGCTTGGTCCGACCAGCAGAAAGACTCCGATCGGACGCTGGGGATCAGTTAGATTGGCGCGCGCGGTGCGAATGCGTTGGCTGATTGCTTCGAGCGCGCTGGCCTGCCCGACCACGCGTTCGGCGAGCTTGTCGCGCAGCGCGAGCACGGTGTTGATTTCGTCAGCCTGCATCTTGCCGACCGGGATGCCGGTCCATCCGGAGATGACCTCGGCCACCGTTTGCGAGCTTACGCACGCCTGCATCAGCGGCGCCGCGCCTTGAACTTCTTCGAGTTCGTGATTGAGACGGGCGAGTTCGAGACGCAGTGAGCGCATCGCATTATCGCCGCCGTCGGCCGCCGCCTGGCTCTCGAGCTGGCCGCGAATTTCCCGAATTTTGTCGATCAGCCCGCGCTCCTTTTGCCATTGTGCGGTTAGCTCCGCGGACCGCTTTTGTTCCGCCGCGCTTTGCTCCATCAGTTCGTCGATACGCTTGTGATGATCGGCACCGGTTGCCGCTTCGCGCTTCAGCACCTCGATTTCAGTCCCGATCTGGGTGAGCGTGCGCTGCGTGTCTTCGATCGGCGCGGGCGTGGCGGCCTGGCCAATCGCCACGCGGGCGCAGGCGGTATCGAGCACGCTGACCGCCTTATCCGGCAGTTGGCGGCCGGTGATATAACGGTGTGACAGTTTCACCGCGCTTTCCACCGCCTCGTCCAGCACGCGAACCTTATGATGGCCTTCGAGAGCGGCGCACAACCCGCGCATCATCACGATACCGTGGGGCTCGTCCGGCTCTTCGACTTTGACCACCTGGAAACGCCGAGCCAGCGCGGCGTCCTTTTCGAAGTACTTCTTGTATTCGGCCCAGGTGGTGGCGGCGATAGTGCGTAATTCGCCGCGCGCGAGCGCCGGCTTGAGCAGATTGGCGGCGTCGTTTTGTCCGGCCTGCCCCCCCGCGCCGATCATCGTATGGGCTTCGTCGATAAATAGAATTATCGGTTGCGGCGAACTCTTGACCTCTTCGATTACGGATTTGAGGCGGTTTTCGAATTCGCCTTTGATCCCGGCGCCGGCTTGCAATAGCGCCAGGTCGAGCGTGCGAACTGAAACGCTTTTGAGCGATTCGGGCACATCGCCGGCGGCGACTCGCAGCGCAAATCCTTCGACTACGGCGGTTTTGCCGACACCCGCCTCGCCGGTCAGTATCGGATTATTTTGCCGGCGCCGGGTCAGGATATCGATGACCTGGCGAATTTCGAAATCGCGTCCCAGTACTGGATCGATTTCTCCCTTACGCGCGAGTCCGGTGAGGTCGATAGTGTACTGATCCAGGGCCTTGGAAGCGGTCGTACGATGCTCTTCGCGGCCGCGCGGCTGGACCACCGAGACAATTCTGTCCTCGGCCGAACCCGCGGTAATTTGGTTAAAATCACGCCGCAGCGATTCGACTGAAATGGCGGCGAATTCTTTGGAAATATCGCGCGCAATTGGCGCCAGATCGTCGTCGGCCAACAATGCCGCGAGCAAATGGCCCGAGCGAACCTTGGGCGTGCCGTAATCCACCGAGGCCATCAGCCAGGCGTCCTGCACCAGCTTTGGTATGCGTGGCGAGAGCGCGGGAGTGCGCGCGTTGCCGGTCTTGAGCCGCTCCAGGGCGCGCGTCAGATCGCCGTTCAGGCGCGAGGTGTCGATTTGGTATTGGCGCAGGATGTGGCCGATATCGCCGTCGGGCAACTCGGTCAATTTGAGGAAAAGATGCTCCAGATCGACATCGTAGTTGGTGCGTGTCAGGCATAATCCCGCAGCCGCTTCGAGCGCACTGCGGCATGCGTCGTCGAGCTTGCCGACCAAAGCCTGCAGACTCACGTTCATAGTCTTTTCCGTTCCTCCCGGGTTATCCCGGCAAAGCGCCAATCCGAGTTAAGCCGCCGGAGAAAACCACCTGATCAGCGTCGCGATCGAATTCTTTGGTCTTGAGCCAGGTTGAGAAACCCAGCCGCGGACGCTGATCGCCCAGATGCCACCACGGGACCTCGGGTGCTTTCAATACCAGTTGCAGATCGAAGTCCAGTTCCTGTCCCACGCAGTAACGGGTGAGCTGTACGAACGGGCGGAAAGCGTCGCCGCCGGGAAGCAAACGCGCGAATTCGTCATACGACAGCGGCCCCACGCGCACCCTGAATTTCGCCTGCTGATCCCATGTGCGCGTGCCTGCGACCGCGTTTGCGCCGAGCAGGTTGTTCACTTCGCCCGGCCCCAGCCGTGTGCGATTTTCCTCGGTGATTTCCAGCCATTGGCCGACAAATTGCGCAATTTCAACCGGCACCCCGAAATAGTCGCCCAGAATATTGATGACGGCGCTGGCCGAGCGCGGCCGTTGGCCCAGCAGGCCGGCGTAATAGAGCAGGGCGTCATCGGCAAACTCCAGGCGCCCGCGCAGGCCGTTCGTGCCCATCCCGAGCAGATCGAATAGATGTGCGGTAAACGCATCCTCAGCGCCCCCATTGCGCGCCGCTTGCTCATAGCCAATGTAAAAGCGGTACTTTTCCCAGGCGCGATGAAACAGCGCGATGATGCGATGATTGAAAAGGTCGAAAAAATCGCGCGCGGCCGCATCCTTGCGCCGCATCCGCTCGAGCAGCAACTCCGTATAGTGGCGCGGCAATACCCCGAGCGGCCCCGTGAGACCCATAAAAGCCGCGGTCATCCGCGCCGGACGGCCGTCGCCCGGAGGTTCGATTTCCTGGATTGCGCTGGGCGGAAAGCTCAGCGACAGATGTGCCCGAAAGCGCACTGCTTCTTCCTCCGGGCTCGCCTGCCGCCCGACCGGCTTGCGATCCGGATAGAGCATTTCGAGCAGATGCACCGCCGCGAAGAAATCGAAGTGGTAGCTCTGCTCGAACAGCAGCTCTTCTAAAGAAGGATCTGATCTCCCGCTCGCGGCGGCCATCGCTTCAAAGGCTCCTCGCGCTGTTTGGTAATCGCGACCAATTGGCTGAAGGAATTCAGCGAGGCGTACAGGCCGAGAAATCTTTCAAGCACGCCCGCGAACAGAAACACGCCGTTGCCGATATATTTTTCCTCGTCAAACTCGAGCGTCACCTCGATGCCACGGCAGAATCCGTTCCAAGGCATGCTGGCCGGCCGGCCGGCCACCCGCCGGCTGCGTACGCCGGTAATCCCAGCGATTTGCTGTTGGATTACGCTGGAGTCCCAGAAATTATAGAGCTGCAGGATTTCCCGCAACGCCTCGCTCCCGCCTTCGCAGACGGAAAGATAATTGAGCGAGAGATGCGATAGCAGGCGCCAATGAGCGCCGCGATGCAGCGGTGGCCGCAGCGTTTCGGTGGGCTTTTTAAGACATTCGATGCGCGCCAGCGGTGCGGGACCTTCCAATTGAAAATCCCCGCGCCCGCCGTCGCCGCGGCCGAACGGCAATTTGCCCGGCAGATCGCGATTGGTGCAGGTCGCGTGAATCGTCAGCGCCTCAACCGGCGGCAGCGTTGGGCGGAAATTCAAATCCACCAGCGACAGATAGACCTCAACCCCGTTGTCCCCGGCGCGCTGCGAAGACCGCCGTGCCGCATACCAGAAGGCTCGTTGGCCTTCTTCGGCGGTATGCTTGAGCGAATAGAACGGCTGAAAGTTGGTCGTTTCCTGGCGGGCGGCCGAGATGCTGGTAACCGCGTCAATCGAATAAATCTCGGTGGATGACTGCCGGCGCACATCGGCGATTACTCGATATTCCGTGCGTGCGCGGTCAAGTCGCACCGGCTCGGTCACCTGCTTGAAGAGATTGATGATTGGCGCGCAGCCGAGGCTGAAGGTTCGCGGCGTAAGCGGCTGCTCGAGTCGCGGCAGGCGATCGAGAAAAATCAGCAACTCGACGGTTCTGCCAAATCCCGCGCGCGCCGCACGTTTTAAACCGGTGAGATCAAAAAACAAAAACTTCTCGGGATAAGCGAAATATTCCTGCAGCAAGCGATAGCCGAGAAAGGAGCGCGCCGTGTACGGCAGCAAACCCTCGTCTGAGCCAAACCCGACCGGCTTTATCGCTGACGGCGGCAGCACCACCGCTGGAATCTTTTCACCCATGCCGCGCATCCGCACCTGGCATGCGTTGCGGAATAACAGCTCGTAGAGCGCATAGACTAGCGGTCCCTCGCCGTTTAGGAAAAATCGCAGCGTATCCAGGTCGAGCTCGGAAAAATTCAGTCCGCCGAGACAACGCAATTCGAGCCGAATCACCGCCGCCGCCGCGGGCGGCGGATTGTAGCGATCAGGCGCGTCGAAACGCGCGGACGCCACCTCGAGCGGCCAGAGCGTGACCGGATAGCACGTGCGGAAGCGGCACGGCGTGCCCGCAACCGGCTGGGACAGCAGCGCGGTATCCCGTTCGATCCGATGGCCGCCGCTGAGCTTGCCCTGATCCGGATCGATGACGAATTGAGCAATCGAAAAGGACGGCAACGGCGTCAGATAATGCGGATACAGAACTTCCAGCAACGCGTCCGTCAGCTCCGGAAATTCGTCGTCGAGTTTATGGCGAATGCGCGCCGACAATAAGGCGAAAGCCTGTATCAGGCGTTCGACATGAGGATCTTCGCAACGGTTGGGCTCGAGCAGCAGGCGCCCCGCGATTTTCGGATAGTGCGCGGCGAATTCCGCCCCCATCTGCCGGATGAAGCTCAGCTCCTGCTCATAATATGTGAGCAATTCGTCGGCCATCAGTCCTCACAACCAGCGCGCTGCCGCGTACACCTCAGCCAAAAAGTCCGACGCCACCGGCGGCTCTTGGACCGGTCAGTTGACGAGAGCGCGTTCCCCTATCCGGTCGAGGAATTTCAAGCTGTGGTTGAAGTTATCGATCTCCTGTGGAGTGAAACCATAGCCCTTCTTTGTCCGCTCTGCCAAAACATAGCGAATAAATTCGTCGGCGTTTTCTTCACTGACAAAAGGATAATTCGCGGCAATATAGACGCGCAGCATGGTGCGATCGTCCGCACTGAAATTGGCCTGACCACGCTTGTCTTCAGTTCCTACGTATTCAGGGATGAAGCCGTTTTGCGCGGCCGTACCCGCGCGAATCGCACCGAGTTGCGGCGATTGGATCACCGAAGGGGTCGATTGAGCGGCGACGTGGCCAAGGTCTCCAAGCGTGACATCGGGATGCTTAACGAAAAAGTTCTTAAGAGTAATGTAATTGCTCAGCAGAGCCTTTAATGCGGCCACCGGATTTTTCAGTCTCCGGTCCACATGGGCAAGCCTCATCCCCATCTCTCGATACGCCTGGCTCAGCTGATCCGGGGGCCACTTTGCCACCGTATCAAGCGGCAACTCGAACATTCGAGGCGGATATTCATCATCGTATCGTAGATTGTCCATGTATATATCCATCACCTCTTTGATGCGCTTTTCGAGCTCCCGGAGATAATTGTGTGGAATATCCTTTCTGAGTTTCAGCACCTGTGCCGCCATCGCTCCGACCACCTCGAGGCCGAACCGCGGGTCGCGTACCTCTTCTTCCGGAGTGCGATCCAGTTGGAATCCCAGTACGGTCTCGTGAGCCGCCCCAAAGCGCTGATTGGTGTCGTACAAGGGTACCAGCCGGTTGGTGAGAGACTTATCGATGAACTCGAAGAGTTTTCCGGCTTCCTCCTCCTGCTTTGTTGTCGCCTGACCGACGCCATAGACGAAGTAGTCGCCTTTAATGTCACAGAAGGAGTTGTCACCTGCCGCTTTATAGAGGACATGTACGTCAACGGGACTGGCCTTCACCGACATCGAACCGCGCAAAAAGTGAAGGTCGTTCTTCCGATGTCCTTGTTCCTGGCCCATCGCATAGACTTGATGACCGGTGGCGAGTATGGCTGGTTTCTGCACGGTGCGTATATCGGTCTTCGCGTCAACACTGTCTCCAAAAAACCATACGACCTTGAATCCTTGAAAGAGCGCCGTCTCCACGGTATCGACCGCCGCGTTAGGACCCAGGACGAAGACGGTTGTTACTTGATGATTGGAATTTGTCTTAGGGATTTTCCCGGCCTGGCGGGCGAATTGATCCATATCCATCACGCGTTGGGGAAATTGCCGATGCGCAACTGCCGCCTCGTTTGGCACGGAATGCGCTCCCGCGCCACCGGCCGCAACCACGCGCCTCGCATAGACCAAATTGCCGCCTGAGTAAGCGGCCGTGTTCAGTTCCAGGCAAAAGCCCCTATGCTGAGTGCCACTCCCTTGTAACTCCACGGGCAGTACCCCTTCCGTGATCTTGACGATCCGGCAGGCCACGAACTTCTCCGCGTGTTTGCGGACTATGTTGGCGTTGGCCGCCGCGAAATCAGATCGCTTGTAAAGGGTCTCGGTGTACGCTGGGACCTTGTCACCAAAATGCTCGATCATGGGTGGGGTGTGATTGATGAAATTGACCGGATTATTGGGGTTTTGCTCATCAAGCCCTCGAGCACCGGCCCACGGATCCTCGTCGCCAATACAAATGATTGTTCGATAGATGTTCTTGTCAACTGTGCTCAGATAGTATGCGGCGGCGCTGCCCGCGCCGACTACCGCCAAATCGTACAACAGCATGATTCGGCCTCCTAAGCTTTGAATCCCGCCAACTGTCGTTCGTTCGCTTCCGGTTAAGACAGCAACGGACCCTCGGAGTCTCGTTCAATCCGGCGTCTTGACCGAGTACTCCTGGGTTTGTAGTTGCAAAACGGTGTCGAAGGCGACCGGCTCGGTAGCCGGATCAATGCGCAGCAGTGCTTCGATTCTAAAGCGCAGTGATCGATCGGTTTGGTTCGGCATTTCCATCGACACTCGCACGCGTTGGAGCCGCGGCTCGAATCTGGCGATGGCATTTTCAATTGCGCGGCGCAGCCGGGTGCGATCCTCAGGCGCCAACAAATTGTACGAGGTGAAGTCCGGCAGCCCGTAGAACAGCAACGACTTGTTGACTTCGACGAAATCAGCCGGCAATTCGCCGAGCTGTTCCTGGCGCGTGTTGAGCATCATCTCCAAATCGCGCGCGACCGAGGCTTCCGACTGGCGCACGTCATAAAAGCGGCTTGACAACGGCTCCTGCGAAACCTCCGGATGCTCGTCGATCAGCCGCTCGAGCAGAGAGGGAACCATCTCATTCCTGTCCGCATCTCTGGCCATCATGCCGCTCCCCGCCGAGTGGCCGGTACGTAAGCGCGTCTCGCCGGCAGGATGCTGCCGGTGGGTTCAGCCGCCTTACCCGTTTCTCCCACTCGCGTTCAGGACATCACCACGTGCGTGATCGCGCCGCGCCGGGGGGTCTGAAATGGGTTTGGAGCCACGAAATGCATTGGCATCATCCCCTCAGACTCATGTCAGAGCCCACGCCATCACTTCTTCTCCGCATTCTTGGTGAGATCCCAGCCAAAGGCCGGCAGCGCCGCCAACGTACCTTTGGTGTCGGTCTGCACCTTGTACTCGTATTTAATCGAGCCATAGTTCAAAGACACGCTGTCAATCGTAGTCTCACTGCCGGACGAGCCGCCGCTCTGATAGAAGGAAACCACGACGGGCTCCAAAGTCCAGGTGATGTAATCCTGCTGGCCGCCATCGCCGGTGGCTTTGCGGCAAACCAATGTGGCCTTGGAAATATGAGTGCCGCTGGCGCACGCTTTCATCAAAGCGGGTGTCGCCTTCGACGTGTGCATTTGAAAATTCAAATCGCTCATCGAGACCTTGCCGGCGGTGCCGCCCTGTCCTTGTGCGAAGGTTCCGGGCTGAGTGGCGCTCCATCCGAATGAGACCACGTCGATCCAGTTCTTATGGTTTTGATCTTCGCTTTCGCCATCGATCCCGTCGAGTTTCAAAAAATAGTCAATTGCCATGACTGCGCACTCCTCCCTATAAGGCATGCGGCGTCAGTCGCCGCGAGAAATTCCCCCTTATGACCGTGCCGATTGTGGCAATTCCGCCACTAGGCGCAACGATGCGGTCAACTCATCGAGCTGAAAATGCGGCCGCAGAAAAGCCACCGCCCGATATGCTCCCGGCTTGCCCTTGATCTCCGATACCTCAACTCGCGCCTCGCGCAACGGATACTTGGCCTTGTCGCTCTGTGAACCTTCATCCGACGCTAGTACGTAATTCGAAATCCAGCGATTGAGAAAGCTTTCGCAGTCTCCGCGCGACATGAAGCTGCCGATCTTGTCGCGCATCATCGCCTTCAAATAATGCGCAAAGCGCGAAGTGGCCATCAGGTATTGCAGTTGCGATGATAGCCGCGCGTTGGCGTTGGCGGCGTCGGTGTCGTACTTGCGGATTTTCTGACAGGACTGCATGCCGAAGAAGGCCGCGTAATCGGTGCCTTTGCAATGCACCAGCGGGATAAAGCCGAGGTCCGACAGTTCTTTTTCACGCCGATCGGTAATCGCGATTTCGGTTGGGCATTTCAGCGCGATCTCGCCTTCGTCGGTACGAAAAGTATGGGTCGGCAGCCCTTCCACCAGGCCGCCGCCTTCCACTCCGCGAATCGCCGCGCACCAGTTGTACTTGGCGAACGCATCGGTCAAGCGCGTGGCTAACGCATAGGCCGCGTTACCCCACAGGTATTTCGAGTGGTCCTTGCCATCGACGTCTTCGACGAAATTGAACTCCTCGACCGGGGTGGTTTCCGGCCCATACGGCAGGCGCATCAGCACGTGCGGCAGCGTCAGTCCTACGAAACGTGAATCTTCGGACTCACGGAAGGTTTTGTACTTCGCATATTCGACCGTGTCGAAGATCTTCGCCAGGTCGCGCGGCGCACCCAATTCGGTGAAGCTGTCGAGGTTGAACAATTCCGACGAGGCGGCCGAGAAAAAAGGCGCATGCGCGGCGGCGGCCACGTTCGAGAGCTTTTCGAGCATCGCGATATCCTGCGGATGCCGCCCGAATTCGTAATCACCGACCAACGCTCCGAAGGGCGCGCCACCAAACGTGCCGAACTCTTCTTCATAGACCTTTTTGAACAGTGCGCTTTGGTCAAACTCGCTGGCGCGTTCGAGATCGCGGCGCAGGTCGTCTTTGGAGCTGTTCAGCACCTTGAGCTTGAGCATCGTGCTGGTTTCGCTCGACATCACCAGGAAGTGGAGCCCGCGCCATGACGCTTCGAGCTTTTGAAACTCCGCCTGATGCAGGATCTGGTTGAGCTGGCTCGAAAGTAGCTGGTCAATGTCGGCGATGCGCGCGTTGATGGTCGCTTCGAGGTCCTTGGAGACGCGCAGCGTGCCCTTCATCACCTCTTCCACCAGGGTGACGATTTCACGCTTGGATTGCGCGCGTTGTTCCTCGTCGCGCCCGATACGGGTTTCCGAGAGGACCTGGTCGAGCAAGGTCGCCGGCTGCTGAGTCGCCTCCGCAGGCGCGGCGGCGGTTGCCGCCGGAGCTTGTTCCTGAGCCGCTTCCTTGGCGTCACTCATGGTCCGCGTCTCCTTGTGGATTCTTCTTCTCGCCGCTGGCCGCGGATTCCTTGCTGATGCGCTCGGCCATTTCGGTATTGCCGATGATTTCCTTGAGCTTGTCGCCGAAGCGTTCGTTGACGCCGGCTTTGGCCAATAATCCGCTGAGTTGCTCGCGAACTTCCATCAGCTTGCGCAACGGTTCAACTTGGCGGGCAACCTGGGCCGGTTCAAAATCTTCGATACTGTTGAAGCGCAGCTCAACGCCCATCTTGCTGTCGTCACCGGTCAGCTTGTTATCAACCTGGAAGGCGAGCCGCGGCTTCATGCCCTTCATCACGTCGTTGAAATTATCGCGATCGATATCGACGAATTTGCGATCGCGCAGGCGCGGCGGCGCTTCCACCGGTTTACCCGACAGGTCCGATATCACGCCCAGCACGAAGGGCAACTCCTTCATCTCGATGGCATCGCCGAGTTCGACGTCGTAGGTGATATGGACGCGCGGCGGTCGCACGCGGTCGAGCTTATGCTGCGTACTCTCTCTGGCCATCGAAATTTCTCCTAATTGCCGGTTTACTCCGGCTTATTAAGGCCCAGCGTCTCGCGAATATGCGCCAGCACGCCCTGATCGCTGATTACATCGGTAAGCCATTGCTCCAATGGCATCTGGCCCCATCGCACCGCTCGCTGCACCAGGTATGAAACGGGGCTCTGCGGCTCCGTGCGCTGGAAATAAGCGGCAACCGCTTCGAGCCGCCGGAGCGCATCAGCACGATCACTCGGGTCCAACGGCATCATCGCGGCCGTGGTGATGACCGTCGCTCCCGCGGGCGCGATGGCGGGCGCGACGCTGGTGGTCAACGCGCCGTTGCTCGCGGGTGTGGCCGTCGCGGGCGTGGGCATGTCCGGCTCCAGTTCGCGTTTTTTCCTAACGATCGGGCCGACCACGTCGCGGCAATCCTCCAACACCTTCTTGATGCGCATCAAGCTCGGCGCTTCGCGTCCAAATTTCTCGTCGACGATTACCGCAAGCCGCTCGGCCGCATTAAGGCTTTCGTTGAGGTCCGCGCTCAATGATTCATAAAAATTGCGCGAAGAGGCGGTCACCGCCTTGTCGAATTGCTCGCCGGCGATTTTGCCTTCCGCCAATGCCGCCTTCATCAAATCCTGGTTTTTGCGGCCTAGTTCGTCGACGGCCCTTGATTCTTGATAACGCAGATAGGAGTAGGCCTCGCCGCTAGCGGCCGGCATGGTCAACGACAACTCGAGCAAGGCAGGCGGCAGTTTGTCATTGAGCCATTCCAGCGCTCCGGCTCGCTCTTCGAAATCGCCATCTTCCGATTGCGGAAAGCAGGCATCCCAGAAACGCGCGTGCAGGCCCAGCATCAACAGGAAACCGTCGCGTGCGCCGGCGAACCCATGCAGTTTGGCGAGCGCTTCGCTCAGCCAGGCGACAATCTGAAGATCCTTGCTTTTATCACTGAGCGCTTCGCTCGCGAGGCTCGCCACGCGGCGCCAATCGGCGACTTTAATGTCATGCTTCCAATCGCCTTGATTGAGGTCATCCTCGGAACGGCGCGCCTCCTGGATTTGATCGTAGGTGCCGCTATAACGCAGCGATTCTCCGGCCGGATTCGCCTCGGAAATCGGAGCCAACAAGGCCTCGACGTCAATGATTTCCGCTGACATCTTCTCTATGTATGGATCCATCGACGCGCCTCCGAGCGGAGACTCGCCGTCCCGCAGGGAAGTCGCTATCCGGCGCTACACTCGATATAAGAACTCGTCCAAGCCTTGATATCCCCGGACGATAATGATTTGCGCAGCTTACTATATCTTTTGGCAATTCGGAATCACGTCGGATGGTCGAACTCGAGTTCCTGAATGTCGAGCACCGAACGTTCGTTATCGCCCACGAAAAACAGCCGGCGGCCAATGCCACGCGAAAGCCGGTCGCCAAGGTCCTCCCAGAGCGTCATTCGTCCTAGTTTTACCTGGTCGTCGGGATGGCGCTCGGAACCGCGATAAAGACCCGGCAAAAAGGCTCCGCCCGAAGTGCCCGCGACAGTTTCAAAGGTGATCGGCAGCCAGAGTAAGTCTCGCAAGCGTTTGGGCGCGGTCAGGGTCAAACGCCTAAGTTGGACCAGCGGAAGCCAAATGTAGCGGTCATGGATGATCAGTTCGAGAACCGCACCCAGGAGCGGGTCGGCATCGGATAAATCGGTGAAATTTTCGCCATTCAGGCGCCCGGGCAGGTTACTTTGCGCGGCGGCCGCCTCTTCCAACGAGGCGCGCGCCTCCGCCGGGCGCTGTTCCCTTAGACGATTGAGGGCTTCGAGTTGGAGCCGCACGAAGGCCGGCGGCTCGGTGATGAATCCCGGCGCGAGTCCGCTATCGAACAGGCGTCCGCGCGCGCGCTCGGCAATCAGCACGGCGCGATATACCTGCACTCCGATCTCAAGCCCGGCGTTCTGCTGTGCCAGCGCGTCGAGCTGCCGTTCCGCGCGTGCATAATCGCCCGCAAAGCAAAGTACTTCGAAAAGCGACGTACGCAGGCGTGTCTCCGACGGATGGGTGCGAACCTCGTGGTTAAGCTGCTCAAGTGCGCCCGTAAGTTGGCCAGCCTCGAGCAGTTGCTTGGCGTTCACTCAACCCCCCGTCAGGCCGATGTAACTTGTCCTCAAGCGGCTTCCACGCTTCGGATCCGCATCGTGCCTTAAGCGG
>JBOHWL010000164.1:0-7231 GCA_050736615.1 Binataceae bacterium (SeqCode) | reverse complement strand
GACGGCGCGTAATCGAGCAGACCACCAATCAGCAGTTGCCGGAGGATTTCCAGACCGCCGAATTTCTGATGAGCCACGGCATGCTCGACGCGATCGTGCCGCGCCATCGGATGCGCTTCGTGCTGGGTCACCTGCGCGCCATCATCCCGCGCTCCCCGGACCACGTGCGTCTCGCAAACCCGGTCGCCCACATTAAGGAACCTCTGCACAAGCCTCAGTTGTCATTTCGAGCGCATTAGCGCAGCCGAAGACGCCAAATGAGCATTTGCAATAATTGCCGAGCATCGCGAGCGCTTTTCCGACCGTCGGCATGGAATGCCGGCGCGGTGGGCTTTCGCCGCCGCGTCAGCCCAATTAAAATTACGCCGCGATCATGAGCGGCTTGCACGACACCCTGAATTGGCTCTATTCGCTCGAAGCTCGCGGCGAAATCTACAAGCTCGAACGAATGGATCAGGCGCTGGCGCTGATTGGCAATCCTCATCGCAAGCTGCGCGCGATCCATATTGCCGGAACTAAAGGCAAGGGCTCGGTGGCCGCGATGATAGAGGCGTGCTTGCGCGCGGCGGGTTATCACTGCGGACTCTATACTAAACCGCATCTGGTGAATCTGACCGAGCGCACGCGCATCGATGGCGTCGAGATGGCGAGTGCGCTGATGCTCGACTACATCACGCGTTTGCGCGGGATTTACGACCGTGCCGGGCTGGCGCTGACATTTTTTGAATTCACCGTCGCCCTGATGTTCCTCTATTTTGCCGAGGCGAAGGTTAATTTGGCGGTGATCGAAACGGGCCTCGGCGGGCGGCTCGACTCGACCAACGTGGTGCGGCCGTTGGTCAGTGTGATCACGCCGATCGGCTTTGACCATATGGATCGGCTTGGCTACACGATCACGGCAATCGCCGGAGAAAAAGGCGGGATAATCAAGGATGGTGTGCCGGTGGTCATCGGCGCGCGCGACGCGGATGCGCGCCGGACGCTGCTCGAGATGGCGGCGCGCAGGCAAAGCGCGGCCTTCATGCTCGAGCGCGAATTCTCCTATCGCTCGCTCGCGCCGGCCCATCGCTTCGATTATCGTGGCCTCGGCCTTGTGCTCGAACAGGTCGAAATCGCTTTGGCCGGTCCTTTCCAGCATGAGAACGCGGCGATCGCGTTGGCCACGCTGGAGGTTTTGCGCGGCCAGGGTTTCGCGGTCGACGAGCGGGCGATTCGCGATGGGCTGCGCGAGGTTATCTGGCCGGGGCGTTTCGACGTGGTCGCGCGCCAGCCGATGGTGATTCTCGACTGCGCGCATAATCCGCTCGCGGTCGATGCGTTGCTGGAAACCATCGCGGTTGAACTGGGCCCGCGGGTTAAACCGCGGCTGATATTCGGTTGTCTCGAAGACAAGCAATGGGAGCGGATGGCCGCGATGTTGGCGGAGCGCGTGTCCGACGCGACCCTGACGCGCGCCCGGCCCAAGCGCCCGTTGGAACCCGAGAAGCTGTTGCCGTTGTTCTCGGGACGAATGCCTGCGCGGGTGATACGCGATCCGCTGGAGGCAATCGCGTGGAGTATGGCGCGGGCCGCCGCGGATGATGTAGTTCTGGTGACCGGCTCGGTTTACCTGGTGGGGGAGGTGTATCCGTGGTTTCTGGCGCGTCACGGCCGGCGAGGACTATTTCCTGAAGCTCCGGCCTAAATCACTATGGTTGGTTGGTTTAATTGCGTGCCTAATCGCGGCGGTATCGCCCGCGCGCGCGCAAGTCGCCGCCGGCGCATGGGGTAGCAGCCGGAATACCACCGGCAATAGCTTCAGCCAGACGTTTCAGGCGCAACATCGCGGGCCGGTCAATATTTCCGGCCAGCATTTCACTTACGATTACAAGGCCGACAAATTCGTTGTGACGGGCAACGCCGTCGCCACTCAGGCCAACACCAGCTTGAGCGCCGACCAGATCGATCTGTTCCGCCGTCAGCGCTCGATGAGCGCGACCGGCGATGTACATCTGGTCGACCCGCTCGGACAGATGACCGCGTCGCATGCCACCCTTAATCTGGACAACGAGACCGCTACGCTGATCAATGGGAAAATCCTGAGCAAGGACAAAATCTATCGGCTCGAAGGCAAAAAGATCGAAAAGCTCGAAGGCCAGCGCTATCGCGTGAACGACGGCTTTTTCACCACGTGCACCTGCGAGGCGGGCACGCCCGACTGGAGTATCACGGCGCGGGAAATGGACCTGCATATGGGCGAGTCGGGCACGGCGCGCGGGGCGCAATTCGACGTGCTCGGCTATCCAATTTTGTACGCGCCCTATTTCACCTTCCCGGCCGATACCGATCGTCATTCGGGTTTCCTCAGCCCGCGGGTGGGTGAATCCGGCCTGCGCGGCTTTCAACTGCTCGAACCCTATTACTTCGACATCAATAAAAGCTCCGACGCGAGCCTCGCTGGCGATATCGAAACCTCGCAGCGTTTGGGTTTACTGGGCGAATACCGGCTGATCAACGGCGACGACGACTACCTGGTGGCCGACGGCGCTTTTTATGACGAAAGTATTCGCAGCGAATCCAATCGCCAGGGCGATATTATCGATAACCAAATCGCGGACCCGCACATTCCGGTCGACCGCTATGACATCATCGGCATGATGCGCCAGCACCTCACGCCCAATCTGGTGTTGTTCGGCGACGGCACCAGTGTCAGCGATAGTCTTGAATTGCGCGAAATGAACGTATGGACGCTCTCGCGTACCGTCGGCAGCGGCATTTTTTTCCCCACCTTTCCTTCGCTGCGCAACGCGATGTCCGACTTCGGCGCGCTCTACAGCTTTGACGACGGCTACGCGCGCGCGATGGGCGTCTGGAATCAGGATTTGATTCAGCCGGCGCAATTCGAATTGCAAAGTCTGCCGCAATTGCTGATCAGCGGCCGTCATGAATTGCTGGGCGGGCTCGCCTACACGGATTTCAACGTGGAAGGCGATAACTTCTATCGCACCGAGGGGATTGACGGGTTGCGGCTCGATCTGGCGCCGAACGTGACGGTGCCCTGGCGCCTGGGCGATTTCCTCTACGGATGGGGCACGCTGGGCGTGCGCGAAACCGCGTACGATGTCTCAGGGCATCAGATCGACATTATTCCGGTGGGCACTGAAGGCCGCCAATACAATAACGACCTCAAGTTGGGCCTGTTGGCACCAGGCGGACTGATGTCGCGAGAAATGATCTACGGCAGCGCCGGGGTCAGAAGCGATATCGAAAAGGTCTATCAAATCCACGGAAAGTATATCGAGGCGTTCAAGCATACGGTCGAGCCCTTTGCTTATTACGCCTACGTGCCGGCCGTCGATCAGTCCGACCTTCCGCTCTTCGACGAGATCGATCGGATCGAACCGCGCAGCCTGATCACTTATGGCGTGACCTCGCGCTTTTACGTGAAGTTGCCGCCAATCCTGCAATCCAATAACGAGTCCAGTGAAGTGAGCCAGGACGAACCCCCGACCTTGAGTCCTTTCCGGGCGCGCACGGTTGCGGGCGGCTCAGCGGTCGAGGAGTTAGCCAATTTCACGCTGGAGCAGGCCTACGACACCGATCATGCGGTCGCGTTTGGGTCGCGGCATTTCTCGGATTTGCAGGCGAGTGCGCAACTTTTCCCGACGCGTGTCATCTCGCTGGGCGGCACCTTGGGACTTGCCTCCAGCGCCGACCAGGTGAGTTATGCCACGGCGGAGATGAATTTCCAGCCATGGTGGACGCAAAACGTTTCCAAGCTTTATATGGGTAAAGCGGAAACCGGCTCATTTCTGCAGGTGGCTTACGTTTACATCGGACCGGGACCCGCCGACCGGCCCGGTACCAACGCCAATTTCAACGAGTCCCTGGTGCTGCGCGCTTACTATGCCCTGTTCGATCGGCTGGGGGTCTACTATGCGCCGTCATACGATTTCGCCTCCGGCAAAATGCTCGAGCAGTCCTACGGCGTCCGGATTAAATCACCGTGCAATTGCTGGGCGTTCGACACCGGCATCACCGAAAGCGTCAATCCGAGTGAGACTTCGGTACAGTTTCAATTGACGCTCGGCGGACTTGGTTCGCTTGGCCAGAGTCCGTTCGGGCGCAATCCATTCCAGGTCCACACCGGGGTTTTGCCCTACTATCATTGAATCGTACCGGCCAACACGCTTAATTGCGGTTTCAATCACTTCATAAATCACGAGCGGGCATATTTGCGCGGCGCTTGTCTGTGATAGAGGGGCGATTTTTTGGCGCTCGAAATTTATGTGGTGAACCAGACAACGCATGGCGCCGCGACTATCGTGTTTGAACCGCCGCCATCTCCGCCAAATTGGGCGACCCGGCTAGACTGGCCGCGTGAGGCCAACTCCATCGCACCGATCGTATCGCATCGAACCGCCCGCCGCGGCTTTGGCTCAACTGATCACACTAATCGATCTGACCCTGCTGTTGGCGATCGCGCTGATTCTGCGCGCCAAGGCGGGGCTGCTCCGCGTCTGGACCGGCGGCATTATCGACGCGGTCGCGGGTGTCCACGCGACTTCCACCCGGATAGCAAGCGCGATTTCGATCGCGCGGCCATGGCTCGCGTGGATGCCGATAGTGCTGGCCGCGTTGGTTATAATCCTGCTTGCGAGCAAACTTGCGGCGAGCCGCCACGATGAGTGCGTTGGAATATCCGCAACCACGCGGGTGCCGCGATCGTTCTTGCGCCATTTCGTCCCAGCGCGAAACCGCTAACCAACCGCTTTATTTCCGTACGCTTCCGGCGGTTTCACGCCCGGCGCTGTAGCCTGTATGCTTTGGCGAGGCTGCCTAATAGGCTGTTGATAAATCACAGCCTGCACCCCCTCTCTTTCTCCCCCGCAAAAGAGCGGGAGAGAAGCTTGAGGAAAGCAGCCAGCTTTTACGCAGGGTGTCGAGGGTACTGGGTGTAACTTGCGCTAAGAACGCCTTTTTCAACACCCTGCTAAGACTCGCGCCCGCGGCAGGTTATGGCGATGACGGATACATCACAGGAAAAAACCGGTCCCTCGGCAACTATTGATGCGCAAGGGCTCAAACGTTTTATCACTGAGCGCAAGCTTGGTGAGGTTAGTGGGCTGCACACCGAGAACATCTCCTTCGGCCATTCGAACGAAGTTCACCTGGTTCATTTTGACGGCAAATCATGGGCCTTACGGCGCCCGCCACGCGGTCCGCTACTGCCGACCGCACATGACGTGATTCGCGAATATCGCGTGCTCAAGGCCTTGCAGGACACGCCTGTACCGGTGCCGCGGGTTTACGCAAGCTGCGAGGACAGCGGCTATATCGGTGCGCCGTTCTATCTGATGGAGTTCATGCGCGGCAGCGTGATTCGCTCCGGCCTGATCCCATCGGCGGAAAAGAGCTTCGCGGATACGCCCGCGCGTCGCCGCGCCGTCAGCGAAGGCATGATTGATTTGCTGGTGAAGCTGCAAAGCGTCGATTGGCGCGCGGTGGGACTCGAAGGATTCGGCCGCCCCGAGGGCTATATCGAACGCCAGCTCCGCCGCTGGATCGACCAGCTTGAACGCACGCTGCCGTTGACGCGGCCGCTGCCGGTGATGACACGAATTCGGGATTGGCTCAAGGCCCACGTGCCGCAAGCGCAACCCGCGACGATTGTCCACGGCGATTTCAAGCTAGATAACGTTATGTGGGACCATAGTGGCCCTGAGCCGCGCCCGATCGCGCTGTTCGACTGGGAGATGTCGACGATCGGTGATCCAGTCGCCGATCTGGGCTGGATGGTGACGTACTGGACCGATCCGTCAGACAGCGAAACCCGTCGCAGCGTGGTTTCGAGCATGGAGGCCGAGCCGGGCTTCTATATTCGCGGCGAGATGGTCGAGCTTTACGAGCGTCGGACCGGACGCACGATGCGCGATTTCGCCTTCTATCAGATTTTTTCTCTGTTCAAACTCGCCATCATTCTCGAAGGCAGCTATTCGCGCTATTTGAGCGGTCAAGCCGACGATCCGATGTTTGCCACTTATGATGTGAGGGTGCCGGGTATCGCGGAGGTCGCCTGGTCGTTGTGCGAAGGCGCGCATTGAAGATGCGGGTCGATGACTCCCGCCCGTGCTTTAAATGGAGTGCTTGCGATGGAACTCGGACTTGAGGGCAAAGTCGCCATCATCACTGGTGGCAGCAAGGGTATCGGACGCGCCACCGCGCTCGGTCTGGTCTCTGAAGGCGCTTCGGTGATGGTATGCGCGCGCGGCCAGCAAGCGTTGGAGGAAGCCGCTGCGGCGGCACGTGGCGCGGGCCGCGGCGTGCTGGCGACGATCGGCGCTGATCTCACTGACGGCCGCGCAATTAAGGACGTGGTCGCAAAATGCATCGAGCGATTTGGCCGCGTCGATATCCTGATCAACAATGCCGGCAGCGCTCGCCCCGGCGATTTCCTCAAGCTTGAAGACGAGGCTTGGATCAGCGACTGGACGCTGAAGTTCTTTGGCTACGTGCGGATGGCGCGTGAAGTCTTTCCGCATATGCGTCGGCAACATCGCGGCGTGATTCTCAACATTATTGGCGCGGCGGCACTCAGTCCGCGTGGCGGTTATATGATTGGCGGGGCGGCCAACGCCGCCCTTAATAATTTCACCAAGGCGCTGGCCGACGAGGGCGCGCCCGACGGCATCCGCGTCGTCGGCATCAATCCGGGGCCGATTTTGACTGAACGGTTGCTCAAGATGCGCGGCGGCCTGTCGCCCGCTACCGCTTCCGACCCCACCGATGAGGCGTTCAAGCGGATGACTCCGCTGGGCCGCGTGGGCACTCCCCAAGAAGTGGCAGACCTGGCGATTTTTCTTGCCTCCGAGCGCGCCGCCTTTATTCATGGCGCCAACATCACGATTGACGGCGGCTCGACCCGGGGCTTGATGGGCTGAGTCGCGTGCCACAAAAGGACGTGCTGGCATGGTTTATACGCAGTTCGCGGACGCGCCTTCTCGCTCCGTTCGAAGACTCGCTCCGCCAGAGGGAACCTCTGCACAAGCCCATTTGTCATTCTGAACGGAGCCTGCCGCCAGCGTAGCCGCAGGCGAAGCGAGCAAACGAGTCCGCGAGGTGCGTTCAAAAATAAGTGAAGAATCCCGGCAAAAGTGCGCAAAAACCAGAAGATCCGGGATTCTTCGCTGCGCTCAGAATGACAGAGTCACCCCTTGTGCAGAGCATCCCTAGCGTTTGAACCATTCGGCGG
>JBOHWL010000163.1:0-7900 GCA_050736615.1 Binataceae bacterium (SeqCode) | reverse complement strand
CCACCGAAGTGATGCCGTTTTTTAAAGCGGGCGGTGCGCTCAATGCCGCGGCGGATTAGCCGATTATGGGCGAGATTCCGTCTAGACGCAGGCGGTCGGCGAGGCGGCTGAAACGGCGCCGCTCGTCTTCGTTGCGGGTTGCCTGGAGCAGCGCCGTGCGGTTTCCCACGAGCACACAGACGCGTTCGGCGCGGGTGATGGCGGTATAGAGCAGATTGCGCCGCAGCATCAGATAATGGCTCTGATGTAACGGGATTACGACGGCGGGGTACTGACTGCCCTGGCTTTTGTGAATAGAAATCGCGTAGGCCAGCCCGAGTTCATCCAGTTCGCCGAAATCATAATCGGCGTGAGTATCCTCGAACACCACGCCCACGCGGCCGCGTGACGTATCGATCGCCGCGACACGTCCGATCGCGCCGTTGAAGACGAGCTTGTCATAATTGTTGCGCAGTTGAATCACGCGATCGCCTTCGCGAAAAACCCGATCGCCGGCGCGCAGTTCATGGCCTTTCGGATTGAGCAAATTCTGCAATTCGCGGTTGAGCATCTGCGTGCCCAGCGGCCCGCGATTCATTGGAGTCAGCACCTGGATCTCGCGCGGCTCGCTGATGCCAAAATGGCCGACCAGGCGCGTATGCACCAATTGCTTGATCGTCGCGAGCACCTCATCGGGAGCCCCGCGTTCGAAGAAAAAGAAATCGGCGTCAGGGTTGTTGGCGGTCTCGGGCAGGTCTCCGCGATTGAGGCGATGCGCGTTGGCGACGATCAGGCTCGCTTGCGCCTGCCGGTACACCTGGCGCAATTGCACCACCGGCACCAGACCGGAAGCGATAATGTCCGTGAGCACGCTGCCGGGACCGACCGAGGGCAACTGATCGCGATCGCCGACCAGCAGCAGCGACGAATTTGGCATCATTGCGCGTAGCAGGCTGGCGGCGAGTTCGACATCCATCATCGAAGCTTCATCGACGATCAGATAATTGGTGCGTAAGGGGAAAGTCTCGTTGCGAATGAAGCTCGCATCCTCGGGCGAGTATTCGAGCAGGCGATGGATGGTTTTGGCTTCCCGGCCGCAAGCCTCGGCGAGCCGGCGCGCGGCGCGCCCGGTGGGTGCGGCCAGCATCGGTTTGGTGCCGGCGGAATCAAGCGCACGCAGCAGTGAGCGCAACAGCGTGGTCTTGCCGGTACCGGGTCCGCCGGTGATCACCGCGACCCGGCTCTCCAGCGCGCATTTCAGCGCACGCCGCTGTTCCGGCGAGAGCGTGATGCCGGAGGCTTCATTGGCCGCCTGGAGTGCGCGGTGAATCACGGCCCCGCCCATCACGCGGCCCGCCATCAAAGAGCGCAGGCGATCGGCGACGGTCGCCTCCGCGTCGTACAAGCGCTTGAGATAAATCACGCGATGATCATCGATCGATTCCGCCACCACCTCGCCCGATTGTTGCAATTCGTCCAGGGCTTGATCGGCAAGTTCCGGATCCATTTCCAGGTTCGAGCGAAACTGATGTTTGAGATAATCGAATGGGGCGAAGACGTGCCCCTCATCCGCCATTCGTTCGAGCACGAATAGCAGGGCGGCGCGCGCCCGCTGAATCGAATTGCGCGGCACGCCTAATTTTTCCGCGACGGCGTCGGCGGTGCGGAACCCAATGCCGCTGATGGTGCGGGCGAGTATATAAGGGTCGCGCCGCACCGTTTCCAGCGACTCGCGGCCGTAGGTTTGGTGAATGCGCCGCGCATAGCCCGCGGCGATTCCATGGCCGCGCAGGAAGACCGTGAGTTCGCGCAGTCCAGAAGAATCGCGCCAGGCGGCACTGATGCGTTCGGCGACCAGGCGGCCAAGTCCACGTACTTCGCGCAGCCGCTCCGGTGAGTTATCAAGAACCTCGGGTAAAGTCTCGCCGAAATGCTGCACGATGCGTCGTGCGAAAGCCGGTCCGACCCCTTTGATTTCGGAAGCCAGGTAGCGTTCCAAGGCGGCTACACTGGCGGGCCGAATCGTTTCAAAATCGATTACGCGAAACTGCTCGCCATAACGCGGGTGATGCTCGAAATGGCCGCGCAAGCGCAGTCCCGCGCCGATTTCCAGTGCGCCAAGGTTGCCCACCACGGTCATCCGATGATGCAGGCCGTGTGCTTGCTCCTGTTCGACAATCGCGACGATATAGCCGCTGACTTCATTGACATACAAGATCTGGTCGAGCGTGCCCTCGACCTCTTGATCGGTTTCGGACGCGTTCATGGAAGGCGCAGAGCGTCGTTTTTCGATTCGCGAAGAAAATCGCAGGGGTTTTTGCGCATTGCGAAGAATTATCGAGAATTCAGAGAAAAGCCCAATGGATTCAAGGGATTGTTGTTGGCACCAAGCATGCTCCAGTTGCGGTCAGGAGTTAAGGAGGATCTATCCGATGATAACACCGTCATTCTTCGCCTCATTGGTGGGAATCGCCCTTATCGCTATGTTGGCCGCTGCCGATTGGTACGTATGGGGTCTCACCTATGCTACGGGCTTCAACAAGCGGCCGCACGTGAAGCCGCTCACGGGAGCCCAGATGCTTGAGCATGCGCTTCAAAACCTCGAGCGGGTCAATTGGGCCGTGCTGCCTTATTCGGCGCTGCAGCCCATGAGCAAGCCCGAGCCGGCGCATGAAGGCGACGGCGGCGATTACAAGAAGGTGGCCTGACCAGCCATGGTCGCCCATCTTCGGATCGCCCCAGCCATGTCTCGCGTGATGTTCGGTTTTGCGAGCCCGGTGGCCAGTTCCGGCACCGGTGCCTCGCAGGGCCGGGCTTGCGATTAGCTTTGCCCACCAAGCACTTTTCAATCCTTCCATGCTATTCATATCTTGAACGCTACCTGCGGAGTCGTTCGTTCCGCTTCGCTAATGTGCTCGGTTTCACTTTGCTCCGCCTAATGCCGCCTTGATTAGGCCCGATCGGCGTTCCGGATCAGCGTCTGGGCACACGGTATTCCTCTTCAGGCGGCCGGATGTTTCTGAAGAACACCCAGTATAGCCCGCCAAACATAGCCTGCAGCACGGCGGCTAATTCCAACGGCAGACTAAGCGCCAGGTTTTGCATCATGAAGCCGGCAAAATAGGCGCTGAGCGCCTGCGTCCCGGAGGTTGGCAGGCTCGACAATCCAGCCGCGCTGGCCCGTTCCGACGGTTCGATCACACCCATCAAAAATGATTGACGCACCGGGATCGATAAGGTGGCCGCAATCATACGCAAGGCATAAAGAAGCGCCGCCAGTAAGAAGCTCGGCATCACCACCATGGCGAGCAGCATCGCCGCGCTGACTACGCGTGTGCTGGCGACGGTGCTGACCGTGCCCAGCATACGGGTCAAGCGCCCGGCCAGCAGATACGGCAGCGTGGTGAGCAAATTTATCAGGAAAAACAGACGCGCCAGATCCGACGCATTGGCGCCGAAGCGTCGATAAAACCAGTATACCACGAACGGTCCGAGCATCCCGATAGCCAGCCCGTTGACGGCATTGGTGATCATGAAGCGCAGCACCAGCCGCCACGACGAGGCGGATAATCCCAATCGCTTGTGGTTCGAATCAACCGCGGAGTCGCAAGGTGGGGGATTGGGCGAGTCCTTTCGGACCGCGTTCCCGATTCTGGCCTGCGCACTCGATTTCGTCGAGCCGCGTCGATGCGATTCCTCAACCGGCAACACGACCAGCGTCATCAGCAGACTAAGTAGCGCGGCGAATAGGAAGAGCGCGCGATAGCCAGTGAACATCGAAACGCCTTCCAGATGATGGAGCAGCCCGGGCACCGCGGCAAGCAGTGAACCCAGGGCGGCGGCAATCACGCCGACAAAGGACAGTACGCCGAAGACCGAGGTGCGCTGCAGATCGGCGATTTTTTCCGCGATGAGCGATTGCGCGGCGGGATAATACGGTCCCCATCCGCCGCCCATGCCGGCCGTCGCGGGAAATCCGAAGGTGCCCAACGCCGCAGCCAGCACCATAATCGTAAAATTCCGCGTCAGTGCGAAAACGATGCAGCCGCCCGTCATCATGAGCGGAATTACGATGATGAATGGTTTGCGGCCAAAGCGATCGGCGAGAACTCCGGTCAGCGCCGTCACGATCGCGCTGGCTAACGCCGAGAGCGAAAACATGGTGCCCAGGTAAACCGCGCTGTAGCCGAGCTCCGCCAGGTAAATCGGCAGGACTATGCCAATATAGCCGAGTGCGGCGCTGCGCAGAGCACGTGCGCCGAACAGGCATACAATGTCGCGGGAAACCCAGCGCGGGTCGGGAGGCGGAGCAGTCGGGCCGCCTCGCGCGGCTTCATTATCAGGCGCTTCTGTTTTTCGGCGCTTGCTTTCCTCCGGTGTGGTCAAGTCCTCCACATTACAGCTTCATTGATGACTGGCGCGACCCTTGAGCAAGCCATTGTACGCGAGCATCGTGGCCTGCCGATTCCGCGTATCGTCGATCATCGCGAACGAACCGTCATAGATTCCCGCGCTGCAGCCATGATGGAACAGTTGTGTCCGCAAACTCCGGGAAGTGTCCTTATCGCTCGGGGAGAGCGCACTGATATGTTCGCTCAGGCGCGCGCGATGATACTGCGTGCGCCGATCGATCATGGTGGCTAAAACCGCGTAGGCGAGATTGCCGGCCACGCGCTTGCTCCGCTTCGGGGCGGCGCTGGCCGGTGCGGTTATGTTGAACAAGGGCATTGTGTAAAGCCTGTTGACACAATGTGTGTTTAAGGCCAGAACCATCTGCGAAGCCAGCGTAAGTCCTGAGGGTGCCTCGTCCGTGTATTCGGACAAAATGGAGGGCTCAGGGTGCTGGTTTTTTCTTTAAGATGCGCAGTTCAAACCCAATACCGCCGTGCCTTAGCAGATTGAAATAACTCCAATCCCCCTGACCGTAGGCGGCGTAAAGCGCTCCGACAATGTGATCAATCACTTGGAGTTGAGGGCTACGCTCGGAGGATTCAGCCTGTATGTGCAATTCGCACGGCAACTCGCCCTTCGCCATTAAACGGCAGACATAATCCTCTAGTTTTTTCGTGGCGCGGGGATACCGGCCGTCGATTACCAGCGTAAACGCTTTTCCTCTCGACAAGGTGTTAAAAAGACGACCTTTTTCCAAAGCCAGACGAACCGCATAATTGTACCGGAGTGGCTCAGGACGGCGAGCCAAGTCGGAATTGATCCACGCTTTTTCCACAACGCAGGCCGATACGCCTTCGATTTGCGCAGAATCACGAATAATTTGCTCAAGCACAGCTTTTCGAATTGATGCGTTATGGCCTGACCACTTCAATTCATTCATCGGGGCGCGCCGACCTAAGCTCTTCTGACGCGCCCGCTTGACGGCCCGCTTTAGAGCATCCGCAGAACGCAAGTGTAGAATACCGACAACGAACACCGGCGAACTACGTTCGCTGGTCCCCCAATCGCCGCTCTCATCAAGAAAAAGGAAATCGCCTGGCAGCTTCATCCGTCAAGCCGAGCACGCCCCAACTCCGCTAAGCGCATTATAGCGGCAAACGCGCCTTATTTCTTCATCACTTCATCACTCAGCTACTTCGGCTCAACCGGACAATGAAAACGATTTGAAACGCTACTTTTCAAGGAAGTTTTGTGCGCGAGGTCGGCGCCAGTGGCGCAGCGAGCAAACGGGACATCGACCCCACCCCCGTCATCCCATCGCGCCAAGCACACGTTCAAGCAGGACGCACGATAGACCACTCACCTAGACCATGTGCCTCCCTTGCCACCTGATCTACGGGCGTCTGCGGCGATAGTTGTGTCTGTAGCTCGCAGCGCCGGAGCCCCGAGTCCGCAGCCACCATGTTTTTTACGATGGCCGGGACTCAAGTGAGATTATAAAAGCGGATGGCGTTATCGGTCAGGATATGACGACGCGCGCTCTCCGGCAGCGCATCACAAGCCTTTTCGACTTCTTTCAAAATGCCCGGGTAGGTGCAATCGAAATGAGGATAATCGGAGCCCCACAGGATGTTTTTGTCGAAACCAAGCTCCACCATCGCCTTGAGCGTGCGTTCGTCCGGGTCGAACGATAAATAACAGCGCTCCATGAAATAATCGGTCGGGCGCTTTTTCAGCCAAGGCACCATCGTGCCCATTTTTTCGTAATGACCGTCCATGCGGTCGAGCCAATAACCCACCCATCCGACTCCCGACTCCAGAAAGCCCAGCCTGAGCCGCGGATAGCGCGCGAGCACGCCGCCGCAGATTATGTCCATACAGGCAGCCTGCTGCTCGAACGGATGGCACACCATGTGGAAGAAAAACGGATCGCGATAGCGGTCGCCGCCCAAGGTCGGCATGCGGGTGCCGAAGCTGGAGTGAATCGCGACGGGAATATCGAGCTCCTGCGCCTGTTGCCAGAATGGATCATAGGCGGGATCGTTGAGGCGTCGGCCATTGAACGGATTGGGGCGCACAAAGACCGCCTTGAAATTGAGTTCTTTAACCACGCGGCGCATTTCCTTAACGGCCGCCTCAATATCCTGCAACGGCATCGGCGCGACGCCGTAGAGCCGGTTCGGATAGGGCCGGCAGAAGTCCGCCATCCAATTGTTGTAGGCGCGACAGGCCGCGACCGCGACCTTCGCCTCATCGAAATCGCCGTACACCAGCCACAATGACGGATACAAAACAGCGACATCGATGCGCTCGGCATCCATCACCTTGATCCGTTCATGGGGGTCATAACTGCCGGGCAGAAGGTCATCCCAAGTGACCTTGCGGCCGCCGTCCTTATCGAGGAAACCGCCGGGAATAACCGAACTTGCCACCGCGCGCCCGATGGGCCGCTGCGGCTTGCCATTGATCCAGAATATGTCTTCGCCTTCTTTGTCACGGCGAATCTGGATCATGCGTTCTCGATACGCGGGTTCGGTGTATTCTTCCCAAAGCGCACGCGGCTCGACGATATGGCCGTCGGCGTCGATTATTTTCGGCATCGGAACAAGCCCTCCTGCTCTTTTCAGTCAACGTCGTGGCCGCCTCGGATGTCAAGCCAATCAGTCACAACAGGCTTTCCACAATCGCGAGGGCCAGTGGCTCCTTGAAACGCACCGTGCCGAGGCAGGGAACGCCGACCATGCGCGTCACGATTTCCGCGTTGGCAAGGGCGTTGTTCGAAGCCTCGAGCGTAAGGCTGTTGAGGATAAAACCGCGCACCGGAATTCGACGGCATTTCGCGTAACCGCAGACCAGAGCCGTCGCGCCGATAAATCCCGGCCGATTGGCCGCCACGACGATCAGTTCGAGGCCGCGGCCGCGCGCCAAATCGGCATAGCTCCAGCCCGGACAAATCGGCGCCGCGAGGCTGTCCGTCTCCTCAACGATCATGACCTCGCAGTGCGTCGAGATTCGAACATAGGCATCTTCGATTCGTGCGCGTTCGGGCAATACCCCTTCAACATCAGCGTAGGGCGCGACCCGTGAGGGGTAACGACATGGCGAGATTAATTCAAGCGCATCCTCGGACGACGCGGCCGCCCGCAAAGCCTCCGCGTCCTCCGCCACCAGCACGCCGTCGCGCTCGTGGCATCCGTTTGCGACCGGCTTCATCACGCCAACGCGCATCCCGCGCACTTTGAAGGCAAACGCAAGCGCGCAACCGACCATGGTTTTGCCGCAGCCTGGTCCACTGCCGCTGATCATAAAGTGAAGCGCCATAGCCTATCGGCTAGCGCAAGCCTTGGAGAAGAGACAAGCGCCTGCTCGCCGTGGGCCAGTGATCTTACAATTTGACAAGATTTAGTTAACCCACCTTATTCAGATAATGTTGCTTTTCGTGATTTCTGATCTGCACCCATTCCTCCGCCTCTTCGAAATTATTCTGGTTGATATTTCGCAATCCCATTGATCGAATCAGTAAAGCCTC
>JBOHWL010000162.1:0-13123 GCA_050736615.1 Binataceae bacterium (SeqCode) | reverse complement strand
GTCCCTAACCGTCGCGCCTCCGTTCCCATTCGATTCGCACTCGTCGCGCTTAGCGCATTATCTGCATCAAGCCGCCCGGGGTGGAATATTTCGAAATGTTGTTGTACTGCGGCGGCACCTTGCCATCGACCACGATATCGCGGCCGGGGCCGTCGGCCGTGAAGGCTAACGTCGCGTGGTCATTCTGAAGATCCCACATGCCCACCCAGACTGAACCGACGATTGTGGAAATGTGGCCGTTGATATTGCCCGGGCGCGCCATGAAACTCATAACCTTCCATAGTTTCATGTTGGTGTCGTAGAGGTCGGTCCACAGTTCGTGATGGAAATGGCTATCGACGTACATGATCCGCTTGCCATAGCAGTAACCTGGCGCCAGCGAAGGGATGCGCCGCACATCGATCACGTTGGTATCGCGTACGCTCCAATCACCCCATGACGGCTTGGCCCATGCCAACGGCAGCTCGTAATTCTGCGGAAAGGTGCCGTCCGCGGTGGTGATGTCGGTGAGGCCGAGGATCTTCTGACTGCGCAGCCATTTGGCCTGGAAAATCGCCGTACCACCATTGAAGCCTGCCCGCGCGTCATCATGCGTGTAATCGGTGCCGAACACCGGCGCGCAGCGCGCGGTGCTGGATAAGGCGAGCGTGCGGCGCAAAGCCGGCACGAATACATAGTCGGATTCATCCTTCTGATCGTTCTGCCAGAAGATCGTGAGGTCGGCGGTGTACTTCGATTGTTCCGGCCATTCGATCATCAGCCATTCCGTGTACCAGGCACCGCCCGCCGCCGGTTCGGTGAGCGGGTACCCTTTGCTCCAGATATGCGAGAGCATCCGATAGACGAAGGCGAACTTCAGGCAGGAAAGATTGCCGAAACGATCCAGCGCGCAGCTATGGCCAAGTCCGGTCTCGGGCGCGCCCACGGCGATGCGCGGAATCGGCCCGTACCATTCATTGGCGAGTATCTTCCAGCCCTTGTTGGGCTTCTGCGGGTTGGAAAACGGCAGCCCCGCCACATAATTCGCCAGATGATAATGGCCGTCCGGCAGCAACACCGCCCGCGTTTGTGATCCATATTTTTCCGTGGCGTCGGCATAGCCCTGCGGTAGCGGATAGAGCTTGGTCGGACCGACCTTCAGTTGTACGTCAGCCGGCATTTTCCAGAAGTAAGTGCCCTCGAACAAATCGGCCATGCCAACCGGCATGAATTGTTTGTACTGGCGCCAGTTTGACATCGTGATCACGGTGCCAATCGGAATTCCGTTGGCGAATTCCTTGACACCGTTGGGTACATTCGATTGGCCATTTGCGGTCGTAACCGCGCCATTGGAAGTCTTGGGCGCCGCGTTATCCGCCGCCAGCGCCGGCCCCGTCCAAGCCATCAGCGCGACTAAAATGGCGAGAATCAACCCCATCGCCGTCATGGTTAAGCCCTCCTGGTTTTTGATGGTCAATGTTGTCCGAAGACCCGGCCGCCGCATCAGCTTCGTAATCGCCATGCTTCTTGCGCTTGGATAATCACGCACACCCGGCACGCGGCACCAGGTGTCCCCCCCTGATTAATAAACCATGAAGCGGCCGATTTCGTTCCGCCAATTAGAACAGTCGAAATTCAGTGGAAAAATTAAATCAGCGAATGAAAACAAATACCAGTTGACCGTGTATGGCTAATCGACGCATATGCTCATGATCGTCGTTTTCTACAACCTGTCAGTCGGCATCAATCTCCAACGCGACCGAATAGCTATGCGCGGGCCGTGCGAGGGTTTGCCACGTCAAGATTGCGACAGCCTGAAATTGATGGCAAACGGCTGCCGAAAATCGAATGAAGCGGGAATCGGTCGTCAAAAAGGGCGGTCAGACTTTATCGAGCACCATGACCAGCAAAACCGTCGGCAGATACAGCAGCGAGACCATCATCACGCGTCGTGCGGCTATGGATGCCGTGGGGCTCGCGACCAGCCGGATGCCGTAGAACAGCATGACGATGCCCAGAATTATCGCCACGGGTAAATACACCATACCGGCAAAGCCCATCAAGGTTGGCAAAACACCGAAGCCGACCAGCGCGGTGGTCGCCACCAGCATCAGGATGTTGGCGGGATTGCCGTACGGACGGTCACGCGGCAACAGCCTGATTCCGGCGCGCGCGTAATCCTTCTGATACAGCCGCGCGATCGAAAGCGAATGCGGCAATTGCCACAGGAACATGATGCCGAACAAGACGAACGGCTCGGCGGCGAGACTGCCGCGCGCCGCCGCCCATCCGATGACCGGTGGCAAAGCACCGGGAACCGCACCTATCACATGGCATAGCCACGAGTGGCGCTTCATGGGTGTGTAGGCGAACAAATAGAGCGCGGTGATGCAGGCGGTAACCAACGCGCTCAGCGGATTTACCGCTCCCCATAGAAAGGCGATTCCCGCAACCGCGGTGACGAGTCCGAACAGCAGCGCCTCGACCGGCCGCAGACGTCCAGCCGGTAGCGGCCGATGGCTCGTGCGGGACATCTTCGAATCGGCTTCGCGCTCGATGTATTGATTGAGCGCGAGGGTCCCGCCAGCGGCCAGCGCGGTGCCGATCAACGTCTTGATTGCGGCCAGAAACGCGAACTGGGCACCCGCACTGCCCATATAAAATCCCGCCAGCGTGGTGATCAGGACCATCGCCAGCACCCGCGGTTTGGTCAGTTCGAAGTACGCGGCCACCCGGCCCTGTGCGGACGGTAGCGTGGTATGCACGGCGGCGGCTTGGGTATCCAACGCGTTCACCTCGCGATTGCGCGAATCGGTGTGGCAACCGCGGCCTCGCGCCGCGCACGACCAGTGACCGCCCACGCCCGAATTGTCAGTGACAGGCTGGTGGCGAGCACCGCGGCTCCGACCGCCACATGTGAGGTGGTCGGGATTACCGCCCGCTGTGTCAATACGGTTAACGCACCCAGCGTAATTTGAATCGCCAGCAATACCAGCAGGCCAATCGCGCGGCGGCGCAGACGCGGCTCATCGGCGTGCAGCCGCAGCACGCGCGCCACGCTCCAGACCACAAATACGGTAACGATCAGCGCACCGCATCGATGCGCGAAATTGACCGCGATAAATTCGTTGAAATGCGGTGGTATCAGGTGGCCGAACGCGAGCGGAAAATCCGGTATCGCCAACCCCGCGCCCAGATGGCGCATCACGGCACCGATGATGATTTGCAAATAGATGACGACGGTCGTGATCGCCGTCAACACCGGCAGCGACGGGCGCGCGAAGTCGGTCTTCAAATGCGGACGCACGGGAAAGCTCGGACTGGTGAAGACCGCCAGCGCGACGATTACGCAGAAAAACGTCTGCCCGGTAATCGCATGCGCCACGGCGAGCGGCAGCGGCAACAGCAGCAGCACCGTCAATCCGCCCAGTACGGCCTGCACGATAATCAGCGCAAAGGCCGCCAACGCCAAATTACGCAACCATCGCCGCCGTTCAACGAACCAGGCCCATAACGCAAGTATCAGGGTTAAAATGCTGACGGTGCCGGCCACCACCCGATGGCCCCATTCGAAACGCACGCCACCCACCAGTTTCGGGATCAAGTGGCCGAAGGCGAGCGGCCAATCCGGCACCGCCAATGCCGAACCCGTTGAGGTGACCAATCCGCCCGCGAAAATCAGGATAAAGGTCGCCACGGCGGTTAACACCGCGAAGCGATGTAGTCCGCGCGACGGCACCCAGCCAGCCAGCGAAGGCACGGGCCTAGACATATTCACGCACTGAGTTGGCAGGCGGCTGTCGTTTTACTTCACACACGTTGCTACGAGATCGCATTATAAAAACTGTATGACATCAGAAATTTGAAAATCGCTGGCTGGCCAGAATAAGAAATTCTGAACGCGGACTCACTTGCTCATTCCGCTTCGCCGCGAAAACTCAAGAAACATAGCAAGCGTCGCGGTGGTTTTCCATCACTCAAAACGCAAGCTTCCCGATGCATGGCAAAAGCGAAAAATTCCGACCGCGTTGAGGTCTCATATTTGCTTGAAGCGTCGCCAAGCGCGGAACAATTTTGACCGCGCGGCGTCGGTGGTCACGCGGCTGACCGGTGGCGTTAGCTCGACGGCCTCATAAGGTTCGGCCTTTATCGTCGCCGCTGGCGTTGCAAATTATCTAATCTCTGCTTACCGTAACGGTCGATTCCGTGCAAAACTGACTGCAAGTCTCGGGGGTGACCGGTAATGGAGTGCACAAGTTGCGGAACCGAAAATCGTGACGGCGCACGCTTTTGTACTCAATGCGGAAAAGCGCTGAGCCTGCGCTGTCCGCGATGTGCAAACGGGGTCGCGCTCAGCGACCGTTTTTGCGCGCAATGCGGCGCGGCGCTAACGGCCCCCGTGGCGACGACAGGAGAGCTTGCGCAGTCGCCGCTCCCATACCCCGCCTCTGACGGAGAACGGCGCCACCTCACGGTCCTGTTTTCCGACCTGGTCGATTCGACCGCGATCGCCGCACGGCTCGATCCGGAAGAATGGCGCGAATTAGCCGCCGCATACCAGCGCGCCGCCGACCGCGCACTGCAGCATTACGGCGGCTATGTCGCCAAGTACCTGGGCGATGGCGTGGTGGCCTATTTCGGCTATCCGATGGCTCACGAGAATGATGCCGAACGCGCGGTGCGGGCGGGCCTGGCCGTGCTCGCGGCAATTGCCGCGCTAAACCGGCTCGGCGAGGCTAACGGCCGTCCCAGGCTTTCGGTACGGGTCGGCATCCATACCGGCGCCGTGGTTATCGGCGAGGACGGCAGAGGCCAGGCGGATGTCTTCGGCGATACCCCCAACATCGCCGCGCGCGTGCAGGCAGCGGCCACGCCTGATTCAGTGTTCATCACCGCCGCCGTGCAGCGTCTCGTTTCAGGCCTGTTCGTGGTTGAAAATCACGGCCCGCGCTCACTCAAGGGCGTGGCCGAGCCAACGCAACTGTTTCGCGTGATGCGCGCCAGCGGCGTTCGCGGCCGCCTGCATGCCGCTGCGGCGATTGGCGCCCTGACGCCTTTTATTGGGCGCGCCAGTGAACTGAACGTGCTGATGAGCCGATGGGAACGCGTACGTGAAGGCGCGGGGCAGGTGGTTACGATCGTAGGCGAGGCCGGGATCGGAAAATCGCGGCTGGTACGTCATTTTCGCGGCGAGCTGGCCGGCACCATCCACAACTGGTTGGAAGTGGCCGCGTCCCCACCGTTTCAAAATACGCCCTTTCACCCGATTCGCGATTTACTGTGGCATAGTTTCCAACGGCAGGAGGGCTCAACGGAGCTGCGGCTGGCGACACTCGAGCGCGCGCTTGAGCCCGCCGGGCTTAAACTGAACGAAGCCGTACCGCTGATTGCGCCGCTGGTGGGCCTGCCCGTGCCGGACCGGTATCCGCCGCCGTTGGTCACGCCGGATCAGCAACGCAAGCGTATGCTCGCGACGTTATGCGCATGGGCCGAGGGTTTCGCAAAGATCCAGCCGCTGGTGCTGGCATTTGAAGATTTGCATTGGGCTGACGCCTCGACGCTTGAACTGATGCAATTGTTGGTCGAACGCGCGGCTTCGGTCCCGTTGCTGGTAATTCACACCGTGCGTCCTGAATTTCACGTGCCTTGGCCTCCGCGCGCTCATCATACGCAACTTCTGTTGAAACGTCTCAACGCGCGTGGCGTGCGCGAGATGATCGCGAGGGTTACGGCGAGCGTATTGCTCGCGCACGAGACCGTCGAGGCGATCGTTGAGCGCACCGGCGGGGTGCCTTTATTCGTCGAGGAGTTGACACGGGCGCTAATCGAGAGCGGCGGCAAGCCAGGAACGCGCCAAATCCCAGCGACGCTGGCCGATTCTTTGATGGCGCGGTTGGACCGGCTTGGCACCGCCAAGCAGATCGCTCAGATAGGGGCCGTGATCGGCCGTGAATTCCCCTACCAGTTGATAGCCGAGGTTTATCAGGGCCTACCCGCCGAATTAGACGCCGCACTAGGGCGGCTGGTCGAAGCGGACCTCCTTTATGTGCGAGGCGTGGGGATTGACGCGGTTTACACGTTCAGGCACGCACTAATCCAGGAGGCCGCATACGAGGCCCTGCTTAAAAGCCAGCGGCGCGCACTGCATCGCCGCGTCGCGCGAACGATCGCTGAGAAGTTTCCCGAGGCGGCACGCACGCAACCCGAATGGCTCGCCCGTCATTGGACGGATGCCGGTGAGACGGGGCTCGCAATCGAGGCCTGGCGCGCCGCCGGCGCGGCCGCGCTCACGCGGCGGGCGTTCAAGGAAGCCGAGCAAGCGTATGAGCGAGCCCGCGCGCTGATTGCTGAAATGCCTGAATCGCCCGCGCGCGACAGTCAGGAATTGCGCGTGCAAGGCGCGCTCGCGATGGTCCTCGGCGTCACCAAAGGGTATTCGGCGGCTGCGGCAGCCGCGGCCGCGGCGCGCGCCGCCACAATCGCGGAACGACAGGGCAATTTGCGTCAGAGCATCGCCCATTTGGCCTCCAGTTGGACCGCCGCGCTGAGCTCGGGTGATTATCGCGGCGCCGGGGCGCTGGCGGACCGGGTGCTTGAGCTCGCGCGGCATGAAGGCAGTGCCGCGAGCTTCGCCTTGGCGCATATGGAACATCTGATGACGCGTTATTACCGCGGAGACCTGGCGGGTGCCGAACAACATTTCGCCGCTGGCTCGCCCTATTTCACCGCTCCCGATTTTCTTCGGTTGGCGGGCTCGCGCGGTAGCGCGCTCGGGCTCGCAGGTTTGAACGCGTGGGCGATGGGCCGTGCGGATACCGCGCGCCAGCGGGTACGCGATGCGCTTCCGGATCAGCGCGAGGGCAACCCCTTTGATTTCGTTTACTCCCAATACGTAGCGGCGCTGTTGCGCCTGTTGCTGCGCGAAACCGAGCAAGCCGAGCGCATGGCGGCGCAAGTGGTGGCGCTCGCCGACGAGCATGGCTTCCAACATTTTTCCGCCATCGCGCGGGTCGTGCTGGGGCGCGCGCGCGCTGAACTGGGCAATCCACACGAGGGCCTTGAGCTGATTGAGCGGGGACTGGCGTTAATGGCCGAGACCAGCACCCGCGTCGGCATCACGTTGTTCCTCAATTACCAGGCTGAGGCGCGGATGCTCGAGGGCGACGCGGAAGCGGCGCTCGCGGCGGTTAGTGACGCGCTTGAAGCCAATCCGGAAGAGCTCATCTACCGCCCCGCCAATCTCACCTTGCGCGGCGAATTATTGTGGCGGCAGGGAGTGGAAGACGCCGCCGAGCATGCGCTGCGCGGAGCGATCGCCGCCGCGCAAGCAATGGGCGCCAGGATGCCCGAATTGCGGGCGGCAACCACGCTGGCCCGGCTACTACGGCATCGCGACGCGGGTGCCGCGCGTGAGTTGGTTGAAACCGGGATGGCCGGTTTCAACCAGGGCTTCGACACGCGCGATTTTACCGAAGCCACGGCGCTCTTGAACGAAACCGTGACCGCCTGACGTCTTCCCCGCCCGCGCTTTTAAAATATGGAAATGCGGCAGCGATTGCCTTAACTTTATTGTAGGGGCGAGCATGTCGAATGCGGCAACCTTATCGCTGATGTTCGAGCGCCAGGCCGAGCGCTACGATCAACGGGTTTTTCTGCGGGAGAAACGGCAAAGGCACTGGCATGACCATTCGTGGCGTGAGATTGCGGAGGCCGCCATGCGGCTGCGCGCGGGCCTCAAGCGCTACGGCATCAAGGCCGGCGATCGGATCGGGATCGTTGCCGAAAATTGCCCGCAATGGGTCATTGTTGATCAGGCAATATTGGGAATGGGCGCGGTGGTCGTACCGGTCTTCACCACCAGCAGCGTCGAGGAGATGCGGCATGTGCTGAATGACGCGGGTGTGCGCCTGATCGCCGCATTTGGGGATGAGCTCGTTAATAAGATTGCCGGCCTGCACACCTCTACACCTGCGGTCGAGGCAATTGTCGCGATGCATCCGGAGGCGGTCGCAGGCAGTGCGGGCGGGCTCAAGCTGATGACGTTGGCGGGATTGAGCGAGGGTGAGGCGATGCCCAGTATCGAAGGCCGCCGCGACGATCTCGCGACCTTGATTTATACTTCCGGCACCACCGGCGTATCCAAAGGCGCGATGCTCAGCCACGGCAACATCTTGTCCAACTGCGACGGCAACGCTCGCGTGCTGAATCTGGGCGAACGCGACCTCGCTTTTTCTTTCTTACCGATGGCCCATTCGTTTGAGCGCACCGGCAATTACTACACGGTGATGACGGTCGGAGCTACTCTCGCCTTCGCCGAGGGGCTGACGCAGATCGCTCAGAACATGCTCGAGCTCGAACCGACCGTGGTGCTGACCGTGCCGCGGGTGTTGGAAATTATTTATAACCGTGTGATGCGGACGGTGGCGGACGCGTCGGCGGCGCGGCGCAAGCTGTTCGATCTGGCACTTAAAATTGGCTCGCGCGCAGCCTATCTGCGCCATCACGGACGTTCGCTGCCGCCCAATCTGGCGGTAGCCATGCCGCTCTTTCGCCGACTCGTGTTTCAGCGGATTCGCGGGTTGTTCGGCTCGCGTCTGCGCTATCTAATCGCGGGGGGCGCACCCTTGCCCGTCGAGATAAATCGGCTGCTGTGCGCCGCCGAAGTGCCGCTGGTGGAGGGTTATGGCCTGACCGAAGCGTCACCGGTGGTCGCCTGCAATCGCCATGGCCATACCCGCGTCGGCACAGTCGGCCAACCGCTCCATAATCTCGAAGTCAAGACCGCCGCGGACGGTGAACTGCTGGTGCGCGGGCCCAACGTAATGAAGGGCTACTGGGGACGCCAGCCCGACACCGACGAGGTCATCGACGCCGGCGGCTGGCTGCATACCGGTGATATCGCGCACATCGATGAGGAAGGCTATATCCACATCACCGATCGCAAGAAGGAAATCATCGTCTTGTCGGGCGGCAAGAATGTTTCTCCGGCCTATCTCGAAGTCCGTTTGCAAAATGATCCGCTAGTCGCGCAGGCCTGCGTGATTGGCGACCGCCGCAAGCATCTCGCGGCGATTATCGTGCCGAATTTCGAGAACCTGAGCGCCGAACTAAAGGGTTTGGGTATCGACGACAAATTGCCCGGTGAGATTGTCGCCGACCCGCGGCTTCAGGCGCTGTTTCAAGGCCACATTCGCACCTTCAATCAAAATGTCTCGGACGTTGAGGCAATCAGCGCCTTCACCCTTACCGCTCAACCCTTTTCGCAGGATAATAGCGAGCTGACTCCGACGATGAAGCTGCGGCGCAAAGTTGTGCAGGAACATTACCGCGAACGCATCGAGGCGATGTACGGCGGCTGAAGCAATCTGTCTGATGATCCATCTTGCGAATTGACAACATCGTGCGCGCGCCTGACTTGGGATCGCGCGGATGGTACGATTCGTTTCCCATGGCGGAAAACAAAATCAGCCTCGAGCAGGTACGGCATGTCGCGCGCCTGGCCCGTATCGAATTGGGCGCGACGGAAGAGGAGCGGCTGCGCACCGAGCTGAGCGCGATTCTCACCTATATCGACAAGCTCAATCAGCTTGACACCACCGCCGTTGAGCCTACCGCTCAGGTCGGCGAGGCGGGCACTCCGATGCGCGACGACGAGGTAACTAATCAGCCGGCCGCCGACGCGATGCTGCGCAACGCGCCAGCGCGTGAAGGTTATTTCTTCAAGGTGCCGAAAATCATCGAATGAAGTGCCGCGCCCATGATCGAACATCAAGGTTTTAATTTCTCGCTTCGCTCAATCATGCGCACGTCGCGGACTGCTTTGCTCCGCCTAATGTGTGCTGTGCCATTCGCGATGAGCTTGCAACCACTCGGGGCCTCATCCGATGACGGCTGACCTCAACCGGCTGACGATTACGCAAGCGCGTGATTTACTCGCGCGGCGAGAAATCTCCGCCAGCGAGCTGACGCGGGCCTGCCTTGAGCGCATCGCCGCGACCGAACGCACTCTCAATGCTTTCGTCACAGTATGTGCGCGCGAGGCGATGGAGCAGGCAGCGGCGGCAGACCAGCGGCTTAAAGCGGGCGGCGCGCCGCCGCTTTGCGGGATTCCGCTGGCAATCAAGGACATTTTCCTGACCGCCGGCGTCCGTACCACTTGCGCCTCGCGCATTCTTGCGGATTTTATCTCGCCTTACGACGCCACCGTGATCGCACGCCTGCGCGCGGCCGGCGCCGTCTTCGCCGGCAAGACTAACATGGATGAATTCGCGATGGGCTCGTCGACCGAAAACTCGGCTTTTGGTCCCACGCGTAATCCGTACGATTTGACGCGCGTGGCGGGCGGCTCGTCGGGTGGCTCGGCGGCGGCAGTTGCCGCCGAAAATTGCCTGGGCGCGCTCGGCACCGATACTGGCGGCTCGATCCGCGAGCCCGCCGCTTTCTGCGGCGTAGTCGGGCTGAAGCCGACTTATAGCCGGGTCAGCCGCTACGGCGTCATTGCCTACGCATCATCGCTGGACCAGGTCGGCCCATTTGCCAAAACCGTGCGCGACGCCGCCATCCTGATGCGCACGCTGGCGGGCGTCGACGCGCGCGATTCGACCTGCGCGGCGCGCCCGGTGCCGGATTATGAAAAGGCGCTCGACCGCGAGGTCAAAGAAATGCGCATCGGAGTGCCGAAGGAATTCTTCGTCGAGGGCGTGGAGGCCGAGGTCGAAGCGGCGGTGCGCACCGCGCTTAAGCACTACGAGGCGATGGGCGCGCGCATTATCGAGATTTCACTGCCGCATACCGATTACGCGATCGCGACCTACTATGTGGTTGCCACCGCCGAGGCCAGCGCCAATCTGGCGCGCTACGATGGTATTCGCTACGGGCTGCGCGTTGCGGGCGACAATAATCTCGAACTCAACAATCGCACTCGCGCGCGGGGTTTTGGCGCCGAAGTCAAACGACGCATCATGCTGGGAACCTTTGCGCTCTCGGCCGGTTATTACGACGCTTATTATCTCAAGGCGCAGCGTGTGCGCACCCTGATACGACGGGACTTCGAACGCGCCTTCGAACAGTGCGACGTGATTGCAACTCCGGTCGCGCCCGCCACCGCCTTTCGCCTCGGGGAAAAAACCGATGACCCGCTCAAAATGTACTTGTCGGACATTTTCACAATCTCGGTAAATCTAGCCGGGCTGCCGGGACTGGCCCTGCCCTGCGGTTATGACCGCGGCGGCATGCCCGTGGGATTGCAGCTTATCGGCCCCCCATTTGGCGAAGAGACGATTTTGCGGGCGGGGGACGCCTACGAGTGTTCGGGCAGCTTCGTCAAGCGGCCGCCCGCGCTATAATTCGATGGAAGCGGACGAAAGAAATTGACCATGAGTTCCGAGTATGAAGCGGTAATCGGGCTTGAAGTTCATACGCACCTGCTGACGCACTCGAAGCTTTTTTGCGGATGTTCAACGGCCTTCGGCGCGGCGCCCAACGAAAACGTCTGTCCGGTCTGCATGGGGATGCCGGGGGTGCTGCCGGTGCTCAATCGCCACGCGGTCGAGCTCGCCGTGCGCACCGGGCTGGCGGCGCATTGCGAGATCGCGCCCTACTCGATTTTCGCGCGCAAGAGCTATTTTTATCCCGACTTGCCCAAGGGCTATCAGATCAGCCAATACGAGCTGCCCCTGTGCAAGGGCGGCTATCTCGAATTGCCGCGAAACAAACGCGTGCGCCTGGTGCGTATCCATATGGAAGAGGACGCCGGCAAGAATATTCACGAAGCGTCGGCCAGCCTCGTCGATTTCAACCGCTCGGGCGCGCCGCTAATTGAAATTGTGAGCGAACCCGATATCCGTTCGGCTGAAGAAGCGGCCGCCTACCTCCACCAGTTGCGCACGATTCTGCGCTACGTCGAAGCCTCGGACGGCAAGATGGAAGAAGGCGGTTTTCGCTGCGACGTCAACGTCTCGGTGCGGCGGCGTGGCGCGGCCGAACTCGGCACCAAAACCGAGATCAAAAATCTCAACTCCTTCCGCTTCGTCGAACAAGCGATCGAGTATGAGGTGGCGCGCCAGATCAAAACGATAGAAGCGGGCGGACGCGTCGCCCAGGAAACCCATCTATGGGACCCCGTGCGCGAAGAGACGCGCCCGATGCGCTCGAAGGAGTTCGCCAACGACTACCGCTATTTTCCCGAGCCTGACCTGCCACCATTGCGGGTGGCGGCCGATTTCGTCGAAGCGGTGCGCGTCGCGATGCCGGAATTACCCGCCGCGCGGCGCGCGCGTTACATCGATCAGATGGGGCTGAGCGAATATGAAGCCGCAATTCTCAGCGAAGAGCGTGACCTTGGCGACTACTTCGAACAGGTGCTGGCAGGTGGGGTGAGCCGCAAAACGGCGGCCAACTGGATCATGGGCGAAGTGCTGCGGGTGGTTAACGAGAGCGGCCGAAGGCTGGCCGACGCGGTGCCGCCATCAGCCGAAACCGCCAGCCTGTTGGGAATGGCCGACCAGTCGAAAATCAGCCTTAGTGCCGCCAAGACTGCGTTCGCCGCGATGTGCGAATCGGGTCAGGGGGCGGCGGCGACTGTCGATAAACTGGGGCTCGTGCAGGTTTCCGACGAGGGCGCAATTGCGGCAGCCTGCGACAAAGTGCTGACCGCCGAAGCGTCAAAAGTTGCGGAATATCGCTCCGGACGCGACAAATTATTCGGCTTCTTCGTGGGCCAGGTGATGAAGGCGATGGGCGGCAAAGCCAATCCCAAAATAATCAACGAGATTCTAAAAAGGAAACTGTAAGAGCCCTGACGGTTACCCGCGCTATGAACGAGAACGGCTTCGAGTTCGAGATTCCGAAGAACATCGAACGACACTTGGCTGTGCTCTCCAAAATTTATGAGCGTGAACGCGAACCGCGACTTCAGCAAATTGTCGTGAATTCGCAAACACGGATTCGCGAGAGATGGGACTACGATAATTTAGATGGTGGCACATATGGCCATGCTCTCTATCTGCTGGTGCCAGGGCCCCTGTTCGCTTTTTCGATGAAAGAGAAAGAGGAATTCGAGGAAAAGCTTCAGGATGACCTGAGAAAGGTCGCAAATGTTCCGAATGAGTATATCGCTAGAGTTTTTCTTGAGCTGGATTTGGAT
>JBOHWL010000161.1:0-14386 GCA_050736615.1 Binataceae bacterium (SeqCode) | reverse complement strand
CCGCATGACCCCGGGTCAAAACAGGCGCAATATCTCAACGGTTTCTTCGGTGCCGCCGGCGCGAAGCCGCTCGCGCCGGAGCAAGTCGAGGCCCTGACGCGTGCGGCCAACGGGATTGTCGGACTCGAAACCGCCGTGGGCGTGATCTTAGGCCTCGTCCATCGAGGCGTGATTACACCCGCGCGGATGATAGAGCTGATGGCGGTGAATCCGGCGCGTTTGCTTCGTTGCGAGGCCGGCACGCTCGCCCGCGGCGTCCGCGCCGATATCACAGTAATCGATCCCAATTTGGAATGGACGGTCGATGCCAATGCTTTTGTTTCCAAGAGCCGCAACACGCCGTTTGCCGGCATGCGCCTGCGCGGGCGCGCGGTAATGACGATCGTCAGCGGCGAGGTCGTATACAACGGCCTGGGAGTTTCCGTAAAAGGATGAACACTGTCACGTCGAAATGGGGTGCTTCGGCTTCGCACCTGACTTATGGCACCATCACGCGATCATAGTGAAGCGATTCTCGCGCTGGCCGACGGCCGAATCTTTCGCGGGCGCGCTTTTGGCGCACGGGGCGAAGCCGTGGGTGAGGTCGTTTTCAACACCGCCATGACCGGATATCAGGAGGTCCTGACCGATCCATCCTACCGAGGCCAGCTAGTCTGCATGACTTATCCGGAAATCGGCAACGTTGGCATCAATGCCGAGGATGCGGAATCCACGCGGGTCCACGTGGAAGGCTTCATCGTCAGGGAATACTGGCCGCATCCGTCCAACTGGCGCGCGGAAATGCCGCTGGGCGAATATCTCGAGCGCGCCGGCGTCGTTGGCATCGAGAGTATCGACACGCGCGCACTGGTCCGTCATATCCGCCGCGCGGGCGCCCAGCCCGCAGTGATTTCCAGCGTAAACTTGAATGCGGCGGAATTAGTGGAGCAGGCTCGGGTGGCGCCCGGATTGGTCGGCCGCGATCTGGTGAAGGAAGTCAGTACGGCGGCGCCTTATGACTGGGACTTCGGCGAATGGCGGCGCGATGGCGGCTATCGTCAGCCATCGCGAAGCGAATTGCGCGCCGCACCGTTGGCGGTTGCGCTCGATTATGGCGTCAAGCGCAATATCCTGCGCCGTCTTGTGGCCACCGGCTTCCGCGTCAAGGTGATGCCCGCGCGGGCGAATGCCCAGGAAATCCTCGCGCTCAACCCCGATGGCGTTTTTCTTTCCAACGGACCGGGTGATCCGGCCGCGGTTCCCTATGCGGTTGAAACCGTGCGCGGGTTGCTCGGACGCAAACCCATTTTCGGCATCTGCCTGGGCCATCAGATGCTGGGTCTGGCCTTGGGCGGCAAGACCTACAAACTCGGCTTCGGCCATCATGGGGCCAATCATCCGGTGATGGACTTGCGCACGCGACGGGTGGAAATCACTGCGCAAAATCATGGTTTCGCCGTCGATTCCGCTTCGCTTCAGGGACGCGCCGAGCTGTCCCATCTGAATCTGAATGACCAGACCGTGGAGGGTTTGCGCGGCCTCGGCGTGCCGTTCTTCTCGGTGCAGTATCATCCCGAAGCGTCGCCGGGTCCGCATGACGCGGCTTATTTGTTCGCACGCTTTCGGCGCCTGGTGGAGAATTTTCCGCGCTATGGCGCTGAGACGCTCGACCGCATTGGGGATTCCGATGCCATCTAGTTCCGCGAACCAGGGAAGAATGAACCGTGCCGCGCCGTAACGACATCCACTCCGTGCTGCTCATCGGCTCCGGTCCAATCGTGATCGGACAAGCCTGCGAGTTCGATTATTCGGGGACCCAGGCGATCAAGGCGTTGCGCGAGGAAGGCCTGCGCATCATCCTCATCAATTCGAATCCGGCGACCATCATGACCGACCCGGAGCTGGCCGACCGCACCTATATCGAACCGATGACCGTCGCCAGCATCACGCGCATTATCGAGCGCGAGCACCCCGACGCCCTGTTGCCGACGGTCGGCGGTCAGACCGCGCTCAATCTCGCGATTGAACTGGCGGAAACGGGCGTGCTCGAGCGCCATGGCGTCGAACTTATCGGCGCTAATCTCGCCGCCATAAAAAAAGCAGAGGATCGCGACCTGTTCAAGCGCGCCATGATCAACATCGGCCTTGAAGTCCCGGCCTCCGCCGTGGCTCACAACGAAGCCGAAGCCGAAACCATCAGAGCTGAATTGGGATTGCCTCTGATCATCCGGCCTTCACGAACGCTGGGCGGAACCGGTGGCTCCATCGCGCGCGTGCCGGAGGATTTTCTGGTCAAGGTACGCTGGGGTCTGGAGATGTCGCCCAGCACCGAGGTTCTGATCGAGCAATCGATCGAAGGCTGGAAGGAATACGAACTGGAGGTGATGCGCGACAGCGCCGACAACGTCGTCATCATCTGTTCGATCGAAAATCTCGATCCGATGGGCGTGCATACCGGCGACTCTATTACGGTCGCCCCGGCGCAGACGCTGACCGACAAGGAATACCAGTTGATGCGCGATGCGGCGCTCCGCGTCATCCGGGAAATCGGGGTTGACACCGGCGGTTCGAATATCCAGTTTGCGATCGACCCGGTCAGCGGCCGCATGGTTGTGATCGAGATGAATCCGCGCGTGTCGCGCAGTTCCGCGCTGGCCTCCAAGGCCACCGGCTTTCCCATCGCGAAAATCGCGGCGCTGCTCGCCATCGGCTACCGGCTCGACGAGATTCCCAATGACATCACGCGCATGACCCCGGCGTGCTTCGAACCAACCATCGATTACGTGGTCACCAAGATTCCGCGTTTCACGTTCGAGAAGTTTCGTGGCGCGGTTGACGAACTGGGGCCGCAGATGAAGTCGGTGGGTGAGGCGATGGCCATCGGGCGCACCTTCAAGGAGTCGCTGCAGAAAGCCTTGCGCTCGCTTGAAACCGACTCGTACGGCCTCGAGAGCCGTGTGATCGGCATGACGCCCCAAGCGGCTGCGACAACCGTGCGCGCACGCCTGGCCGTAGCCAGCAGCACCCGCATCTACTATATCGCCGACGCCCTGCGCCTCGGCCTTCCCACCAGCGAGATCTATCGCCTAACCGGCGTTGATCCGTGGTTCATCGATTCGATCGCCGAAATTGTCGGAATGGAATCGCGCATCGCGCAAGAGCCGCTCGACCCCGATCTCCTGCGTGAAGCCAAGGCGATGGGCTTCGCGGATCGGCGGATTGCCGATCTGAGAGGCACGGACGAGCGCGCTATCACGCATCGGCGCAAGGCGTTCGACGTGCGGCCGGTGTTCAAAACGGTCGATACCTGCGGCGCGGAATTCGAAGCCTTCACGCCTTATCTTTATTCAACTTACGAAGGCGAGGACGAGGCCAATCCCGACCAGCGCCGTAAGATCATGATCCTGGGCGGCGGCCCCAATCGTATCGGCCAGGGTATAGAGTTCGATTATTGCTGTGTGCACGCGAGCCTGGCGCTCAAACAGGACGGCTTCGAGACCATCATGGTCAACTGCAATCCCGAGACGGTCTCAACCGACTATGATATCTCCGATCGTCTCTACTTCGAGCCGCTCACCTTGGAGGACGTGCTCGCAATTGTGGAACGTGAAAAGCCCTCCGGCTTGATCGTGCAATTCGGCGGGCAAACGCCGTTGAAGCTGGCAATGCCGTTGCATCAGGCGGGCGTACCGATTCTCGGTACCACTCCCGACGCGATCGACCGCGCCGAGGATCGCCAGCGGTTTAATCAGATGGTTGAGAAGCTCGGGCTGCGGCAGCCGCGCGGGGTGCTGGCGCGCAACGGCGACGAAGCTATCCGCGGTGCCGCCCGGATTGGCTATCCGGTGCTGATCCGCCCATCTTACGTGCTGGGCGGGCGCGCGATGGAGGTGGTGGCCAACGAGGGCGCGCTGTGCGGTTACCTCGATCAGGCACTGCACGCCTCGGAACAGCGTCCGTTGCTGGTCGACCGCTATCTCGACGGTGCGATCGAGGTGGATGTCGACGCGATCGCGGACGGCGAGACGGTCGTCATCGGCGGGATTATGGAGCACATCGAGCGTGCCGGAATCCATTCGGGCGATAGCGCATGCGTGCTGCCACCGCGCAGCCTGAGCCGGGCTGTCGTGACCGAGTTGAGCGAGCAGACCCGGCTGCTGGCATGTGAACTTGGGGTGGTCGGGCTGATCAATGTGCAGTACGCGATCTTTCAGGGCGAGGTCTATATTCTCGAGGCGAATCCGCGGGCGTCGCGCACCATCCCGTTCGTGAGCAAAACCATCGGCGTGCCACTGGCCAAAATGGCCGCGCGCGTGATGGCCGGAATGAAGCTGAGCGAACTCGGCTTCACCAGCGAGCGCGTGCCCGCGCACATGGCGGTCAAGGAATCGGTGTTTCCGTTCGCGCGCTTCCCCGGCGTCGATACGATTCTCGGTCCCGAGATGAAGTCCACCGGCGAAGTGATGGGTCTAGATAATTCGTTTGCCGCCGCTTTCGCCAAGGCCGAAATCGCGGCCTCCACCGACTTGCCGACGAAGGGCCGTGTCTTTATCAGCGTGCGCAATGCCGACAAGCCGTTGCTTGAAACCATCGCGCGCGGACTGGCCGCGATGGACTTCGAGATGGTCGCGACTAGTGGTACCGCGCGTGCCATCGCACAATTGGACATCCAATGCGCCGTTATCAACAAGGTTGCCCAGGGCAGCCCGCACGTGGTCGACCTGATTCGCGCGGGTGGTTTGGCGATGGTGATCAATACGCCGGACGAGGAGGGTGCCAGCGATTCGTTCTCGATCCGCCGGACCGCGCTCGAAATGCGGGTGCCTTTTTTTACGACGATCGCGGGTGCGAGTGCCGCGGTCGAAGCAATCGCCGCGATCCGCGCGCACCCGCTCTCGGTGCGGGCGTTGCAAGACTATTACGCCGACGCCTGAAGACCCGCTGTCGATGAATCGGCCGCGCCGCCCATCCCGTCTGATTACGCCGCGTGCCGTTGAGCCACGACCATCAGCCCAGCCCGCCGGCCTTTCTCAGGACATCGAAATAGCCAGCTTGCATGGGATCGGCCCCAAACGCGCGGCCGCTTTGCGCGATCGCGGAATAATCTGGTGTGCCGACGCGCTGTTTCATCTCCCGTATCGCTATGTGGATCTGCGCCGGCCGCGCAAAATCAGGGAGCTTAGGGCGGGCGATGATGCCGTTGTCAGCGGTACGCTGGGCGCCGTGACGCAGCGCCCGATGCGCGCTAATCGATGGCGACGGCTGGCGACCGCGGACCTGACTGATCCCGACGGCGTGCGGCTGCGCGTGGTATGGTTCAACTTGCCGGCTTTTGCGCGGATGCCCTCCGGCGAGCGCGTGCTGTTGCGTGGCCGCGTCGGCGTCGGGACGGACGGCGCGCTTGAAATCGTCCATCCCGAGGTTCATCGCCTCGAGGGCGGCGAGCCGCCCGCGATTCGGCCGGTTTATAGCCTGCCGCGCGAAGTCGGACAGCCCCTCTATGCCGCGATTGTCGCGCAAGCGATCAGCCATCTGCACATCGATTTGAGCACAATCCCCGCCGCGTTGCGCGACGGGCTAGCCGTGCCCTCGGTGATTCAGGCGTTGCAATACCTTCATCGGCCGCCCAGCGATGCGGAGCTTGATGAACTCCAGAGGGGCAACTCGGCGGCCCATCGCGCGCTCGCGTTGGACGAGATGTTTACGTTTCAACTGGCACTGGCGCGTGAACGCGCGCGCCTGCGGCGGCGCCACGGTGCGGCCTTCACGAGCACTTCAACTATTACATTAGCTTTTCTCCAAGAATTGCCGTTCCAGCCCACTGCGGCGCAAACTACCGCAATTGCCGAAATTGCGGATGACCTCGCCCAGCCTTTTCAGATGAACCGGCTGCTGCTTGGCGACGTTGGGAGTGGCAAGACGCTGGTGGCATTATGGGCGGCGTTGCGCGCCGCCGAATGCGGCTATCAGACCGCGTTTATGGCACCGACGGAATTGCTCGCCGAACAGCATCAGGCGACGTTTCAACGCCTGTGCGCGCGCACCGGGGTACAAAGCGCATTGCTCACCGGCCGTGTCACGGGGAGCGAACGTGCGCGCGTCTTGCGCCTGCTCGCCAGCGGCGTCATTAGCGTGGCCTTCGGCACGCAGGCACTGATCCAGGAGCAGGTGCGGATGCGCCGGCTGGGGCTTGCCATCGTTGACGAGCAACATCGCTTCGGGGTGTTCGAGCGCGCGCGCCTGATGGCGCTGGGTGCCGAAACCAACGTGATGTTGATGACGGCGACCCCGATTCCGCGCAGCCTCGCATTGTCGCTCTTTCGCAATCTCGACATTTCGCTGTTGGATGAAATGCCGCCGGGCCGCATACCGGTCGCCACCATGATTCATGCGCAAAAGTCGATCGCCGAAGTTGATAAACTGGTGCGCGCCGAACTCGAGAAGGGGAATCGTGCTTATTATGTCGTGCCGTTGATTGAGGGCGAAGAGGATGACCTCGCCTCCGTCAAGACGGTCGCCGAGCGGCTCGCGCAGGGGCCCTTGTGCGAATTCCGCCTCGGGCTCTTGCACGGCCGCATGCGCTCAGCCGAAAAGGACCAGGTGATGCGCCAATTCCGCGATGGCGCGCTGGATGTGCTGGTGGCAACGACGGTGGTCGAAGTCGGCATTGACGTGCCGGAAGCCACGGTTATCGCGGTGCTGGCGGCGGAACGCTACGGGCTTGCCCAACTGCATCAGTTGCGCGGACGGGTAGGGCGCGGCGACGCACCCTCACGCTGCTGCCTCGTGGTTTCCGAACAGGCCGACGCGCGCGCTCGCACCCGCCTCGAAGTGTTGGTCAAATCCCGCAGTGGCGCCGAGGTTGCGGAGGCGGATTTGCACCAACGTGGACCCGGTGACCTTTTCGGCACCCGCCAAACCGGCGCCTTGCCGCTGCGCTTCGCGCATTTTATCCATGATCAGGAGTTGATCGAGCGCGCCGGCAAAATGGCAGAAGCCTGGATGCGACGCGATCTTGGGCTCGAACTGCCGGAGTCGGCACCCGTCCGCGCCGCGATCGCCCGGATGTTGGATTTGGGTTTCAGCCTAGGCGATGTAGGCTAGAATACTCCTGTGAAGCAAAGCGTAATGAGCCGGGAAATCCGATACCGATTTGAGGCTTGCGTGCGCGCCGGTCCCGCGAAGCGACGCTATTTCGGCCACTGGTTAGGTGAACCCCTTTTGAGGCTTGCGTAAACAACCGCGGATGACGAAGGCGAAAGGCGCAAAAACCAAGAGCCCGTCGAGATGGCGCCATGAGATCTCCGCTGGCGGGCTAATCTGGCGCGAACTCGACGGCCAGATCGAAGTCGTGCTCGTACGCCCGGCCGGGCGCGGAACCTGGGTATTGCCCAAGGGCCATGTTGAACCGGGCGAGGGCGTAGTCGAGGCCGCTTTGCGCGAAGCCTCGGAGGAAACCGGCCTGATTGTGGCGGCGGGAATTTCGCTGGGCGACGTTTCCTATGTCTATTCCTGGCGCGACCTTCCCAACGAACCGCCAATTCGCATTTTCAAACGCGTGTATTTCTTTCTGATGGAATGCCGCGGCGGTGACCCGACAGCCCATGATGCCGAAATCGACGAGGTGGCTTGGATGGGCATTGCGCAGGCGCTTACTCGCGCGAGCCATCGCAGCGAACGCAATCTGATTGCGAAAGCCCGCGATCTGCTCGGCTCCTCCCCTTGATTTGGAGGCCATGTTAGCAAAGAGTCTTTCGTGAATACGCCTCTTATTCCGATCGCGGAAGCTCTCCTAGAATCTGACCAACGATTTGCTTCCACCAGTCTAATTCCGCGATTATCTCCTGCTGCTGAGCTGCACGTCACTCGGTCAGCCGATCATTTAAATCCTCGGGCTTTATAGCATGGGGCGGCTGCCAAAATTTCCAAAGTACCCAGGAATCGTCCGATGGTTCCGTGTCCGAAACTTTCTGTCTGCCAATATTGTAGAAGTTCAATTGCCAATCTCTGTCCGCCCAAACTCTAGCGCCCGTCCAACAGCTATTGAACGGCCACGTGCCTCTGGCAAGCTCCGCGGGTTGCATATCTATGCCGAAGCCAATCGTCACTTTGTGTCCACGTTCATTGATCGGCCGGCTCCATCCACATACACGCTCGCTTCGCTTCGGAAGGAGTAGCTCTTTGTCGGCACCGTCAAAGATATAGTTCACGGGCGTCTTTTTCTGGATCGAGACGCGCAGGTCGTTCCAATATGATTGGGCGACCTCAATCTTATATTCTGAGTATCGCCGCACCAATTCATCCAAGGCTGTGAAATTTTTCCGAACGAAGTCCCCGAACGTGTTCTCAATCATGTTAAGTCCTTCGCAAGCGCCGCGTACTGCCGTAACACTTCAGCAACTGAAACCGCGTGAAGCGCCTCTCGGCGCTACTTCGAACAAATCCTGAAATATCGTCGCGATAGGAAATCAAAAGTAAATTCTGTGCTAGTTCGGGTGAATCTCCGACCGACTGCGTGCTCGGGGCATGACCGTCCGGAGTCAGATAAATAACGACCGGGAGCAGGTGTTTTTCCCTGCTCTCCGTTTGTGCGAACCTCCAGTAACGCCTGTTTTCACTAACCGAATCCCTTAGCTAGCCGTTGAAGGCCAAGGGCACGGGTGTGGCCTCGGCGGCATGGAGCGGCAGCTTATTTTTGACCGGCGCCGCCGGCGTGATCGTGCTGGCTTTCCATACGGCGGGTGCGAGCGCGGCAAACTGCTTCGCACCGGCACCAATCACGACCAGCACGGCGCCGGCGTGGCAATCGATCCGATGGGGCTCATGAACGCCTCGCAAATTATTGAGCACGTCACCATACGCCTCACTGAACTCCTCGGCCGAGCGCTGATCCCGGAACGCGATGAGCCATAAGACGGTAAGTGCCTGGCCGCGGCTGAATACCAGCATACGATCGCCGTCCCATTGGCGAACCAAGCCGGCGGCGGCGGGTATCTTGCCCATGCCGCGTTGAAGAATCACTTTCAAAAGAAACTCGCCGTAGCAATCGTCATCCGCCTTGGTCCAACCGCGCAGGACGTCCTGATAACCGGTCAGATCTATTTTGGCCGGCGGCGATGGCCGGTCGAAGTAAAGCTCCGGCTGCATGATCTGTTGACTCGATTGCGGCGGATTGTGGTAAAGCGCGTTGACCGCGGCCCAGCCGCCACGCTTGTAGGCCTCGGCCACGAAACGCGTACCGGCGGAGTATTGGAATAACATCGGCGCGCTGAGACCCACGGGCACATTGGGAGACTGCGCGGCGAACGCTTGTGGCAGATTGGCCAGATTCGACACCACCAAGTCTATCGTGCGCGGGTCAAGATTGCCCGCCGCGTAGCCGAAGCCGGCCAGCGTCGCGTCTCCTTCGGCCACCGCCTTGAGCGCCAGCATGTGGTCGTCGTTGTTGTCAACGCGGTCGAGCATTTTCTCAATATGAAAGTGCTGATCCTGCAAGGCGTGGGTCAATTCGTGCGCAAGCAGCATCTCGCCGACGACGTCACGGTGGGTGACGAGCTCGGCGGCGCCGTTCCAAAAGCCTAGGTCCGCGCCGCTTTCGACCAGCACCATGCGCTTGTCGTGAGCGTCATAGAAGCCGGCGATCTGGTTGCGCAGCAGCTTGAGGGTTTCTTGCTTAAGCTTCATTCCAGGCGGGTACAGCCCAACCATCGTGCCGCTTTCACCGCCGATCTGTAATTCGCGATCGCTATGGTCGCGAGTGATTTCAGCGGCCAGAATGCGCTCGGCCTGATCGCGTGTCGTCACCACGATTGGCACCTTGGTGGTGAAATCAAGTCCGCGCAGGTGCGCCAATCCGGACGCGACTTGATCAGCGCGCGTCTGATTGACGGTATCGCCGTGGATGATCGCGTAGGCGCATCCGCTGAGTACCAATGCGAACACAAGCCCCAGATGCGGGGCGAATCGCCAACCGGCGCGAGCGCAACGGCCGTGACCAATCGCGACCCAGCGCGGATTGAAAATCCAGTGGCGGGCCCGGAGCCTTCCCGCGCGGAATATACGTGCGGCCAGCCTCATTATCAACCTGATATGCTCTGCACCGCCGGACTTGCGTGCGTGTCCCGGCCTAAGCGTCGCGGACTAGGCCTCCAGAGGTTCGCGTTATGCCGTTTCGCCTGATCTTGCCACAGTCCGTTCTGGCCGCGCCGCGTTACCAAACCGCAAGCCCCCCGGACCGCACGATAGTCGCCACCACGGCGAGCTGGCAAGCGGATACGTCATCCTGACGGAAATAGCCGGACCCGCTGTAAGGAGGGGTCGAGGTTATTCCTGCACGATTACCACCGGCAGGCCGAAACGCGCCGCGCCGCGCGCGCCCCGTTCCGCCGCGCGATGAGTGCGGTAGGCGCCCATACGAACACGATAGTAGCGGCGGCTGCCAGCTTCTACTCTATCGATCCTGATGTTGCGGTAATACGTAGATAAGCGTTCGCGCAGGCGTCGGGCGTTGCCGGCCCGCGCGAATGAGCCCACTTGAACGAAGTAGACTTCCCGTCCGATAAACTGGGAATAGGGCGCGTCCAGCACCTCCATGCGTACGCGGGCGGTCCCCGGCCCGACCATGCCAAGTATCCGCGCCGCCTTATGCGACAGGTCGAGGGAGCGGTCCTTCACATACGGGCCATGATCATTGACGCGTACTTCAACCGAATCGCCGTTGGCCAGGTTGGTCACCATCAGACGCGTGCCCAAAGGGAAAATTTTCGAGGCAGCCGTAAGGTCTTCCTGATTATAAATTTCGCCACTGGCGGTGCGATGGCCGTTGAAACCCGGACCGTACCATGAAGCGGTGCCGAAGAGCGGGCCGCGCGCGACCGGTGCGCGCCGCGGCACAAGCCGCGGCGCGACAAGCTGCCGACTGGCGCAGCCCGTCACGGCCGTGACGGCTATCGCCAGGATTATCGCCGTGCGAAAAAATCGGACGCTCGGTATCCGCGCCATCGCTGCGCCACCTTCACCACACGCGGCATTATAGAATGCGCTACGGCTCACTTGCGAGCCGACGTGCGACATTAGAAAGGCGAGGCGGCCGAAGGCACCAGCGAGCGCGAGGCGAGCAGCTAGGTTTTATTACTCGTCGATTCACTGGTCCAATGGGGCCGCATTTACCGATCACGAATTCAGAAGAGGCGCTAGGAAACCTCTGGAAAGTTCTTAGTCTGTCATTTCGAGCGAAGCGAGGAATCCCGGAAATCCGTGCATTTTCAGCGTTCGATCCGGGATTTCTCGCTCCGGCAGGCTGACCCTGAACGCAGCTCCGTGGGGCGGGCGAGTCCGCGAGTCGTCGGCCAAGTCAGGATTCGCCTGCTCGCTCCATCATACACGCACGTCGCAGACTCCTTAGCTCGGCTTCACTTCGTTCCGCCTAGTGTCGGCTGCGCTAACGCGCTCGAAATGACAACCAAGGCTCGCGCGGAGCCTCCCAGCACGGACTCCTAACGGCCTGAGCGCGCAAGCCACGCTGGCGCAACTGGGAAAGCTGGACCGGTGCCGGTTTCAGCGCATGCGGCCGCTCGTGATAGATTCGTGCGCGGAAGCAAATCATGTTACGCACCCGTGAAGAGTTGGAGCGAATTGAGGAGCGGACGCTGGCCGGATACGCGATGCGGGCGTGCGACAGCCGTGGCCGCAGAATCGCCGAGCCGCCGCATCCGATGCGCACCGGCTTTCAGCGTGATCGCGACCGCATCATCCATTCGGCCGCGTTCCGGCGTCTCGAATATAAGACCCAGGTCTTTGTCAATCATGAAGGTGATTATTACCGCACGCGTCTGACCCATACCGTGGAAGCGGCCCAGATTACGCGTACCGTCAGCGGCGCGTTGGCGCTCAATCGCGACCTGGCCGAAGCCGTCGCACTTGCGCATGACCTCGGCCATACCCCCTTCGGCCACGCGGGTGAGCGGGTCTTGAACGATCTGATGCGGCCGTACGGTGGTTTCGATCACAACGCGCAAAGTCTGCGCACGGTGGATTGGATCGAGGTGCGTTATCCGGATTTCCGCGGGCTCAATTTGAGCTTCGAGGTGCGCGAAGGCATCATCAAGCATTCCAGTTTCAAGGGGCGTCCGGCGGCGCACGAGTTCGGCCCCGAGCTGTATCCTTGCCTCGAGGCGCAAATCGTCGACCTCGCCGACGAAATCGCCTACCTCGCCCATGACGTTGACGACGGTCTCAAGGCTCAGATGCTCACCCGGGACGACCTCAATCATTCGCGCCTGTTCCGCGACTCGTGGGAGCGCGTCAATCGCGAACGCCCCGGGATGGACGAGCGCATCGCGCGCTACCAGACGGTCATTCGGATGATCGACGTGCTGGTCACCGATCTCGTCACCAATATGGATAGTGAACTGCAACGCGCGGGTATCGAAAGCGTTGCGGCGGTGCGCGGAACGGGCCGCAGTCTGGCGAGCTTCGGAGAGCTAGGCCCGCAAGTCGCCGAACTCAAACAGGTGATGAGCGAGCGGCTTTATCACCATTACCGGGTTAGCCGCATGACCGAGAAGGCGGGCAGGGTGTTGGCGCGCCTGTTCGAAACCTACATGAGCGAGCCGCGCCAGATGCCGCCGCACGTCTTGGCGCGGGTTGAACGGGATGGCGAAGCGCTGGCGCGAGTGGTGGCGGACTATATCGCCGGTATGACCGACCGCTTCGCCCTGGACGAATATCGCAAGCTGTTCGATCCGGACGAGCGGGTGTGACGCGCGCGTGCTGACTATGAAGCAGTTTCGGCAGCGGCGCACGCTCGTGATTCTGCGCGACGACCATATTGGCGACGCCATTGGGGCGATTTTTCTTGATCCCGCGGGTGTCGGCGAGGACACCATCGTGGCGCGCCTGAGCGAATATCTGGGGCCGCGGGTGCGGATGTTGCGCGCGACGGTGAGCTGCGAGCGCGCCGAGGTTCAGGTAGAACTTAAAGCGTTAGTTGAAGAAGCGAACAGATTAGCGGCGGCGGCGGCGGATTTGCGCAGCAAGGGCGCGCGGCGCAATGCCGCGTCATTATTTAAAGAAACACTTGAACTTGATCCGCTGAACGCGCGCGCGGCGGCGGGTTTGGGGATGTTGTTGGCGGACCGTGAAAACTATGGCGAAGCGCTCACGATGTTGCGGCGGGCGCGCGAGTGCGGCGGCGATTCGGTCGAGCTGATGCATACCTTGGGGCGGGTCTGTCTCAAGCTGGAGCGCACCGCCAGCGCGATCGTTTACCTGGAGCGCGCCTTCGAGCTCGATCCGGCGAATTTCGGGGTGCGACGAACCTTGGCGGAATTGGGACGCAAGCCGAAGGCGCCGACCCGTGGCCGCTCCGGCCCTTAAGCCGCTTTCCGTGGCCCCGCATTCAAGTTCGCATAAGAAACATTATGTAAACTTGCCGGGCGATTTTGTTGGTATTGACACCTGATAGCCTTTCTGCTTAAATCTTCATCATGCAGACCTTGGACATCTTCGATAAGCAGTTCGCGACTGATGATGACTGCAAAACCTACCTGGCCGCCAAGCGCTGGCCTGATGGCGTTAGCTGTCCACGTTGCGGGAGCAAAGAACGCATATATGCGCTCAAGTCGCGTCCGTTCAATTGGGTCTGCAAGAGCGGTCTTCAGACTCGCGATTACGACGGCAAACCAGTCACCTGCGATCGCAAGAACGGCTATCGCTTCAGCGTCATTACCCGCACAATCTTTCAGGACACCAAGATTCCGCTTCGGCTGTGGTTCAAGGTTGGCTATTTGATGCTGACTGCCAAGAAAGGCATCAGTTCGCTCCAGGTCCATCGCGTGATCTTCGGCGAAGACTCTGGTTCCGACTGGCGCACAAGCTGGTATATGTGCCATCGCTGGCGTGCGGCCATGCGCGGTGATGCCTTCCCGCTGACTGGCGAAGTTGAAGCTGACGAAACCTACATCGGCGGCAAGGATCGCAATCGCCACTGGAATAAGAAATCCCGCCAGCAACGCGAGGCGAGTCCGCGTGGCCCGCTCGATGAGAAAATCGGCTATGGCAAGGTGGGCGTGATCGGTGCGATTGCGCGCAAGGGTAACGTGGTCGCACGGGTCATTGGCGATACTGATGCGCGCACCTTGAGCGGATTCGTGCGCGGCGTAGTGGACGATAAGGTTTCGCTGGTCGCCACTGATGAGAAAGTTGACTACAAGTACATGGGGCGCAAGATTCCGCACGCATCGGTAAGTCATGCGCGTGGCGAGTATGTGCGCGGGAACGTCCATACCAACAACATTGAGTCGTTCTGGAGCCTGCTCAAACGTGGCGTGGTTGGCACCTATCACAACGTCAGCAAAGATTATCTGCCCCTATACCTGAATGAGTTTTCCTTCCGCCACAATCATCG
>JBOHWL010000160.1:0-3865 GCA_050736615.1 Binataceae bacterium (SeqCode) | reverse complement strand
GTCCTCGATATCATCAACGCCATGCCGGAACAGCATCGTTTCATTCGCGGCATGGTCAGCTGGATCGGATTTCGCCAAGTTGCGCTGTCCTACGACCGCGCACCGCGCTTTGCCGGATCGAGTCAATATTCCATATCGCGCATGATGGTGTTGGCGCTTGACGGGCTGACGGGGTTTTCGATCACCCCCTTGCGGCTCGCCTCCTACGCGGGACTTATGGTGGGATTTCTCGGCCTGCTCATGCTCGGCTATACGCTGGGCAGCTGGGCAACCGGACGCGTGGTCACCGGCTGGACCAGCCTGACCACCATCGTGCTGATCCTCGGCAGCATGCAGCTCATGCTGTTCGGGTTGCTCGGCGAATATGTGGGACGCTTGTATATCGAATCGAAGCGGCGGCCTTTGTTCATCGTCGACCGCATTGTCACGCACGATTCCGAGATGACGGCGGCCAACCAGCAGAACTCATTCGAAACGCCCCCCGAAGAATGTGGAGGGTCAGTTGATTAAGAATTAAGAGTGATTCAGAGACGCGACTTTGACTATCCACCGCGGTGCGCCGGTTTTGGCAGGAGTACGTGCTGACCATTCCGGCGCTCACGATTGCACCGCACTGTGTACCAATTTCAACGCACGCGTGCCGCATAAATAGCAACGGTTGGTCAAAAAGTGGGGGCCCACGAATGACTTCAATGGATAATCTTGCCAGCCATATCGCAACGCGTGAGGTATTCCCAAGCATCGTGTTCAGCATCGAATTTCTTGACCCGGCCGTTCTCGAACACCACTCGCCCGCACCAGAAAGCAATATACCTGCCATCTGTTGATGGTTCTACCCGGTTGCTTGAAGCTTTGATTTCGTCATTCATGCTTGATACCTGATACCATTCACGCACAGCATGTTCAATCTCGGTTGGATGGTTTCACGAGCCTATAGAATGGTCGCAGGTTTGAATTCCATTGAACCATCCTGCGATGGCAAACCTCGCAATAGGCGCTGCCACTATCAGCAATGGGCAATTTGGTATGGCTCACGAGGTAAAACGCCCCGCAATGCCGACAGGTAAAATCAACGTCTTGTGTGAGCTTTGGGCTAATCATCTGCACATTATATGCGCTTTAACGACGCCATCAAAGAGCTTGTGATGTAGAGGGTGACCTGACGGCTTTTTTGAACTAGCGGGTGAGAGATTACTGCAGACCAAACATAACCCTTCGTTAGGCGCGGTATGCGAGGTGAGAAGGGTCGAACCCTTCTTCCATCTCCCGGAGCGCCGTTTTGGCCTTCCATGCCGACCGCCTGAGCTTGAGCCCCACCGCCGGCATTGACCGTCGTGCCGCGCTGTTCCGTGAGAGCCTGCGCCACAAAGCCGAGCGCTGGCTCCTGGGACTCGCCTGGGCCGCCGTGCCGTCGCGCATTGGTGGGCTGCCAAACCTGGCCAGGCTCTACGTGCGCGAGTTTCTGGCGCCGGGTTTTGCCATGCCCGATCCGGACCTCGCCTTCGACCAGCCGCTAGGTCTCGCTGGCATCGTGCACGATCTGTCGCTGCCGACCCTGCTCGACGCCTACCGGCACGGGCTCTACCCGTTCGCACATATGGCGTCATTAAAATGGTGGTCGCCGCCAATGCGCTCCTTGCTGTTCTTCAACGAATTGCACATCGCCAAGCGGCTGCGCCGGCAAATGCGCCAGGGCACATACACGGTGACCTTCGACCGCGATTTCGAAGGCGTCATCACGTCTTGTGCCGGCCGCCGTTCCGGGCGTTGGCATCTCACCTGGATCACGCCCCAGATCATGCGTGCTTACGCCGAGCTCTATGACGCCGGCTACGTGCACAGCTTCGAAGTATGGAACGAGCGCGGCGAGCTCACCGGCGGCGGCTACGGCGTGGCGGTCGGCGATACCTTCGTCACCGAATCGCAGTTCTCGCGCGAGCCCAACACCTCCAAGATCGGCTTCACCGTGCTCAACTGGCATCTGGCGCGCTGGGGCTTTGCCTTCAACGACGGCAAGCTGATGACGCCGACCTGCCACGACATGGGTTTCCGTGAAATCCCGCGTAGCGATTATCTCGCGCGCTTGTCACAGGCCGGGCACGCGGCCGGCAAGAACGGACCCTGGCGGGTGGAAGCCGATGTGCCGGCGGTGGCGGATTGGCAGCCCGGAATCTAACGCCCGACCACGCGCCCGAGCAGCGGTATCTTCGCCATCAGCCCGTAAAATCCCGAGTCGACGTGTCCGGCGCTGGCCACCACCGATAATGGCGCGGCATCGGGTATTGAGCCCGGCGGCACCGGATGAAAATCGGCTGACGCCGGCACGCGTGCCGCGGCAACGGAAGCCGGTGGTGGCAAAACCGGCGCGGTAGCCACGGCGGGCGCAACGGCCGGCACAATCAATTCACCCAGCGAATGCGGTGTTAAAGGCGTCATCGAGCCGTTGGCAACCGTGGGCTGTGAATCGTGTACCGAAGCAGGACCCCAGCCGAATTCGCGCCAACAATTTAAATTTACTGGCGAAACAAATGACACGGTGGGGTACCGATCGGCGCCGATCGGGACCCCACTCCAAACGGAGGTTTTAGTGACATCCAGATCATCACCTCGACGCTTGGAGCTAAATAAACAATCACGGCACGAATGCTGAGGCAGTCAAGCCAAACATATATCGGAGAGAAAGCACTTGGCTTTGGGACTTCGGCGACCGAGTCCGATATGCGTTTATACGGTTCAGCGCGCCTTAGTTGCGCAGAACGATGTGACGCGACGTCAACAAAGAAATAGCGCTGCCGTTCTCGAGTCGTGTTAGCGTCCGCGATACAGTTTCGATGGTGAGGCCAAGATAATCGGCGATATCCTGCCGGCACATCGGAAGTTCGATCTCACTATTCGAGTGGTTGCGATTTGCCATTTCGAGCAAAAAGCCGGCAACACGCTCATGCGCGCCTTTAATCATCAGCAGGATGTGATTTTGGGTGCGGTGCAATTCCGCGACCGTTAGCTTGAGCAACTGGCTCACCATCACGGTATCGCGTGCGGCGCGCGAGTTGATTAAGGTGCGCTTAACAATGCAAACCACAGACGGCGTCAGTGCCTCGGTGGAAAAGCTATGCTCGTCGTCCGCCTCAAAGCCGAAGACGTCTCCTGGCAGATAGAAGGCGCCAAGAATGCGCCAACTACGCCGCAAACGCAGGTTACGCTTCAAAATGAAGCGGTCACGCTCTAGAACAGGTACTCCTGGAAGACATCCATAACCGGCCGCAGTAAAATCGTTATGAGCCTGGCATACGTTTTCGCTTGTGCAGAGGCTGAAGTGGTCCAGGTAGCGCGGCCTCCGCTCTGTCTTCCAATTGCGCCTCGTGCCGGCGCAAGATGATATAGCCGATGATGATTGCGACCCCGGCTAAGCACGCGAGCGCGATCCCGACCGGTTCCGCGAGGCTGCTGATTTCCTTGCCGAGGTAATAGGCACCGACGCCGTAGATCGCCGCCCAGACAATGCCGCCGGCGGCGTTGAACACCAGAAATCGCGGCCAAGTCATGCAGTTCACGCCGGCAAGAAAGGCCGCAAGGGCCCTTAAAACAGCAATGAAGCGGCCGAAGAAGACGACCTTGCCGCCGTGACGCAAGAACAGGTGCTGCCCGAGCTTGATCCTGCGTTCGTTCAGGCGAACATAGCGGCCGTATCGAAGCACCAGCCAATAACCAAACTCCCGCCCGATCCAGAATCCCATATTATCGCCGATAATTGCTCCGGCTGCAGCCACTCCGACCACTAACCAGATGTTCAGGTCATGAGAGGTGCCGGCGATGATTGCGGCGGCGATCAGAGTCGCTTCTCCTGGGAGGGGGAGACCCATGC
>JBOHWL010000159.1:0-46033 GCA_050736615.1 Binataceae bacterium (SeqCode) | reverse complement strand
AATCCCCCCGAATCACCGAACTGTACTGGCTGACGCCTTCGAACTTGAGGTTGTATTTGCAGGCGTCGATCACCGGCCCCGACAATTCGTTATAGGTCCCGGCCGGGAAGAACACCGCCGGCGCGGTTGCGGTGGACCAGGTGCTGGCCGCCGCCGTGCAAGCCGCGTTGACGGCCGCTTGAATCCCCGGCGTGGCGTCGCCCTGTCCGGTCGGGTCGGCGCCATAGGCAACCACGTTGAACCGCCCGTTGATCGAATAGCCAGTCAGCGGATTGGTCCCGGTGGAGTAGGACGGCGTATTGGCCGCGACATCTTGCGCGAAAGCCGCGCCCTCACCCGCCAGCATCAGCGTTCCGCTCGCGGTGGCGGCCGGAATCAGCCCCACTTGCGAGGCCACGCCATGATTCGACGTGCCGGTGGTAATCGTATAGGCGTCAACACCTGCGACCGTCGGAAAATAATACGCGCCGCCCTGATCGTAGCCGCTATCCACCGTCCACACGGAAGTGCTGGGCCAGCCAATCGCCACGGCCGCATTGGTGCCAAAATAGACATACGCACCAATCACCGTCTCATTGTGGTTATTGAGGGATAGTTTCGAAACCGTCAGCGAGTTCGATGCCGCCGCCGCACCGCCGCTGCCTCCATCGACTGGCGTGATGGTGTTGACGCCGGTGAAATCAGCGATACCCGCATAGCAATTCGACGACGCGCTGAAGGTCCAGGTATAAGAGGCCGGCTCGCTCGCACCCGCGACATGATAATAGACCCACATAGCCGCATACGAATCACTGGACTCATCCGCGCGCGCCAGCGCCCATCCCGACGGCGGCGTGACCGTGAAACCGCTTGGAATGCCGGGGTAGGTATCACCAATAAAGGCCACCTCGACATGACCCGAGGCCACCGATGACGGCTTGGTAATCGTGCAAGCGGTAACAGTCGGTGAGTTCGTCGTGCTCTGTCCCGCCAGGGCGATGCCGCCGGTGGTCGCCGCCAGTTGCGCTCCGGCCTGCCCATAGACCAGCACGCGCCCCGATGAAGTTCCCGCGCTCACCGCGGCGTTGTTCTGCGTGGTGACCGGCACGAGTCCGTTGAGCACCGACGTGACAGAGAGATCGCCGGGCGTCGTGGTCGAGGCGCTGACGTCACCGCTGGCCGCGCTCCACTTCGGTCCGCTCGCGCCCTGCAGCAGCAATTGCCCGGTGCTGGCGCCGCTCGGCAATCCGGAGCCGCCGCCGCACGACCACGCGCCCGCTTGTCCGATCGCGAGCGCACCCTGGCCGCCGCTCTGGCACGGCGTGGTGGTCTCGCAGTCCTGGCACCAATAGAGCTGACCGTCCACTTCGGCGGGCAACTGCGCAAGCGGCAAGCCGACAATGCGCGGTGAGATCGGCGCGACGCCGCTCAAGTGATTATTGATGTCGCCGCGGAATTGCCGCCCGGCGTCGATCCCGGTGTAATCCGGAATCGGCTGATACTGCGCCCGCGCGGCCACGCCCGCGCAGAGGAGAGCGGCGAACGTCCCTGCCACCACCAATCGACCCAGCATCTTAAGATTTTTGACGCAGCTCCGTGGGGCGGGTGAGTCCACGAGCCCTCGGCCCAAGTCAGACTCGCCTGCTCGCTTCGCTCGGAGACACGCTCCGCTAATGCTTATCTTGATGCGCACGTGGCAGACTCCTTATTGTGCACGCAGGTCGCAGCCTCGCTTACTCGTTCCGCCAGTATTTGGCTTTTCATCCGATACATTCTCGTCCCCGCGCAATTGCGAACATCATCGAGCAACGCGAGCGCTCCTCCGGCCGCCGGCATGGAATGCCGCGCGAGCGCTCTTCCGGATTCTCGACGCAGCTCGCAGACTCGCCTGCTCGCTCCGCTGGCGCTTCGCTAGTGCGCCGGCATGGAATGCCCTCAGAATCCGATGGCCAGCCACGCGAACCCTCCGGTGGTTTCCTGTCCGGCCAATCCTTGCGAGTGCAACGCGGCCGGAACATCGAGTACGAACGTGCCGCTACGGGTATTCCATGACACCGGTGAAGCGGTCAGGCTCATGCCACCGCTAGCCACGTAGATGTTGCTCGCCAACGGTGGCAGGAGGATCGCATTGGGAAACGCCATCGGCCACGATAGTGAATATTGAGTATCCTTTCCGATGGTAACCGCACCCAGGCGAAAATATCCCCACTGAATAATGGCAACCGAGTTCCCGCGAACTGAATCAGCGATTGGTATGGTCAAGTAGCCATCGGTCTGTAATAGGCCTTTGAACCCCGCCGCGAAGAGCTGTAACACTCCGATATTCGCGATGTTGGTATCCTGGCGCTGTTTCAGCAGCGCCGTGCGATTGGCAAGCTGCTGATGCGGCTGATTGCTGATGCCGATTCCATTAAAGCTGGCCCCGATGCCCGCGCCTTCGACCGGATCGGTCTGCTGGATTTCGTAGATCTCGTTGGCGCTGAACTCGGAAGCGTCAATCAATGTTGCCATCATCACACCTGCATACCGCGGCTGTCGGGATAACGTTAATTGGCGGAGCCCGTGCGGAACTCGTGACGAAGTGGGTGCGCCCGCTCGCTACGGACGCAGACGATTTGTGCTCGTATCAGGACGCAAGCACAGAATTCCTTCGGTCGGTGAAAATACTCAGTTGAGCAGGCAGGCCCGCAAGTCGCATCCTGAATCACGTACCCAGGACCATTGAGTTCTCGAAGCGAGCGTGTGTTTAGAACGTTAGCGTCCAGTTGCCCGCATAGTTGCCGGTGCCGTTATAGGCGAATGCGGGAACCGTCACATGCGCGATCATGGGTCCGGGCGCCACATGAGTCGCCGCCATCATCCACACCACACTGCCATCGCCGCTGGTCCCGCCCGGCGCGGTATTCCATGCTGGTGCGGAGGAGCTGGTAGTGCCGGCTGTGACACATCGTTGAACGTTGCCGTTACCGTCGAGCACCATACTGCCAACCGGCTCGCTCGCGTTCGCACTCCATGCTGGAAAAGCCGCGCCAGTCGCGGCCGGAAGACTCACCCCGCCTGAATTCGCGAATAAGCCAAGCTCCTGGATGGTCATGCCGTTGGCGGCGTAATCCGCCACTTGCAGCGCGTAATCGAACTGCACACTGCCGGACGACGGAAACGTATGTGACCCGACCGCACTGTAGTAGGCTGGCGTCGCGCCGAGCGTCGTATCGGTGCTGGCCGGCGGAGTCGATCCGGAGCCAAAGCCGATCGCGCTGACGAATTGTCCGGTTGTGATTCCGGCGATCAGGTTGGCGAGCGCGGGCAATCCGCTGTCAACAAACAGGTTTTCACCCGCCCAGATAAGCCGGTTTCGCTTGTACAGTCTCACGATTCCTTTAGGTCGCATCTTATTCCCCATCCATTACGCCGTCATCCGTGGTCTAACTGGCTATTGCACTCTATTCGCCGGCAGATACCGGGCTGCCATTGACCGTCACTCCCGAATCCGCCACCGCATGCTGCCCGGCGCCATAGGTCAGCCCGCCATGATAAAAATGAGCGTTGTAGCGCGGCGCCACGGAACGAGTGTCGGTTAGCAGCCAAGCCGTGGCGCTGATGTTGTCGCTGAGTGAATCCAGCGCGTCGCGCTGCAGGTAAATCGATACCAGTGCTTCTTTCGGCGTCGCCACGGAGTCGGCCACTGGCGCCAGCGAAAACCATATCGAGTCGAGCCAGGCACGCGCCGGTTTAAAAAAGTTTATCGCGGCTATCGCACGCGCCGTTTGCGCAGCCGGAATTTCCTGGCCATCTCCCGCCGCGATCAGTACACGAAAAAGCGCCCAGCCCTGGCTCGCTGGGTATGCCGTACCGCCCCATGCCGCCTGTCCTTCCTGAATTGTCACGGTCCCCCAGCCCAGCGAGGCCAGCGCCGATTTAATCGCGTGCGCGGTTCCGCGCGTCCGATGCAGCGGAATCGACAACTTGAGTAATTCCCGCCAAGAGTCGTAATCCGACGCACCGGCCGCTCCGGCGGGCGAACTCAAACTGTCGATATCGCTCAGAATATCTATATCGTCCAGCGCGTCGATGGTTTCGCCCAGTTGCGTTCCCAATTGCCACTGAGGCGCCAGCATGTCGAATTGCCACGCCAGCGGCAGTAGTGCGCTATCCGGTGCCGAATCGAGCCGATACACCAGTATTGGCGTCAAGTCCAGCGCATCCAGGCGTTCTATCAACGTAAGCAGCGCCTGGCTGCGTAGATCGTTGATCGATGGTTGAATACTCAGTTCCATGTTCCGCCGCCTGCAATCTGGCCTTAGCTACTGACCGCCGCGATTGCCGACGTCAATGCGATGCCAGTGCAATTAGCCCACTGCCCAGGCTGAAGCTGCGCGTATGACGGCGAGGTAAGCTCCACCTGATACACCCCTGGTACCGAAAGCGCCTCGATGATTTGGCTGGGTACGAGATCACGCTGGATTCGCGAGGCCAACGCCAGCGCGAAAGCGGCGGCGGCAGTGTTGGCCGCGGTCATTGTGGCGGCCGGATCGGCGTCCGCATAGAGCGTGACCGTTGCCTTGATTTCATAGTCAACTTCGCTCACCGTCAGAACGTTCACGCTATCGGTCAACGGCCGCACGCTATCCGCACTCAAAGTTGCCAACACTTTCGCCAGCAGTGCCGGACTGGCGATAGCGGCGTTATTGGGCGAACTGGCCGGTTGTGTGATCCCGGGCCCGATCAACAAAAATACATTCACTTGCCCCGGCGCCGGTGATATCACTTGAACATCGGCTATCGAGGGATCACAGCCCAGGGCGAAAAACCGATAGGCCCCCGTCGGGCCGGCCACGCTGAATTGGTTTGGAGCGGCTTGGATTCTCACGCGCAAGTGATCGTCGCTTTCCGGCGCGGCTCCGTTTGCGGTCATACCTGTATTGCTTACGCTGGAAATCAAGGCGCTGGGGTTCAATTGCACATTGATCTGTCCGGCCAGATAGCCATTCGCCGCACCGCCCGCGACCGTGCAGGTGGCCTGCACGTTGCCGCCGCCCTGGCTGGCAGGAATCGTCAAATCCTCGTCGGTCGCAAAGATGAATTGCCCATCGCCGGTTCCGACCTGGGTTCCAGCCCCAATCGTGTAGGACACTGCCAAGGGATTAGCCAGTGTGAACTCCACAATGGTGCTGGCCGGCTGAGCCCCCAGCCTGACTATGCCGAGCAACTGGCCGAGATAGTCAATCATCGGAAAGACGGCATATGCGAGTAAATTTTGCTGACCCGCATACTGGATCGCGTTGCGCACGAGCGATTCCCGATAGGCGTATAGATTGATCAGCAAGCGTTCGACCTGCGCGGGCTGCAGCGTGCGGCCAGCCGCCGCCTCGAAAGCGCTAATCATATCGGCCAGAATCAGGTTCGGATCGAGCCCGTCAGTGTCGCCGATAAAGCTCGGTGGTGGAAGCGCTATGCTCACGGATGCCATCAACAATTTACCTCGACTGTAGTCGTCAAAACGTCCCGCCCGCGTGCGCTCGTTGTAGCGGCGGCGCCGATTTGATCACGCGCCCGCCGAGCCGCCAGGCAGGGCCAAGGTGCTGGTCTGGAGCGAGCTGGCGCTGGCGCCGCCGGAGCCAAGCTTGAGTTGCCAGCTTATGGAAATCCCGAGCTGGGCAAACGATTGAGCGCCATTACCGGAGAGCGGCGCCGCTGTGACCGCGATCACTTTGGCGCGCGGTTCCCAGGTCGTGATGGCCGCGGTGACCTCGCCGACAATCGCTGGAATCGCGCTATCAATGGGGAAGTCAATATATCGCCAGAGGTCGGCTCCGAAAGTCGGACGCAGTGGGTCGCTGCCTTTTGGCGTGGTGACAATTATTTGAATACACTGGTTCACGTCAGCCAGTCCTTGCACTACTTTGCCGAGACCCGAGCCCGGCTGGCCGGACGCGTCCAGCTCCATTGACCAGTCGGCCGACGCTATATCCGATAGTGTGATGATATCCATTACAACGTTGGGGAAAAGGTCGAATACTTTCGGGCGCTATTCCGCGAACACCTTACTGCTGGCGCTGACGATAGTGCCGGTCTGGCCGCCAACCGAGACCTCATCCCCCAGGCGTGCCACCGCCTTCAGGCCACTTCCGCCCAGCTCGATCTCTCCGGCCGCTGTTAGTATCAGGTTGCCGCTGGCGTCGAGCTTGACGCTCGCTCCGTTCGCTGACAATGCGAACGTCGCGCCGCCGGCAAGCGTCACTGAAAGCGCGTGCACGCCGCGATCGTATTCGAACGCCGAACCGTCAGCGAAGCTGATCTGAAATTTATCCAGGCTTTGCGCCGGCGTCTGATCAACCGTTGAGTAGATAGCGCCCAGCACCGCGCCGTCTTCATCATGCGCGTCCATCAGGCAAACCACCTGTTCGCCGACGTCTGGCAAGTAATACATTTTATCACGGTGGGTCTTGGCCACCACGATCGGCAGCCACCAGCTTTGCAGTTGATCGCGATCGGGGAACACTACGCGCACTCGGGCCGAAGCCGGGTCTTGAGCACTGACTATTCCCACGCGAAAACAACCGATGGCATTACTCGGAACATCAGATACCATGCTGAACTCCGCTGGCCGGAAATACCCTGCGCGCCTCGATTTCGGTTGAGTAGCCGGCTGGCAGTGCGCCGCCGGTCTGGCTCAGGCGATGGCGGGCGGTTTGAATCAGATAGGTGCCGTCATTGGCGCCAAAGCCACTGACGATTACGTTGTTGCCTGCCGCGAGAATAGTCACCCCGCTGAGCGCTATCGAGGCGGTCATCTGCATCATGTTGGCATTGTGTAATCCGCCTTGCGCTTTCAAAAACGCCTGCTGGCCATTCTCGCATCGCCGCGTCAGTTTCAGCATGTCGCCCGTGGCGGGCGCGGGCGAAGCCGCCGCGGTCTGCGCGATCAACTCCCTAGTCGCCGGCAGTTGATAGGCAATCCGCGCACTCTGATAAACCGCGTGCGTCTTATTTCTAAATTGAAAGCGCAGCACGTCCGTTCGCTGAATCGTGTACACTGGCGGCTGTGATTCCAGGGCCGCGCGCGCGTAAAACACCAGCAGATTCCCACGCACGGTAAAGCCGTAGTCGTGTTCGCGCGCCAGGCGTTGCAGAAATGCCAAGTCGGTTTCATGGGCCTGGGTTACCCGTGCGAAAGCAACGTCGATGGAATTGGGCGCGCCGATCACCGCCAAGTTGTACTTCGCCGCAATTATGCCGGCGATCCCGAGCAGAGTTTGGCCTTCGTAAGCGGCATAATTCGCCGTCCGCATTGCGGGCACAATGTAGGCGGCGAGACACCGTAGATGGAACACGTCTGGCGGCCCCTCAGCCTCAAGTTCATCAACCTGGAAGTTTCCGCATGGCAGTAGTTGCTCACCCTCGTAGCCAATCGCCAAGCTGACTTGGTCACCTTGTGCCGGAGACCAGGGTCCCTTCCAAAGACCGGCCTCGTCCGCCAGGCTTATTTCAATTTCCCCGGCGGCTCCCTCGAGGTAGTCCAAGTAGATAATTGCCAGCACCATCGAAGAAATATCCGCCGTGATATTGGCGCCCTGATAAGTCAAAACCCAATTCGCTTTACGCACTGGATAGCTTATGGCCGCCATCATTTGCTCTCCCGCGCCGGCATGCGGCCGTTAGTCACGATTGGCGCTTCCAAGGCGGCAGCATGCTGGTGTTGACTTGGCTGACCTGCAAAATCGGAATACCGATTAACAGTCCGGCTTCGAAGACCGGCTCGATAGGTACTTGCGGATTCGCCATGATGATGGGCGAATACAGGGTTGGATCGCCATAATACTTCCACGCCAAGAGGTCCCACCGCTCGCCAGCCGTGGTCACATGCGGGATAAACTGGCTGCTCATTGCAACTGATTCTCTTCAAGCTCCAAATCCGACGGAACAGCGGCCAACGTCACACTTGTGCCCGCACGATTTGCCGCGCCGGCACGTCGGCCGCCGTCATTTGCGGCCCGACCGAGGCGCCGCTGGCGGGATTACTCAGTATTGACGATACTCCAGGCGAAGAAATCGCCGGCGCGATGTAGGCGGCGCCGGGCGCTCCCAGAACATTGCTGATGCCACCCGGCGCCGCGTATCCGACTGGTGCGGTCGCGACTCCCGCCGCCGCCGCGACTATCGCGATTGGCTGTATCGGCGGCGAAGGCGGGAAGGAATTCAGCTCCGCCATCATTGCCCACTCCTTAAGCGTCAGCCTGGCGCTTATCGAGATGGTGTCGCCAGTCGCGCTCATCTGGCGCGACAATGCCGACAAAGCGGTTATCACGAAATAACCAAGAAGTTCACCGTTACCGAGAATCAAGGGGCGAGCGCGATGATCGGATGCGGCCGCGGCAAGGGCCTCCATCTGAAGCGCCGGGACGGTGAACGACGAATGGAGCATCAACTCCAGTGTTAAGCGCTGAAGTGGATCCGATATCCATTGCAAGCGCGGGCTGTTTTCGATTACACGATGCTCCGCGTATTCCCAGGAACGGGACGATTCCATTGTTTCGGGTGAGCTCAGCACTTCGAATACAATTTCGCCAAATATCGCGAACATCAGTTTTACCTGTGGAATAGCCGCGCGAGCGGCACTCTTTCGAGCGACAGCTTAGAATTCCGTGCGGTCGCGTTTTCTCAGCTCACGCCTGACAATTTCAAGCACTTCGTAACCGTGCCGGCCGAGTACATCGAGCAGTTTCCAGTCCGCGTCGGTCGCTACGGGTTCCGATACGATTAGGGATGGCGAGTAATTAATCGTCACTGGCGGAGCGCCGCCACGCGAGCGGACCCCCGTCCGGCGATTGAATTTGGGTTCCCGTGAAGTATTTTGCAAAGGCATTTGCTTGCGGACAACGTTACTCCCGGCTTGGTGTCTTGCGGCGTCAGTTGCCTCTGTGGTGTTCAGGCCGACGCGGATTACTGCCGCGAGGGTTGTTTGACGCGACGGCGACGCGGCCAAGGAAATCCCTGCGACGCGAGCGGCGGCGCGCATGCTCAGGGCGCGATGCATTGACAATGCAATAGCGTCCCGGCGTGACGCGGACGATGCGGCCTCCACCAGCCGGCGGGACTGGCCCAGCGTATGCTCCAAACCGTGATGCGTCTGGATCTTCCGAGCTTGCGCAAATCCGGCTCCGCGCGCGATCGGGGACGCATTCGCGCCCGGCTTCGCGAACAACGCGTTCGCCCACATTGGATGATTAACGTAATTGGACGACCTAAGGTGCACTGATAACCGCCGCGCTGCCAGCGCGCCTGCTTGCTGATTTGTTCTTGCCAACCTGCCAATGACGCCATCCGGATAACGCTGCGCCGGCGGCCTCACACCGATGCGCGGACGCTCGTAGTGAAGCGCCTGAGAGAGCCGGCTTAAACCTGTCCAGGGGCGCAGCCGGCGCCGAAAAGTCGAACCATTTGGCAAGTCGCGCGCCAGCGACTGCGAACGATACTCCGGTGTCACATCGATCGCGGTGGAGTTGAGGCGAAACAACCCGCCGCGCGTGTCGACATCCCGCTTGCGAAAATCTCGATTTGCTGAACAGGGCCGCTCCTTCAGCGTGGCGCTGGCCAGAACGTTGCGGAGCTTTGGACGTGCCGTTTGGATTTTCCTCAGACTGCTCGCCAGTGTTGCGAAGGAACGAAACTTTCCACCCGCTGACCGCATCTGATCAATGTTCGTCAGCGTATCCATAGCGCGCGCCATATCGCACGAAGCTGGCGGCTCGCGCCTGTTGGAATCGCCCTGAATTCCCGTGAATGTCTGATCCGTTTTCATTGTTCCCGGCGTGGCCGCAATCCTCAATTACCAGTCGAGCCCACCGCTGCTCCTCGCCATACCTGGGTTCATCGCGCTTGTTCGTCGGTCAATAATTGCCGCGATACTCGCGACCAGTAATCAAGTTCGTCCAGTTTCATTGCGGCGATCTCATCCATTCGAAAACCCCGGCCGATCAGCTCCAGCACCGCGCTAGCGGAGGGGATGCGGTATCCGCCGCGGGCGCTCCGCCCGCCCTCGGCGGATCCTGAAAATTTGTGGTCGCAGGCCCACCGCCCAAAACTTCCTCTTGCAGCGTAAGCACGTCTTCGAGAGTCATCTCGAGCAAATCCTCATAGACTACCGGCTTGCCCTCGATTTCGGTCAGTTCGGCGACCAGCGCAAAGATCAGGGCCAACGGCTCTTCATTCCCAGCCGTTGCACGATGCGCGCGCATCAAATCCCGCCCCTTTCCCTTGCGGATCTTCGCCGTCTTTCCGGACGGCAGACGCAGTTCTCTTAATGTATGATCCATTGTCTTATTATCGCATGCTGGTCAGTGGGGAATTGAGATTCGCACGTGCGCCGCTTCATCCACCGATGTTGGCGCGAAAAACGGCTAGCTGATCCACGCCGTTTACCACATAAATATTGGCAAGTACGTCATACAGATGGATTTGGTTGCCCGCGATGTATAATTCGGAATGATATACGGTAATCGCGGACGTGGTATCGACATTCTCCTGCTGCCGGAAGGCGAGAGCACCCGCATCCTTGAAGATTCCGGTCATCAGATAGACCACCGGCAACTCCGCGCTGCGTCCCTGGCTCGTATACTGCTCCAGGCTGCCGCGCACCTGAAATGAATGCGAAATAAACGGATTGGCCGCCGCGCCGAGCGCTTCCGGATAGAGCGAGGCCCATTTGATTCTAGCCTCGAGCTTCTCGACACCGGCCCAGAACTCCGCCACCCCGGCCATTCCCAGGCCTTTGTGATCGACCATGCGATGCTTTGGCTGGGCAATTTCGATCTCTTCCGCTCGTCCCAGCAGCCCCAGGCCGTCCATGTAAATATTCGCATTGGTAATTCTGTTGACCGAAACGTCCATAAATTATCTCCAGTGGGTCCTGTATCTTGATAAAAGGCGAAATGCCTCTTACGCGACCAGCGTGGCCTGGCTCAGCGCCGAAGTATTGCCGAGCTGATTAAGCAGAGTGGTATCGATATATACATTGAAGGTCAGGCGTTCCGCCGGAGGCGGCGGCATCACGTCGACATCGAAGACCAACTGCCCGGCGGCGATTTGACTCGGCGGGTTCTCCGCCGGGTTGTAACTGGCGCTGCCCGAGACCAGCGCGCCGCGCTGGATCAGCGTGCGCACGAAAGCGTTGACGCTGGCGAGAATCGCGGTAATCAGCGCGTTACTGATTGGCTGGTCGATGAACTGAAGCATCGAAAGCTGAACCGATTCCTCGATTACATCCATGGTCCGGCGCACGCTGATGAAATTATCGGGAGTGGTCACAGTGGGAAACCCCGCCGAGCGATTGCCCCACACCCGCATCCCGGTGCCAAATGCATTGAAGATGGTCACGATGCCGGCCGCGTTCAGATTATTGACGTCCGAGGTGGCGTCCAGCAGCGAAGCATACAAGGTCACATCCGGGCCCAGGACGCCGTTTATTTGCGTATTTGACGGTGACCACCAATAACCATTTGACAGGTCTTTCGCGGCAATTGCTCCAGCCAGCCACTGCGAATATGGCCCGACTGAATTCTGATTTGCCGCCGATGCGATTGCGGCCGTGCCATTGAGGGTAACTTCGGTCGGTACCAACCCGGTATCGTAAAAATTCTCCTGCGGATAGCAAAGAATCGCCCGCGTCGAATTCGTTCCAAACCCGCTGCCGGTGCTACCGCGGCCCGCAATGGCGGCGGCGGCCGCCGTGCTCGGGGGCAAGTCCAGCAGCGCCATGGCCCTGATTTTCTCCGCCAGCGCGAGCAGCGCGGTGGCGACATCGGCGTTTTGCGAATACCCTGGCGCGATCAGAAGTTTGGGGAAGAAGCCCATGGTGCCGTAGGTGGTCAGAAGCGCCTGCATTCCACTGAATGTCGCGCCGTTGATCGCGCCTATAATGTCGGAGTCCGCGACCTTGGTCGGATCGGCGATCCTGAACGCGGCAATCACCGCCGCGCCGATGGCGATGGCGTCGCCTGCTTGCAACGTCACGACGCCATTGATCATGTCGACGGTATAGTCAGTGCCCAAATCGAATGGCTGCCCGGAGTAATAGCTGTAGCTCACTAGCACCGCCGCCGTCGCGGTGATCGCGCCGCCGGCCGTGAGGGTTATCATCCCTGTCATTTGATCCACGGTATAGTCAGGGCCCTGGGTATAAGTTGTTCCAGCCGGGCTGCTGGTGACGACGACTGTTGATAGCTGCGGCATACCATGAGCGAGTTGAATCGTTGCCGGTGTCCCGCCAAATGTGTGCGCCTCGCCGCTTATTGCCGACGTGACCGTGGGCAACAACGACAGGGACAACACGCCCATATGACCCAAATTGATCGCACCCGCCGCATTGGAGGTAAGTGGCGATACCATGTCGCTGTAATGGCGCGTCGTGTCGAGCACGTTAACCGCGATTACCTGGCCGGCACCCTGACTCTGAATCGCCTGGAGCGCGTATGGAATTGTGTATCCCCGCACCACTGGTCCATAGTTCGCGGCGTCGCGGGCCGAACTCACCAGGGCCGGCGTATTCACGGCGGGTGCCGTGGCCGGAGCGGTCACCGCCCACAGCGGGGCCGTGCCAACCAGACCGATCACCGAGGACTTCACCACGGTGATTGGCGCCGGACCGTTCGCAACCTCGATTACTTCGACTCCATGTAGAAACGATGCACCCATTTGCTTCCCCGTTATGCGGCCGGCTCGAGGCCGGCGGGCGAATTGCTCAATATGATTTGCCGTCCAAGCTGGGCCTCGAGGACCGTCGTGCCGTCAGCCGCCGGCTCCGACGCAAACTGCGGGCATGGCTTCAGCGCGATGGTCAGTTCGACGGCGCGGTCGGCGTCAATTGTCCATCCGCTATGGCGGTAACCGTTTCCGCGTAACTATATGCGACCATCACGGCGGCTTGCGCGCTGATGGAGCCGCCGCTTATCGCGGTGATAATCCCGTTGACACCGTCCAAGCTATAATCCACTCCGGCTACGTAAACCGCGCCACTATTCGGATTGGAAACCACCAGCGCGAATACATTCCTATTCGGCAGTTCAATACTGCCGCCGGAGCCGAAGGTATAAAGCGCCGGCGCCAGCGTGATCGCGGTCACACCGCCCTGTTCCTGTGCGACACCTTTCGTGAATAATGGATAAGCGATAGCGCCTGGCGCCTCGATCGCCACGGTGCTGAAGCCGAACGTCAGCGAGTAAACCCACACGCCGCCCTGCTTATCGCGCTCGACAAAACGCTCCCGCAGCGGCCTCATCTTGGTACAGCCTGGAATCTGAAAACCCGTTAACGTGGCGCGTACCATCTCCATCATCGCATACGCGCCCGGACTGGGACCGTCCGCCGCGCCACCCACGCTCCAACCGAGATCCCGCATGAGGATCAGCACCTCGAAATCGACCTTCCGTTCCTGCACCACCGCCGCGACGTCGTTTACCTGGCCGTAAGTGGCTCCTTGATAACGTACCAGCGCGGCACCGACGCGATGAGTCATGCGGTAGGCGTCCGGTCTATCCGGAAAATGCGCCACTTCAATACCCGTGATTTGCGCCGCGAGCTGGCTTACTATAGCGTTCTCCAAAGTCGCTATATCGAGCGGAGTCGCCGGTGAATAGCTAATGCCAGCCCATGGAGTATCGAGCGTTATTGCCACTGTTGCCTCAATAGCCTTTGAGGGAAGCGCGGCTGAAGACTCGCGCCTGCAAGCCGCCGGTGGGCTCATCCGCGACTTCGGTCACCGCCCCGTCGCGCGCCTGGGCTGGCTCCTCGCTGTCGCTCGATAGTCCCAGCGCCACTTCGCCAGCCGCCACGCGTAGCAACGTCTGCAACGCATCGTTATAGCGCTGGCGTGCATCCGCAAGGTCGTGCAATGGCCGCAGCGACTGCAGCCGGTACATCGCGATATCGCACGCCAACCGGTTGAGCACCGCCGGCGGATTGGCGAGCGGAAGCTCGAAGCGGCTGTCCAGGTACATATCAATTTCCGCCGATGCGTCGATGAGCGCCTGTTCCAAGGGCGTGGTATTTATCAGCGTCTGCGCCGGATCCTCGTTCGTGAGCTGCACCAGGTCCCGATTCGGGTAGCGCGCGATCAGGTCGTCGGAAGTTGCGTAAGACATCTGTCACCATGGCGAGCGCGGGAGAGGCCGCCTCAAGTACCGCGGCCGATGGGAACCAAAGTTGACAATCGTGCCGGGCTCGCTTCATCGGGTTCCGTTTCTTTTCTAGGCTAGGTATTCGCTGACAATCAGGTCGGCGCTGTTGCGCCAGATATTACTGGTGGGCACCGCTGAGCTCGCACCACTGCCCACCATGAATTCCGCATTCAATAGCTGTCGCGCGACCTCTTCCAGCGCCGGCGGCACCACCAGGTAAACGCCTTTGCGGCTCGACAGCGAGCCGAACGGCAGTCCGCCATCGGTTTTGAACGAACGCATCACCGCACGCGCGGTGCCATAGTTGGCGGGATTACTCAGATCGGTGTTACTCGCGTAGGCAAGCTGCCACAAACCGACTCCGGTGTTGGCACGTCCGTCCACGCCGTAACGGAACTCGCGCCGGTTAAAGACCGCCTCGTCACTCAGCGTGTTCATGCGCGTGAGCGCGTACTCGCGCCGAAGTTGGAAAATGAAGGGCCGGATCGCCCGCGAGGCATCGACTAAAAACCAGTAAGGCCCGCTGCCCGAGGAATTTACGTTGGACGCCTGGCTATCACGTGAATCATTGGCCGCGCCCATTGGCCCGACCGGATGGTTTTCCGAAAAGAACGGTTGGCCATCGTACCCCGTCACGTTCGAGGGTTGGCTCACCGCGCCCTTAACCATCGAAAACAGCAACGAATCGGGATGCACCTTGGTATCCCAGCCAAGCTGCTCGATAACCGGTTCATATACTCCGTAGTTATCGTCCTCGATATCATTGCGGTCGACGCCAACGGTATCTTCAAAATTCTTGTTGACGATCGTGTAGGTATGCGCCTCCAGCGCCTGCACGATGCGATCGCCGAGCCACTCCCGGAATTTCGTCGTGCGGCCGAGCCATGGGTAGGTGGTTTGACGCGCCGTCGATCTTACCACCGAAGCGATTTGCTCATAGTAAGATGGCGGCTTGTCGAAGCCGCGCTGGAAAATGACGTCAAATCCCGTGAACAGGGCCGTGAGGTTCGCTGCGCTGATTTCCATTGTTCCTCTGCTTATGATTACGCCCGTGATGATTATCGCCGGGCTTGGATACCGGGCCGCCGGGCTGTCTATTCAGACCGCCGCCGCGCCCTGATGCCAGAAGTCAATCCACACTTGGCCACTCGGATCGAGGTTGACGATCCGGCCGGCCGCGCTTCGCGTCGGCGCGCCCCAGTTATAACTCGCGTACACCGTGCCAGCCGCCGCGATAGCGCCGCCCGCAACCGCGATCACCAACCCCGCCTGGTAGTCGGCGACATAATCGGCGCCTTCGACGTAGACGGTACCGCCGGTTGAGGTGCTCTGGACCTTAAGCTTCGAAACCGCCTCATGGCCGAGGACCGCAATCTGAGGAGTTCCCGACGCCGGCAGCGTAATCGCCTGGGCAATGACCGCGGCGGCACCGCTCCCGTCGCTCGCCGAGACCGAGTTGTCATCGACCGCGAAAGCGAGCGCGCCGACCTGCGCCGCGCCTATCGAAGCGTCGTTGACCGCATACATGAAGACGCCGCGGCGCGCGACAATCGCTATCGCGCCGGCCGCGCCGGGATTATTATTTGCGTCCTGTGCCGGTAGTCCGTTGTGCACGCGCTCGGCGCGCCCGCAAATCCGCAGGCCTGGTGCGCTCGCGGCCGGCACCGCATTACCGTTGCCGTTGAGGGCCAGCATACTGCCGAGGTAAATCGTGGTGTTGGCCTCCAACGGATAAACTTGGAGCCGCCCACCGTCGGCAAGCTCAGGTGTATTGCGTGAGTTGGTTAATGCCGCCATATGTTCACCGCCCTGGTTGTCGCGTCCGCCCTTGGTGTTGCCTGATCAATGACGGCGTGAACGCTTGTGATTCGAAGGACGAGAGGCCCGCGGTTTTCTGAAGCTCAGGCCTGGTTCAACTTGAGCAGCTCCTCGCGCGCTGTCCGGCGCTGAACAAAGTCTTCCGCGCTAACCCCGAGCCCCGAGCATACCGCCCGCTCCGTATGGTTGAGTGCCGCACCCGCCCGGCCCCGGGCCGTGCTTTCACCATGTTGTATCCGCACCGATGGCTCGCCTTCGAAGTTAAAAGCGCCGCTCAACACCGACGGCTGGCGCGCGATGAAACTGGCAAACCCGTTTTCATCCGCCTGGCAGTACGTCACCGCCCATTCCCGTTGCGCCGGCGTGAGCCGCCCGGATCTGATCGCCTCGCTTACCGCGTGCTCGGCGCGGTCGCGCGCGCGCGCCGCCCGCAATGAATTAAGTTCCGTCAGCGCAGTCTGCAACTGGGCGACCGGCACGAAATGAGCGGGATCGGCCCCCATGACGGCATTTAGACCGGCGGTCGCCGGCTCGTGCGCCCCGTGATCCTCCTTCGCGGCACGCGCGCGCGTCAGCGCGCGCACACACTCGACGGCCTCCAAGGGGCCGGCCTCGCCTTCGAGTCCCAGAATTTCCCGCAATTGCACCATCAGTTCGTCCATCCGCGATACTCCTTGATCACCGCAATCGTTCCGAGGGATAGGCAGCCGCTGGATTCCGCTCAGGGCGTCCGCTGCTTCGGCACTGGCCGCAATCGCGGTCAAGTAAAGATTCGGATTGTTGGTTAGGGCCGCGCGCAGCAGGCGCTTCACTTCGCCACTCGCGGAAAACTCGAACACCGGTGAGATGTAACGGTATTCCAGTGTCGCGACTGCGGCCGCTCCATGGCGAGTCCATTCCACTTGTCCCCAAATCGCGCCGTCGCGCACCTCCAGTTGCCGTATCCACCCCGCGGCCGGCGCCGGCCTACCCTTCGGTGCCGCGAAATCAGTTGCATGGTCGTAATCAATTGGAATTCCGGCCTCCATCCGGAGCCCGCGCGTGGCTTTCACCACCGCCTCCGGATCGCTTAAATGGTACGGACCGCGGCCATCACGACCGATGAACTCGCCCGCCGGTAAAAGCTGGATCCACTCCGACGGCGCATGCTCCGGCATATTGGCGGCTTTGGGACTATCTCTCTCGGTCGCGAAGTCATGTTGTTGACTATCGTCCATAACTTGCCGCATCCTCGCATTCGTTCAATTAGCTGATAAGGGTGAAATATTTCCCTTCGATACTATTCCATAGCCAACTGGCTATTGGGAGCCCAAAAGGCGGTCCGAGCGAACGTATCAGCCGTATGCCGGGTGAATGAGTAGTGTATGGTATAACTAATATGAAATGCCGGAGCATGACGGGGCGATACATGGTGGCGAAAACCGGACACTACGCGGCCGTTACGCTGGAAGCGGAAGGCTCCGCCGTCAGCCGCCGCCTTGCCGGGCCGGCGTCAGCACAGCTTCACCTGGCGCCGGCTCCGGCAGGCCGAGCCGCTCGAGTACCGCCTTCTGGCCCACGCGTAACCCGCGATCGGTGAGTTCGGCCACCATATCGGCGAATAGTTTGACGTCTTGATCGTCGGGCAACGCGAGCTGTAGTTGAGGATAGCGGCACTGCGGTCCGTGATTTAGATCAACCAGCGGCTTTACCAAATCGCGTGTCAGGGTCTCGCTAAGCCGCCGCACATCCGAACCCAGGATGTCGCGCCGGACCGCCTGATGCACTTGGGCGGCGGCACGCGAGCCACCCTGATGGGGCATCTCGGTGGTCAGCGTCTGACCCAGAACCGCCTTGCTCACTTGACGATCGATGTAGTCGCAGAATTTCTCATAAAGGTCGGTGCTGCCGGTGCGCCGCGCCTCGACGAAATCGATTACCATTGAATCCGGCAAAATCGCGGCGGCGTCGGCGCCGATGTTCGCCACTGCGGTAAGTAGCGCCTGCTTGTCCGCCTCAGTCGCGCCCGGATGATATTTGCCCAGCCGCAGCGGCTGTCCGAACACTTCCGAAAACGTCACCCAATCCTTGAGTACGTAGTTTTTAAACAGGTAGGCCCATCCCGCCGCCCGCGCCAGGCCGCCGCGAATCGGCAGTCCTGACTTTGATTTCGCGGTATGCACCACGAACTTGAAGGGGTGGAGCGGCGCGGTCATCGGTTGCAACATGTTCCAACCCGCCGCATCGGGCACGCTCGTAGCGCGCGGCAACCCACGCCGCTCCATATGCCCGCGGCCGTCTCCCACGACTGCACTAACGGCGTCCACGTCCAGCGTGCGCACCAAAACCTGCTCGCCGCTTATCCAGTCGAACATGAACCAGCGCGGATCGCGCCACACTAGCTTCAATGGCGCCCATTCGCTGCCCGCCGTGTCCCAGATTATTTCGACGACGGAAAAGCCTTTGCCAACCGCATCCAGCACGTCGAACAGCGCTCCGCGCAAATTCAGCGTGCCACCAAGCAGCAACTCCTCGACCATCTGAGCATTGCGCAAATCGTCCTTGTCGCTGGAAGCCGCGCGTACCACCAGGTCGAGCTGCGTGATTGATTCCTTGCGGGTCGACAGGACGGCAAGGTAATGAAGATCCTTTTCTTCCATCTCTTCGGCGAGTTCCAGGTATAGAAATGGATCGCCGAATTCCGCCTGACGCATAATCGAAGTCAGCCGCTCTGGCGTGAGCCCGGCCGACGGATGCATGACGGAGTATATATTGCGCACGCCCGCCATCGTGGGCGCGGCTTGTTCCTCGCGCAGCAATTCGGTATCAACCGCACGGCCGTATGCGTCGTATAGCTTCATTGGCTATTCCATATTCTTCCAGGCAAGCATGGCCGGCGCGAACTGGATGCCGAGCAGGGATCACTCGGGCGCGGCGCCGGTATGTTTTTTCTACCAAGCGCCCTGCAACGCTCCCATCCTGCCGCCACGCCGCGGCGTCCAATCCTCGTCCGTCATCCCGCCGCTCAGAGAGTTACCGCCGCTTGCGCGTTGGCGCCGAACCGGCGTGTACGCCATCTCCGAAATTTCCGCATGACTGGCGAAATAGGCGAGCGCACCCGCGATCGCCGAGTCGCCATGGCGGTTCTTGTGATCGGCGCCACGCGCGCGCCGGTCCGGCACATGCACCACGCCGCGATCCATCACCAGGCTGCGATGGTCCGAAAGGATGCCGGCATCGCGCGGCAATTCGATCATGCCGTCCTCGAAGGCCGCCTTATAACGCGGCATATTGTCCCGATACCACTCGGCTGAGAGCATCACCTGCGCGATGCGCGTGCCGTAGCGCTGCATCGCCGTCTCCGCCAGATATTGTCCGTTTCCGCGCGCGTCCATAGCACCAGCGATAAGGCGTGGCAACCGGTCCGCGATATAAAAGAGGATTTGCTCCTGTTGGCGGAACGGTATGTTGCGCAGTTCAACCACGAAGGGCGTTCGGCGGACCGTGTTGCTCCGCAGTTGCAATGGCCAGATTACCGTCAGGTCGCCCGAGCGCCCGAAGTCTTCGCCGAAAAAGCTCAGCGCGCCGGACTCGATGCGGCCGAGCGCCGGGCTCAGTGTTTCCTCGCACCAGTCCAGCGCCACGCGCATCCGTTCGTTCTCGGAGGTCCGCGCGAAGGCTTCCGGCATTTCCCAGCGCAGCACCGGAATATCGGCGCGCATCCGGCTCTCGATCAGAACCGATGACAGAAAAGCGCCACCGCTGCGGCGCGGCACACAAAGCAATTCCTCGTCCGCATCCTCGCCGTATTCATCGAAAATCTCGCGCCGCCACGCCGCCTCTCCCTCGCCGCTCCATTTGCGTCCGAGTTTTTGGCAGATGCGGTAATAAAGGCCGTCCGCCAGCGCATCATCGAGCGTCACCCGATGCAGTGCGTAGGGCTTGCGCCCCGCGCGAATATCCATGACGAGTTCGTTGAAGGCATTGTCCGCGCCGTTGTGAGTCGAGATCACCCGCACCATCCCGCCCCACATCGTGAATGCGACCGCCGCTTTCAAGAGGCCTCCCAGGTCGTCGTGAAAGGCCGCCTCATCAATCACCGCCCGCCCTTGCTTGCCACGTAAATTCGACGGCCGCGACGAGAGCGCGACAATTTTATGGCCTGAGCTGAAGCGGATGCGGTAGGCGAGGATATCCTTGCGCTCATCATCCACCACCACCTGCTCGATCTCACTGGCCGCCTTGTTGAATTGGCGCGCCCACTGACCCGCGGTCTCGACGAACTCCAGGGCCATATCCTTGTTATAGCCCAGATACCACGTGTCCATTCCCGTCTGGGCGGCCGCTCCTAACGCGCTATCCGCCGCTTCCGCCCAAGTGATCCCGACGCGGCGGGATTTTTCAGCCACCTTGACCGGCGACAGATCCGCCAGCCAGCGCACCTGATACGGCAGCAAGATGTCCCTGGGCTCCTCGACCTTGGTCAATCGCCCGAGCTTATTACTCACTCGCCGGACTCCGTCAAATTGATGTAATCGCGGTTATCGTGATGCCTGGGCATATAACGCTCCCTCGTTGGCATGTAGCCAGCGAACAGTTGCTATTTCGTAATCGCCATCAACGCGCACCGAATCCGCTCCTCGGCTTCGAGCGTAAGGCCGCCGCCAGCCGCCGCCGTACGCGCCGTATCGACCACCTTGGTTTTAGCGACGCTGACTTTCCGGGCGACTCTTGCGCGTGCGTCCTCAGCCCACTTTTTTTGCATCAAGGAGGCCCGCGCCATCTCCGCCACCACGTGCCCAAGCGCTGACAGGTTCACCTCACTCAAATCGGCGCCCCTGAGATCGACCAGAATATCGAACAAATGCTGCTGGACCAGGCGTACCAGCGTCTCGCTCATATGATCGTCATCGTTCGAAGACGCGGTCACCGCGCGGGCTTGCTCGGTCGCCAGCCTGATCGTCCGCAGGCGGCTTTCAAGCTTGCTGCCGCGCTTAACGGCTTTGCCATGGCGTATCTGGCAGCCATTGCGCTGAAGCCAATCAGCCAGCGTCTGATAATCGCGAAAGTCACCCTCGAGCAGGCGATGATCCAGTTCCTGCCTGATCGCCGCCGGCAACGCGCCGGCCGTGAGCGGCAGGCGGGCGGCTTTTTGCGCTACTGCGGGCGGGTTCACCAGTACTTCCTCGGCCGTCCCACTCCGGGCGGCGCCGCGACGGTATATTCGACCACATCGACCCCGCGCGCCGTAAGTTTGGCATACCAATTCTCACCATCTTCATCTTCGATTTCGGCCAGCCCGAGTTTGCGTAAATAGTCAAGCTCGCGCCGCACACTAGTCATCGGCAGCGGCAGTTTGATATCATTGAGCACCCGCCAGATGATATTTTCCGAGACTGGAATCGGACGGCCCGCGTCCAATACCCGGAGCATCCGCCATCTGGCTTCTTCCCGTTGTTTTTGTTCGAGATCGCCCGCGCCATTCATATCATCGTCTCTTGCGCCGCCGTGCGGCGGTGCTGGTACATCCGCTCTCGCAAATCCGAGATTTCCGCGCGCATTTCCGCGCGCATCGCGTCCAGTTTCGCTTCCAAAGTGTTGGCGAACCTGATCCAATCCTCGCGTCGCACGTAATCGACCGGAAGTTGTGCCTTCAGCAGCAACAGCTCGCGTTCGATCGCGTGGGAGAATTCACTACCGTCACGCTTCAGCTCATCCAGGCGTCCCCTCAATTCCGTTTCATAGCGGATTAGCAGCCAACGAATTGCGCCGAGATTAAAGCCGACCAAAGCCACAAAAGCGCCGGTAAACGTGGCCACCGCCTCCCAGCTCATCACGCCAATCGAGCCCACCGGCCGCGACGGTGCCCAGGCGTGCGAGTCGGCGGCTGGCCCATTCCAAGGCAGGTTTCCCCCGCAGATCGCCTACTAGCCAGTGACATAGCCATTTGATTCACTGCAAACGTTAGCCGATTGCGTTTCGGGGTTGCGGTTCAACATTCGCCTTGAGTCTCACCGCGCCCGACATCGAGAGCAGGACGGTCGCCAGCCCAGCGCCATAGGCAGCCGCGTCCGTCGCGCTGAAGTGGCCGAAATGGAACACTGCGGCCCCCCAGAAGACGACGTATGCGGCGGCTCCGGCCACGCCAACGATGCGGGCCGCATCGTAAGTCAAGTTGTCTCTGCCCGTGAGAGCGTCCTTGAGCCACTTCATTTGCCTCTTGCTCGTAATGCCACGATTCGATTGAAAACCATGCGTCTTAACCCGGCTCGCCGAATCGTTCGCGCGGCTGCGCTTCGCTCGGCCTGATGCACTATGGCGTTGAAGGATTCGCCGCTGTCACTGGTGAAGATTTATTTGCGGCTTTCGGCTCGGCGCACCCGTTGAGCAGCGCATCACTCTGCTCCAGCGCACCTTTGAGCAGGATCACGCTGGCGACGTACGCGCGCATCGTATCGGCGGGTGCTGAGTCCGCGCCGAGCTTTGCCACGGGCAACGAGGGTGGCGGCGGTTGTTTCACCTCGCAGTACACTGGGGTGAACACCGGCACCTTCACCATCACCGGCCTCGGCGCTGGCACCAGGGATGGGGCGGACGCGCAGCCCGCGAGCAAGGCAAGGGTCAGCGGGAGGAGGCGCCTCACCATCGGCCCAGCTCCGGAGCTTGCGCGTTGCCCCATTTGATCGCACCTTCACAGTCCGAAGGCACGGATGATTTTTCGATCTTTGCCGCTGCACCATAATGACTGTTCATGATCGCGGCGCCGCGCTGTGACTGCAGGTCTTGACGTTGGTTGGCGCTCCGTTGCGCTTGCTTCATCTGTTGCTGGAGCTGCGTCACCGCGGCATTCTGGCGCGCTATCGCCTGTTGGAACTCAGCATTGCTCGCTTGCAGATCGATCGTGCGAGCTTGCAAGGTTTTGACTTGAGCCCGGGCCGCGTCGCGCTGACGTATCAGCACGGCCCGGTAGATGAGTGCCGCCGCCAACAAGCCGATTAGGGCCAATGGCTTCCACAATTGCGCTAATCCGATCGCCGCCATTACTGTTATCCTCGCGCCGCGTTCGACAACCCGGCATTGGAACTCGTGTGAACTTGCGGTGATTCATCGGGAGGGAGAGGCAAGGCGCCGGGCTTCCTGCTGTCCGTGCTCCGGCGCCCTGCCCGCGTGCGGGACTACACGCGTTCCGCTAATTGACGGCCGGGGCGGCAGGCTGGGCGACTGCCGATACGGACGGCGCCGAAGGGTTGGCGATGGACGCGGCCGTCGCGGATTGCGTGGACGTGGCATGAGACATAGGCGCGGCTGGTGCCGCGGAATTGGCTACGTGGAAGGCATGCGCGCCGCTTTCAACCGCGGCGGCCACGGTGGCGGCGCCGTGATCGTCCACCGCCGCGGCATGCCGTTCTATCGCACTGGCCAGCTTTTGCACCGCTTGGGCGTGATGTTCGAGGGCGGCGGCATGAGTATTCATATTCGTCGAACCAGCCACCGTGTGTTCGACCTTGGCTACGCGACTTTCCAGCGAATCGAGCAGCGACTTCACTTCACTCGACCATTTGTGACCCCACAGCATGCCGATTACAAAGCCGCCCAACCCGATCGCGCCATACCCAATGAGATTAGCGTAAATCATCTTTGCTCCTGCTTTTCGCGCGGCGTGAAACCACGCGTTATTAACTTTGCGTACGCTGTATCAGGACGTCATTCGTAAGCGCGGTTGAGCCAGCCCTCGATAAACTCGTCGTCGCCGGGGTCAGTCCGGCCGCGCTGCGACGCCGCCAGCACCCGGTAATAGCCCGCCGCTTCCGACCGCATCGCCGCGATCAGCGCAAGCTGGTTCACCGCGCCCGCCGCGCCATATGTCTGTATTCCCAACACGCCGTCATCGGCCACGCGCCTGCCGCACGCACGCAAAGCCCGCTGCAGGCAACGCACCGCGTGTTCCGGTCCGATATTAATCGCCAGATCGAAAGTCTTGACGCCGATCGGTCCAGGCAGGCGCGAATAGTTAAAGCGCGTCCACCAGTCGCGGTAGTAAATCGCTTCCGCTTCTTCGCGCGTCAACGACTTGATATTCAGGTTGGGATAATCGCGCCTGCAAATGCCGAATTTGGTTTCGCCGCCGCTATCCGCCGGATTATCAACGTAGCCGCCCTCGTCCTTAAGGACTCGGCTGACGGCGCGCGCGAAAGCCGCTGGATATGAGGATGTAAAGTTCGGATATGCAGTTGCCACGCGTGAGAAAATACTTGTGCGTAATCAAGTTGATAAGGGTGAAATATTTCATCAGTGAAACGGGACCCCGCGTTTAGCGAAACCCCACTCAGCTTTTCAGGCCGGGCCTTTGCTTGCTTATGCCACGCTTTTTGAAAGACGTGATTTGAAGCAGCAAGGACCTTGGTCTTGGAGCTGTCGACACACAAAGTGGAGTTTGCTGGCTAATAGCCAGCAAAAAATGACAAGCTTCGACGATTACAGAAAGCGCGGCAGGGCGTGAAAACCCCTTTTTAAACCGCCGCGCGGATTTTATGCTGCCAGGATCGCCGTTTGGGCGGAATCAAGATATTCGTCGAGGCGTGCGATACGGCCGGCCTCGACCGTCGCGACGATGCATGCGGGAAGCGCGAGGTCGTGACCGTGAAAACGTCCGCTCAGCACATGCTGCTGGACGAAGCCCGACGGCGTCGTCTGGCGGCGGACCGCCGTATACTTCAAATTCACGATGTTCTTCACCACCCAGCGCAGTACCGCCAGATTTTCCGCGGGGGTCTGTTCCCTCTGATCGTGGTTATGCCAGATGATCGCACCGGGAGCGTAGAGTTCTCGCACGGTGTCGATATCCCCGGCCTCGATGGCGCGGAACAGGCGGTCCGCCACTTCAAGATTGCCGCTTATTTCCATGCGAGCGACCTCCCTTGCGATTCTTGAGCGGGCCGCCATCGATTTCCGTGATGACGGCCACGCTGGGCTAGACCAAATACAGGCGAGTGCCGCAGATGGTTACCTGGTCATCACTGTCGCGACATCCGCGCCGCGTGGCCGCTTCGAGTAGCCGTTTGCGGTCGGCCACCACGACGTCGATGCCGCTTAGGCCTTCGCTGCGATCATCATTGAGTTCGACGAAACGCACCGCCGCATTATCGAGCGGCATCTCGAAGTGGCCGCGCACGTTCTTGCGCAAAGGGATTTCGGCAATGTCGCTCCAGCGCTGGGCCAATCCACGCGGATCGGCGCCTTGCAGTTCCACCGCGGTATACGCGCTGACCACGTCGGTGCGCCGCGCGCTGGTCCATCCGCCGCCACCCGCCGGTTCCCAGCATCCCTCGGACTCGCCCTTCGCATCCCAATCGATTTCGAAAAATGCGCCGCCGGTATCGGCTGGATGCAACTGCATCCCGTGGAACGCGCCGGATTCGTGCTCCCATGCGATCCGCACGTTGAGTGAACGCGCGCGCTCCTTGCGCGCAAGCTGTACCGCATGACTGTCGCACTGGCATATGACCATGTAGCCGCCGTCACCCTTGCGGCGCTTGAGATAACGCCCGGCCGCGGTGTTTTCCTTAATCGGCGCGACCACCTCGATGAAGTTGCTGCCCATCGGCATCAGTGAATTTTCAAGCCCAAAAGTGGCCACGCCCTTATCGATGAAGCAAACCTCAAGGCCCATAATCGCCTTGAAATTATCAATCACGGGCGCGAGTTCGTTCGCCACCAGACAAATCTGACGTAGACGAATCGACATGACTACCTCCATTGGTTTGGCTGTACGAAGCACGGCCGGGTCGGGGCCGTCGCCTCGCAGCATAAGCCCACCGTCCCGCCGAGTGCCATAGGCATCCGCCAGGGCCGGTGGCGGGTTCGACTCGGCACGCTGTTTGTTACAAATTATAAGGTATGTAGCAGCGGGTCCGTCGATGACCAAAAGCGGGTCCGAAAATCGGTTGGAACCGGCCCGCTGGGCGCCGCTCGCAGCGTGAGGAGGGATTGACAAACCGTATTACGTAGCTCCGCGGCTTGCGCGGGCATGGTGCGCGCAGCCTCTCTCCGCCGTTCCATCCTGAGCGCGAATCCAGGCCGGGGAGGGTAGCTGCCGGAACGTATGCTCCGCTGGTCCGCGGAATTCCGGCCAACATCGATGGTATAGCCGAAATGACTGAGACCTGGCCCAACTTCTTCATCGTCGGCGCGGCCAAAGCTGGGACGACCTCGCTTTACGCCTATCTAAGGCAACATCCGAGGATATTCCTGCCCAAGGTCAAGGAACCTCAATATTTCGCTACCGTGCGGCCCGCGCCTGAATACGCGCATCTGGTGGACGCGGTGACCGACCGCGAGCGTTATCTGCGCCTGTTTCGCAAAGCGGACCATTATGCCGCCGTCGGCGAAGCGAGCCCGTCGTATCTCTGGGATCCGGAAGCCGCCGCGCGCATCAAGCAAAGCGTGCCCGAGGCGCGGATCATCATCTCGTTGCGCGACCCGATTGAACGCGCCTATTCGCACTACCTGATGGACTACCGAGAGGGGGCTCAAGACCTGCCATTCTATGAGGCGTTGTGCCGGGACCTGGCGCGCGACGAGAAAGGGATCGGCATTTCCTATCTCTACGTTGAATTGGGGCAGTATGCCGCCCAGGTCTCTCGATATCTGGAGGCATTCGGACCTGAGCGCGTGCAAATCCTCATGTTCGAGGACCTGCGGCGCGAAACACGGAAGACCGTGGCCCAGGTGGCACGTTTCCTGGGCCTGGAGACCGCGCCGGTCAGTGCGATTGACACTTCGACCGTGCACAATGGCTATTCGGTGGCGCGTGCGCGATGGGCGCGGCGGTTGGCGGGCGCGCGTTGGACCCGCACCTTGGGACAAACCGTGGTGCCGCATAGCGTGGGCGCGTTCATTTTCGAAAAATTTATGCTCAAGCCCGCGGTCAAGCCCCCCATCGATCAGGACGCCGTGCGCCTGTTGCGCGATATTTACGAACCGGACGTACGCCAGCTCGAGCGGACTCTCGGCCGATCACTGCCGGAATTACGCCGTTCCTGGTGATAGACTCCATGCGAATGCAAATGTGGACTCAGCGCTGGCCGATGCGTGCGGCACACTGGTTGAAAGCCGTCGGCCGCACTCATCCGGCGCTTGGCAATGTGGCATCCTACGCGGCGGCGGGCGCGATCATCTGCTGGCTGGCGCGCGATTTGTCCCCGGCGGAACTCGCCGAAGCTCTGCAACGCGCGAACCTATGGTTGTTCATTCCGGCTTGCGCACTTTCGGTCGCGTGCTGGTTCCTCGGTGAGACGTTCATGTATTCGCGGCTGTTCAGCTACTTTCATGGACGCACCACGTTCCGTGAGATGCTGCCGGTCAACGCCGTGCAGGAATTCCTGCAGGCGGTCAACATGGTCGCCGCAAGCAGCGCGCTGGCCTTGTTCATTCATCGATGCAAAGGCGCGTCATGGCTAAGCGCCGGCTGTACGCTGCTCTTCCAGGCATTCATCGATTTTCAGGTGATCGCGTTCGTCGGACTGGCCGCCGCTATCACGGCGCCTTCCGCGATTTTCGGCCTGGCCTGGTATTGGCCGGCCGCGGCGGTCGCCGCCGTCGGGCTGATCGTATGGTTCTGGAAACGCGGCGCGCCGCATCTGCGCGTGCTGCGTTGGTTTTATGAACGCCCGTCGATGGCCGCCTTTCGCAACGCCAAGCTCTCGCAGTATCTGAGCCTGATTTTAATTCGCACTCCGATTTATATGGCGCAGGCGGTCGTGCTCTATCTTGAATTGCGCGCCTTCGGCCTTCACGTCCCTTTAACTTATCTGGCGGCCTTCGTGCCGGCTCTGATCGCGCTGGGCACGCTGCCGATCGCCCCGGCTGGATTGGGGCCGCGACAGGCCGTGATCGTACTCGGACTTAGCGCCTTTGGCTCGCGCGCCGATCTCCTGACGCTGGCGCTCGGCCACAGTCTTGTCACAATCGTGTTCCGGATGCCGTTGGGGCTTTTCCTATGGACTTTCATGCGCGAACTGGCGGGACCGAACGAGACGGCGATGCGGCCGCAGACGTGCTGACGGTTCCTGGCCACGGCGCAACTGTTACGGGCGGCCACACACTCGGTTCTTCGGTTATCGAACAAGTTTGTGATCGCCGGACTGCAAGTCCCGCTAAATCGCGCGGGTTACGCTTTCCTTTGGCGATGATCAGCGATCACCTGGGCAACGCAACAGGTCAATTTCTTCGCCGTGGGGATATGCAGAAATTCATTGGGCCCGTGAGCATTGGAATGCGGACCTAACACGCCTGTGATAAGGAACTGCGCCGCGGGGAAGCGCTCCCCCAACATGCCCATGAACGGGATCGTGCCACCCTCGCCCATGTAGGCGGCGGGTTTGCCGAAGAAATTTATCGACGCGGTCTCGAGCGAATGTTCGAGCCAGGGCTCCAGCGCCGGCGCATCCCATCCGCTCGCGCCCCAATTGGCTTCGAAGCTCACCTTCGCGCCATAAGGCGAATCGCGCGTCAGCAGTTCCTTGAGCGTGCGCGTCGCCGCCGGTGCGTCGCAGCTTGGCGGCAAGCGCAGCGACAGCTTCAACGCGGTCATCGGTCGCAATACGTTGCCGGCGTTTTCCGCTGGTGGAAGCCCATCGGCACCGATCACCGCCAGTGCCGGCCGCCAGGTGCGATTCAGCGTCAGTTCCACCGGATCGTTGGTGCCCGGACGCATCCCCGCGACCAGCGGGAATTGCTTTTCGATCGCGGCGCCCAACGCCGCGGCCGCCGCATGCGCCTGATGCACGCGCGCCGCTGGTATCGGCACGTGAAACTCGGGCGGCAGGATGGCGCCGGTGCTGGCGTCCTCCAACCGGCTCAGCAGGTGGCGCGCGATGCGGAAGCTGCATGGCACCACCCCGCCCGCCGCTCCGGAATGCATGCCCTCGTCAAGTACTTCGACGGTTAGCGTGCCGCCAGCCAAACCGCGCAACGACGTCGTACACCAGAGCTGGTCATAGTTGCCGCAGCCGGAATCCAGCGCGATCACCAGCGTCGGGGCGCCAATCCGCGGGGCCAGATGCTCAACGTAGTACGGCAGATCGAAGCTGCCACTTTCCTCGCATGCCTCGATCATGACCACGCAACGCGCGCGCGGCACGCCTTGCGCCTCAAGCGCGGCAAGCGCGCCCAGGCAGGCGAATATCGCATAACCATCGTCGGCGGCGCCGCGTCCGTAGAGCCGATCGTCGCGAAGTACCGGCTGCCAGGGCGCGAGACCTTCGCCCCATCCCGCCATTTCCGGCTGCTTGTCGAGATGTCCATAGAGCAAAACGCATTCGTCCGACTCGCCGGGTAATTCCATGAAAATCAACGGCGTGCGGCCCTCCAGCCTGATCACGTCGAGCTTCATTCCCTTAAGTTGACGGCCGCGCGCCCAGGCTTCGAAGCGGGCCACCACGCGGTCCATCTCGCCATGCGCGCGCCACTGCGGATCAAAGGCCGGCGACTTGTTGGCAATCCGCACGTACTCCATCAGTTCCGGCACGGCGGATTCATCCCACAGCCGGCCGACGTATTTCATGATTGCCGTCGCGTCCATGAGGGCCAGCCTACGTTGCCGATCGCGCTGAATCAAAGCCGTATCGCCGCGCAAAAAGCAGACGAGCCGACCGCAACGTGGATTTAATCCTCTCCCACCGTGGCGGCGGCCTCTGGCGACGATTTGAGCGTGGGCCCATTGGCCGGCGCACCCGCCATACGCTCCTGTCGCACGGACTCGATATTGCCGTCGGGGCTGTACACGACGTGATACAGCGTCAGCTTTCGTTCGGTGAAAGCGAGCCGTGCCTGCCGCACCGCGACCGAGGTTCCCATCGTGAAGAAGGCGAGGGCGAAATTACGCGGGCGGATTTGCGGGTTGACGAATTTACTGCCATCGGGATTAAAGGCGTAGACATCCTCAGTTAAACCCTTCGGAGTCGTACGCGTACCGTTCGGCTGGCCATAAACCGCCTCGACCCGGGTGCGCGCGACGCCCGGCCGCAATACCGAGGGATCGTAATGAACGGCCGAGTCCTTCATCGTGATACTCTGACCGATTCCGGTCGGCGTATAATTCGAAGTGCTCATGGCCGGGGTGGTGGGCTGAAATCGCGCGCAAGACGCCAACATTATAAGGCCGGTGAGACCCGGCAACCCCATCAGGCGGGCAATCGCTTTCATCCGTGCTTCCTCCGGCTGAGGCGCTCCGTGTGAGCGTCTAGTGATGCGATTGTGCGCATGGCGCCGGGTAAACGCCAGTACCTACCAATCGCGAGGCTTCCAACGGCTTTCTTAAACGTGCGCATGACGGTCTCAGCCACGACGATTACGGCGCTATCAACCAAACCAATTCAGCGCGCTTGTCAGTCAGCGGCAGGCTCGGCTAAACCTCATCTGGCAGGCTGAAAACAACGAGCGGGGTGAGCGTGGAATCGTACGGTGCTTCGCGGGCTGAATAGAAGGATTCATCGGCATGGATCAGGAACTGAGTGGAAAGGTAGCGATCGTAACCGGCGCCGGACGCATGCGCAGCATTGGCCGCCCTATTGCCAAACGGCTGGCGGTGGCTGGCGCCGCAGTCGTGATTACCGGCACCGGGCGTCCGCCGGAGCGCTATCCTGACGATGAAAAGGCAGTCGGCTGGCGTGATATTGAAAGCGTCACGGACGAAATCAGACAAGTCGGCGGGCAATGCCTGGCCTTGGTTTCAGACGTGCGCGACGAACATGCCTGCGCGGCCCTGATCGAGCGCGTCGTCGCGGAATTCGGACGCCTCGATATCCTGGTTAACAATGCCAGTGCGGCCCGCGGTGAAGATCGCGTCGCCACGGTCGACCTTACTTACGAAACCTGGAAACGCGTACTGGTCACCAATCTCGACGGCACCTTTCTGCTCTCGCGCGCCGCCGCGCGCGAGTTAATCGCGCAGGGACAAGGCGGGAGCATCGTCAATATCTCTTCCATCGCGAGCAAAATCGCGGGCGCCAACGCCGCTGCCTACTCCGCCTCGAAGGCCGGCGTCAACGCGCTCAGCCGTTCAATGGCGCTCGAGCTGGGCAAGCACGCCATTCGCGTCAACGCGGTATGCCCCGGCATCATCGACACCTTCCGCATGGACGACCTTGGCCGTGGCAAAAAATGGGACGAACTGGTTAAAACCTTCATCCCGCTTGGATATCCGGGCGACGGCGGCGAATGCGCGGAAATCGTGCTGTTCCTGGTGACTGATCGCGGCAAATGGATCACCGGCCAGGCGATTAACGTGGACGGCGGCTCGGTGTGGGGCAATTGATTTACGCCCAGACGCGATGCGCGATTTGCGCGACCAGCCGCAGCTTGTTCTCCTGCGTGGCGGCGGGAATCGGATTACCCTCCCACACCGTGCCAAATCCGCATTGGGTTGAGAGCGCCATTTGGTCAAGCGGAAAGTAGCGGCTGGCCTCTTCGATTCGCCGAATTATTTCTTCCGACGGTTCCGTTTCGGCCCGTTTGGTCGAGATGAGGCCCAGCACCACGCTCTTGTCGCGCGGCACCTCACGCAATGGTTCGAAGGAACCGGAACGCCAATCGTCATACTCCAGCAGCAGCAGGGAAAAATGGCTCGCGCGTTGAAAGACGCGCCGCGCGATATCCTCATAGCCACCCTCGCCCACATAAAACCCCTGGTTATTACCGCGGCATAGATGCAGCCCGAACGTCACGCCGCTGATACTTGCCACTGAGTTGATAATGTCGATGCCGTCGCTCAATAGCCGTTCCGGGTCCATGCCGCGCTCGGCGAAATCCCGTTGACGCCGCTCGGGATCGCACAACATGCCGAGTTCGGGCGCGTCGACCTGGATATAACGGCATCCCAGTACAGCCAGCTCAGCAGCCTCGGCGCGCACTATTTCCGCCGCGTCGTTAAACAGGTCGAAGGGGTCGGGATAAGCCTCGCGCGAATACTCGGGCGACCACCGCAGCGTCATCATCAACGGACTTGGCAAAGTCACTTTGATTGGACGATGCGCGCGTGCACGGGCGTAGGTGAACTCATCGCTGGTGAGCGAGCGCGTGCGCTTGATCCGCTCCACCACCGCGTACTGCACCTGGATTTCGGTCCGTTGACCCTCCTGCCCGCGCTCGTGCGGACGGCGCCATACCCGCGTAAAGGCCGGTATCGGTTTGACCCCGGTAATCACATCGGTGAGCGGCGCGATGAAGTGGGTACGGCGCATCTCGCCATCAGTGATAACATCCACCCCGCATTGCTCCTGCAACGCGATCATCTCGCCCACCGCGCGGTCTTCCACCTGCTTGAACTCCCAGGTGGCAAGCCGGCCGGCGTCATGTTCCCGGCGCGCGTCCTTCAGATAGGCTGGCCGCAGCATCGAACCGATTACTTCCGCGCGGTAAATGGCTGACATCGGCGCCCTCCGCAATACGCAAGATGCGGCAAAGTTTATCGAACCCTCCAGTCAGGGAGCAAAGCGCGCATTCAACGCGACTCGGAGGATGACGGCCACCTCGCATAAAGTTAATTCGTTCGGCGTGGCTTGCCGCTAGCCGCACAGCCGCTCATGCGTTCTCAGGCTCGCTTAGCTTGCATCGTTGGAGCGCCACACACGTCTAAGAAGCTATGAGCCCCTTTTCATCTTCGACGAGCGCCCGGAGGTAAATGGTGGACAGGTTCGACCGTCTTTTCTGGAAACGCTTTTGGCTGCTGGTCAAACCATATTGGACCTCCGAGGAGCGGCGCCCGGCCCTGATGTTGCTGGTCACCGTGCTGGTGCTCAGCGGCATCGCGGTCGCGCTCAATGCGGTTTTCAGCTTTGTCTCGCGCGATCTCATGAACACGCTGCAGGCGCACAACGCCGCGCGCTTCTATCATCTGATGATGCTGTATGTCGTCTGGATTGTGATCGCGGTGCCAATCCTGGCCTTCTACCCTTATCTCACCGGGCTACTGAGCATTCGATGGCGGGATTGGGTAACCGACCGCTTTGTCCAAACCAGCTTTGCGCACCGGGCGCTGTATCATATCGTGCGCGACCATTCGGTGGATAATCCCGACCAGCGCATCAGCGAAGACATCAACAGCTTTACCTCGGGCGCGCTTAAATATTCGCTCACGATTCTACGTTCGATAATTACCGCCGCGACATTTTTCGGCATCCTCTGGTCGATTTCCTACTGGCTTGCCCTATGTCTGATCGGATACGCCCTGCTCGGCACCTGGCTTGCGATCGTGATCGGGCGGCGGCTGGTCGTGATCAACTTCGACCAACAACGCTACGAAGCTGATTATCGCTTCGCGCTGGTGCACGCGCGCGATAACGCCGAAGAGATCGCGCTTTATCGCGGCGAGCAATACGAAGAGCGCCAACTTAAAGGGCGGTTCGTTCGCGTGGTCAACAATTTCAAGCTGCTGATCCTGTGGCAGCGCCATCTAACCCTCTTCACCGCCACCTACGAGAATGCGGCGATGCTGGTGCCGTATTTCGTGCTGGCAGGCGCGTATTTTTCCGGCCGCTTCCAATTGGGCGAATTCACCCAGGCCGCGTACGCGTTCGCGATGCTGCAGAGCGCGCTCTCGCTGGTCGTCAATCAATTCGAGGGACTTACCGATTACGCCTCGGTGGTCAATCGGCTGGCCTTCTTCAAGGAACAATGCGCGCGCGCGACGCTGGAAGACAGCGGCGCCGGCCAAATCGAAGTGGTCGAGGATGACGCGCGCCTCGCCCTCGAAAACCTGACGCTGATGACACCCGACCGCTCACGCACGCTACAAAGGGGCCTTACGGCCGAAGCGCGGCCGGGCCGCGCCTTGCTAATCACGGGACCCAGCGGAGCCGGCAAAACTTCCGTGATGAGGGCGGTGGCTGGCCTATGGTCGGCAGGGGGCGGACGCATCATCCGGCCGCCCTTGGACGAGATCATCTTCCTGCCGCAGCGGCCCTACATGATACTCGGCACCCTGCGTGATCAGTTGTGCTATCCGCGCGCCGGCGGCTTCAGCGACGAGCAACTGCGCGATGTGCTCACCGAGGTCAACCTGGCGAATTTGCCCGAGCGCGTCGGCGGGCTCGACGCCGATAAAAACTGGGCCGAGATCTTATCGACCGGCGAACAGCAACGGCTTGCCTTTGCCCGCATGCTGCTCAATCGGCCCCGCTACGCATTCCTGGATGAGGCCACGAGCGGTCTCGATTTGGCGACCGAAGAATTGCTCTATGAACGGCTGGCGCGCACGCCTATATGCTTCGTCAGCGTCGGCCATCGGCCCAGCCTGCGCCGTTTCCATCAGAATGTGGTTGAATTCAGGGATACCGCACTGGATGATTCGCCAAATCGTTTGGCACTCGAAAGCGTGAATTAGAACCCACGCCCGTGGTCAGGAATCACGTATTAGATCCTCGGAAGATAAACAGATAACCGAGATTCCGCCGTGTTCGCAATGAGGGAATAGTACTCGCGCAGAGGTTTTTCAGCCGACCGGAAAATCCCTTTGTCTTAACAGGGACCAAGGGGGTGCCGTATTGTCAGACCGCAAGCGGTTCATGCCCTTGCCGCTGTCACCGCGCTTGGCTAGCCTGCATTTGTTTTGAAAACCGCCAAATCGATCCTTGCCGCGCTGGCACTGGTCTACATTTTGACCCCGATCACGGCCAGTTGGGCCGCTGATAACGCCAAAACCAATGTCTACGTCGATTGCCGATGCACCGATCCGGTGGGCCATAATTTATGCTCCGACTTCCAGCAAAAGGTGCGCGAGTCAATCGGCTATGCGTTGACTGATAACGCCACTAGCGGTTACGGCATTGGTGTCCATTATTCGTGCATCGATCTGTGGAATGGAATTGATCCCAAGCTGACCGGCAACATGTCAGTGGTATCAGTGGCCTTCACCATCTATGCGCAAGGCCTGCCCGGAGAAATTTATGAGGACTCCTCGGTATTTCGCGTGGGTAAGGACGCTACCGCTGAGATGTCACGCACGATTGTCTCCGCACTGGGTCAAATCGTCAACGCCAACGCGCCCTTCTTCAAGAAGATGCGCGCGACGGCGCTGACGCCATCACCGACGCCCACGCCTCAAGTAAAATACGGCGAATAAGGCTGGGGAGCAGAATCGCGCGCCCGCCAAACGCTAAGCGCTGCCCAGTTCCGCGCGCACGATGCGCGTGCCCGCGACCATTGCGGCAAGCTTACCGTAGGCGGTCGGCCGCGACAGGTACTTCATCCCGCAATCCGGCGCGATTACCAGGCGCTCGGGCGCGACCACTGCCAGCGCGGCCCGAATCCGCGCAGCGACCAGTTGCGGCGTTTCAATATTGTGATCGCCAAGGTCGATCACGCCGTAGATAATGGTTTTCCCGGGAAGCTTTTTCAAAATCGACGGATCGAGCCGCGGCTGCGCGGCTTCGATCGAAATTTGAGTAGCGGCGCACTCGTTCAATTCGGGCAGGAATGCATAATCGGAGAATTTTTTCTCCTTGAAATAATGCGCATAGCCGAAACATAGATGAACCGCCGTCACGCCGCGCACGCCTTCGAGTGCGCGATTGAGCGCCCTAACCCCATAGGCGCGCGCCTGTTCGGGACGCGCCTGCATATAAGGCTCGTCGATTTGCACCACATCAGCGCCCGCCGCGAACAGATCCTTGACCTCCTCGTTGACCGCCGCCGCATAGTCCATCGCGAGCGCCCGCGCGTCGGCGTAATGCGCGTCCTCCGCTTGCTGCGCCATCGTGAACGGCCCGGGAAGCGTAATCTTCGCCATCCGGCTGGTATGCGCCCGCAAAAAGGTCAGGTCGCGCACTTCCACCGGACCGGCGCGACGGATCGGGCCCGAGACTAGAGGCAGCAGGTCGGGGCGGCCGCTGCGTCCGAAGCCATGTCCCAGGCGCTCGCGGTCGATACCCTCCAGCGCGTTGGCGAAGCGGTTCGAGTAACTTTCACGCCGGATTTCACCGTCGGAGATAATCTCCACGCCAGCCCGCTCCATGTCGTGAATCGCCACGATCGTGGCGTCATCCTGAGCTTGCTCGAGCAGTTCCGACGCTATCCGCCAAAGCTCTCGCGCACGTACCCGCGGCGGGAGGCGCTGATGCAGGTTGTCGCGATCGACCAGCCAGTCCGGTTGCGGATAGCTGCCAACCACAGTCGTCAGCAACGGCGTCGATTCCATGCGCTGTTCCTCCAAGTCTCATCCCTATATCCGTATGACTTTATCCGCACCACGCAGCCGCCGGCTGGGCCTATGGCGCCCGATACATCTTAGATTGTATGCGCCCGGCGGCAAGTTCCTCCGAATCCGGGAGCCGCGCGATGTCTGAACCTTCGGCTACTGTGTTTACCAACGCCCAACGTATAGGTGCTCTCTTATGACAGGTTCAAACGGGGGTAAACACCGGGCGCCGGATAAAAATGCGACGCGCGAGAATTGATGGCAAAGTGCGTTTTTCCCCCGATATCTACGGTCATGACGCGACTTTGCAAGAGGCGCTGGCCCGCTACACAGGAAGATTGATCGCTTGCCCCGAAGCGGCTGGTATGGTTCGATGGTCCGTTCGAGGGACGCTTGTGAAATGGGCCTCGAGGACTCTTTTAAGGATCGGCTCGGGACGAGCAAGTTGACTTAAAGTTGGCCGTTACTGATGAAAAGGACCTATCAACCGCACAATCGCCGACGTATACGGACTCACGGGTTTCTGGCCCGGATGGCGACGCCGGGGGGACGCAACGTGCTCAAACGCCGCCGCGCCAAGGGCCGCTGGCGGCTCGCTGTCTCCATCCCGCCCAAGCAGCCCGGATAGGCGCATCGTGCGGTTTTAGCTGGGCGGACCGACTCCATCGGAGCGCCGACTATGTTTTGCTGCGACGAACCGGCGCGCGTTTTCAAACCCCGCATTTCGTGCTCTACGCCGCCAAGCGCAGTGAGTCAGGCCCGCCGCGCCTCGGCCTGACCGTCTCGCGCCGCATCGGCAAAGCGGTGCGACGAAACCGGCTCAAGCGTCTGTTGCGTGAGTGCTTTCGCCTGCGACTCCGCCCGGCAATGGCCGACGGCATGGCATTGGTCGTGATTGCGCGCTCTAACGCCAGCGTGTGCGACAGTGGAGAAGTCGCTGCGGAATTGATCACCGCGCTAACCGGTTTGAACGATAAGCTCGGATATCGCCGCATAGAGCGAACCTAAATGGGGCGTACACGCAAAATGATCGAGTGGACCGCCGTCGCGATGGCGCTCGGGCTGCTGACGCTTTACCGTACGATCCTGTCGCCTCTACTCACCGCGTTAATGGGTTCGGCCTGCCGTTTTCAGCCGACCTGTTCTCAATACGCCCATGACGCCATCGTCAAGCATGGACTTGGCCGCGGCGCCGCATTGACCCTCAGACGTTTATTGCGATGCCGGCCGTTGGGCGGTTTCGGTTATGACCCGGTTCCCGATTATCCTCACACATCCGCCGGCGCAAAGATTTTAATAAAGGAACGCGTTGGATAACTATCGCCTTTTAGTCGCCTTTCTGATCTGCGTCGCGGTGATTGTGCTTTACCAGCAGATGCTCCAAACGCGCTATCCGCAAACGGCGCACCGTCAGCCGCGGACCCATGCGCAACGGGCAACCCCGGCGCCCCGCGCGACTCCCCTAATCGCACCGTCATCGCGGCCGCCACTCTCAGCGCAAGCTTCGCCCATGGCCGCGCCGTCATCGGCCCCGCAGGCGGCTCCGGGCACGCCGTCGAGCAGCGCCGCCTCGCGTGCGCCAAATGAAAGCATTTTCCCAATGCGGGCGGCTTCGCCCGTGCCTGTGCGCACGGTCAAAATCGATACGAACCTCTACCAGGCGGTGCTTACCAGCGATGGTGCGCGGCTGCGCAGCTTTACCCTCGACAAATACAAGGAAACCGACGCCCCCGGCAGTGGTCCCTATCAGATGGTCACGAGCGACCGGATGCCGTTCGGCGTGGTTATCAGCCACGAGGACAATCAGTTCAGCGACACCGGTCTAAGCTATTCCACCAGTGCTCCGGCCCAGATCGAGGTGACGCCGGGTAAACCCTCGGTGGTGACCTTTATCGCGACCACGGCGGCGGGCCTGAAGCTGAAAAAGACCTTTACCTTCCGCGATTCCAGCTATGTCTTCGGCCTCACGGCCAAGGTCGCCGCGGACAGCAGGGCAGTCGCGCCCGCCGCGATCGGACTGACCCTCAGCCAACCGCTAAAGCAGATCGAGGAAGGCTATCATGACATCCCATTGCTGCAGGCTTTTATTCACAGCGCTCTCACCGAAGGTGAGTCAGCGCTGAAAAAGGGTGTGAAGCCGGTCAGCGGCCCAATCACCTACGCGGGTTTCGGCGACCGCTATTTCCTGACCGCTCTTCTGCCACAGCCCCCCAATAATGGCACGCTCTGGATGGATTATAACCAGGGCGAAGCGCATGCCCGCCTGGTTTTTACCGGAACTAGCACGCTCGCGACCCAGGTTTATATGGGTCCCAAGGAGCTCCATCTCCTCGAGCAGGTCAACCCCCATTTAAGTAAGGCGATTGATTTCGGCTGGACCGGAATTATCGCGCTGCCGTTTCTGCGCGCGCTGGACCTGCTACATCGCGTTGCGCCCAACTACGGTATTGCTATCATCCTGCTGACCGTCATCGTGCGCCTGGCCACTTTGCCGATGTCAATCAAGAGCCAACGCTCCATGATGCGCATGCAGCGCCTGCAGCCGCAGGTCGAGCGTATCCGCGAGAAGTTCAAGGATGACCAGGAACGTCTCAATCGCGAAATGGTTGACCTGTATAAACGCAATCACGTCAATCCGCTCGGCGGATGCCTGCCGATGGTGATCCAGTTGCCGGTCCTGTGGGGATTGTACGAAGCGCTGCTGAACGCGGTCGAGTTGCGCCAGGCACCATTCTGGTTATGGATCAGAGATCTGTCGGCGCCCGATTGCCTGTCCATTGCAGGCATGCCGGCCATCCCGTACACCACCTGCCATGGCCTGCCGGTGCTGGTCCTGCTGATGGCGGCGACCTCGTTGCTCCAGCAATATATGATGCCGCGGCAGGCGGACCCGAGCCAACAGAAAATGATGCTCTATATGCCGGTGATCTTCAGCCTGATCTTCATCGACCTGCCGGCTGGCCTGTCGCTTTACTATCTCGCCTCGAACCTGCTTGGTATCGTCCAGCAGTTTTTCCTTAACCGTGAATTTCAACAGTACGCACCTGCAACATGAGTCCCAGCGATTCAATTGAAGTCACCGCATCCACTATAGATGAAGCGATCCGTCAGGCGCTCGAACGACTTGGCGCGCAGCAGGACGACGCCGTAATCGAAGTTCTGAGTACACCCCGCGCGGGCGTACTTGGCCTCGGCGTGCGTCAGGCGCGCGTGCGGGTCACGCGCCGCGTCCCCGAGCGCGCGCGTAGCGACGTGCAATCACCGCCGCCGGCGCCACCGCGTAACGCCGCCGGCCCGCCCGAACGGCGAGCGCCGGCGCCCGCCGCGCTGGCAACCACGATTGCGCCGCCACGTCCCGCTCACACGATTGGCACTGCCGACGCGCCGCAACCGTCCACCCGGCGCAACGAACGCCCACCGTCACGCGGGGAGGAGGAAGCGGCCACGCCGCACGCTGAAGCCGCCGAGATGGGCGGTGAGCCCGATCGCCTGCCCGCCGATGCCGATGAACAAGCGCGCGAGGCCACTGCCGCGCTTCAACGGCTGCTCGAATTGATGGGCGAGACCGCTCAGGTCGAACGCGCTGAAGGTGAACCCGGCACGCTTGAGCTCAATCTCAAGGGCGACGGCTCGGGCATCCTCATCGGCCGTCACGGTCAGACACTCGACGCGCTCGAATATCTGCTCAATCGGTTGATCGCGCGCAAAATCAAGGACGCACTGCCGATCGCGCTCGATACGGAATCATATCGCGCGCGCCGACGCCGCCAGCTCCATCGGATGGCGTTGTCGAAAGGCGAGGAAGCCAAACGCGAGCACATCACTGTCACGCTTGACCCGATGCCTCCGCGCGACCGCCGCATCGTTCATCTGGCGCTCAAGGACGACCCGATGATTACCACACTTTCGTCTGGCGACGGGTTTCTGCGTTCCATTGAAATCGTCCCCGCCGCTCATCGCGAACAGGGCTCCCGGGAACGGCGCGAGCGCGAGGCCGGCCCGGAACGTGAACGCGACAACGAAAGCCCGCTGGGGCAGCAGGGCGGCTTCAAGCACGGCCAGAAACGCATCGTCTGACGTCTGTTCGAAAAGCTTCGGGCCGCCATTGCGTCATAATAAACTCGTGGCGATCTTCGATGCGAGGGATACTCGCACCGGCATTGTGGCGGCAATTGAACGTTTCCCTTCGAGCCTAGGGCTATGCCTTGTGCGCGGTTCCACTTGCGATGCGGCGTTTACTTATCGACGAGGCAAGGGGCGGGGCGCGCCGCGGTTGGGCACGGCCCCGCCCCCCAATCGACGTTAGTTCGCGACTCAGCGCCCGGCGGCGGCGCTGGCCACGGCCGGTGACGTCCCGCGTTGAATATGCGGCAGCACCTCCGCGGCGAACAGCTTCATGCTGCGCTCGGCCTTTTCCGCCGGCATCCCGCCGTATTTGAAAATGCCGACGAACTCGGCCGCGTCCATCGTGCTCGCGATGGTGCGCAGCGTCTCGACGCATCGCTCGGGTGTGCCGTAGCACTGGGTTTTGGTGAACATATCGCGGAAGGCGCCCGGCGCATTCTTGCCAGCTTCGGCCATTTTCACGTGATACTCATAACCTTTGACCGCGCGGAAATGCTCGGGCTCGTCATATTCGTAATGGCGCAGGGCGGTGTCAGCGTAATTTCCCATCCAAGTCGCCGCACCTTCATCGGCTTCCCGCTCGGATTCGGCGCAATAGATGAAAGCGACCACGATGGGCTTTTTCGCAAGCTGGCCAAATTTCGCGCATGACTGGTTGAAATGATCGTAGTCGGCGCGATGTTCGGCCCAGGGCTTCTGCGGAATCACCAGCATCCCCATGCCCTGTTTGGCCATGATGTCGCCGGTTTCGGGGCTGACGATTGCGCCGTAAAAGCGGTCGGTGAGATTGGCGCTGGGCGGCTGCGGCCGGATCGTCATCTCGGGGATTTGGTTGAATTTGCCGGAATATGAAAAGCGCCGCTGGCTCAGCGCCAAGCGCACGATTTCGGCGGCTTCGGTGAAACGGTCGCGTGATTCGCTCATCGAGATGCGGAATCCGTCGTATTCGATCCTTCCGGAACCGCGGCCAAAACCTAGCGTGATTTCACGATCACCCGCGTAGATGTTGAGCATCGCGATCTGTTCGGCCACGCGCACCGGGTCATGCCACGGCAACACCACCACCATCGTGCCAAGGCCAACCCGGCTGGTGCGTCCGGCCATATAGGTGAGGAATTGAATGACGTCCGGAATCATGGTGTAGGGCGAGAAATGATGCTCAACCGCCCAGATCGAATCGAACCCCAACGGCTCGACCATATCGGCGAGTTTCAGGTCTTCACGATAGACCGCGTAGTCGGGTTTTTCGGCGCGGAAAAAATTCTGACAGAAAAATGAGACTCCAACTTTCATCGGACGTCCTCCTCGCTTGCGGCGTACGGGTTGACCCTCCCTCCCCGGCACATTCCCGGGCACGGCGGGTTGGTTACCGTCTGACACACTTATTTGCCACTTCCTGCGCAAGAATCAAGCGATGCGGTTACTTTCCGCGGCAGGCTCGTCGGGTTAACGCATCGTAGGGTTGGTTCTATCGACTTGGAGCGGCTGACATGAGCCTAAGCATTGACGGAGACTACGCGCACGCTATGATTCGCTGCGCGAGGTAAGCCTCATGGCACAGACCACCAGCAAATGGCCATTCAGCAAGGGACTGCGGGAAATCGGCAAGAGCTGCTACGCCTACCTGCAACCGGACGGCTCGTGGGGTTGGAGCAATGCCGGCCTAGTGGTGGACAGCGGCGAGTCCCTGCTCGTCGATACGCTGTTTGATCTGAAACTGACACGCGAGATGCTCGCGGCGATGCGGCGGGCCGAGCCCAAAGCCACCGCGCGCATCGGTACGCTGGTCAACACGCATTCCAATGGCGACCATTGCTTTGGCAACCAATTGGTGGAAGGCGCGGACATCGTTGCTTCCAAAGCCTGCGCCGAAGAGATGGCCGACGACGGCGGTGCCAAACGTCTCGCCGACTTGCAGAGCAATGCCGTTGCGATGGGCGCGGCGGGCGCATTTTTACGCGAGATCTTCGCGCCATTCGACTTTGGCGGCATCAACGTCGCAATGCCAACGGTGACCTTCGAGGGCGAGCTGGAACGGCGCGTCGGGAACAAACCCGTTCGCCTGATCCAGGTCGGACCGGCGCACACCCGCGGCGACATCCTCGCCTACGTGCCACAGGATCGCGTTATCTTCACCGGCGATATCCTCTTCATCAACGGCCATCCGATTATATGGGCGGGTCCGGTCGGCAACTGGATCAAGGCGTGTCAGTTGATGCTCGAACTTGACGTTGAGGTGGTGGTGCCCGGGCATGGCCCGATCACCGATAAACATGGGGTGACTGCCGTCAAGAACTACCTCGAATATATCGCCGGAGAGGCGCGCCGGCGTTACGACGCCGGGATGCCAATGTTCGAAGCGGCGCGCGATATTTCACTAACGGACTATGCGTCGTGGAGTGATGGGGAGCGGATCGTGGTCAACGTCTCAACGCTCTATCGCGAATTCTCCGGCGGCACGGCACCGGCGCCGAATATTGGAGAGCTGTTCGGCATGATGGCGCAAATCCACAACGACCGCCGCGCGTGAATCTGGTTAGTTAGTTCGCCGAAATGCAACCGACCAGAAGGCATTGCTCTCCGCCACAGCCTCGAATTTCATCTGTGTGTGCGCAATAAACTCACGAAATGCCCGGCATTCATGGTCCCAACTTCCAAACTCATCAAAATAAAGCCAATCTCCAATTTGAATCGATTCCTTGAGATAGTCCAAAACATCTTTAGTGGATGAGTAAAGATCACAATCAATGTTTATAACCAGCGCATCATGTTCCGGCATTACATATTGAGACAGTGTCTCAGTGAACCAACCTTTGAATAACTTAACGCGTTCATCAGAAAGTTCAGGCATACTGCCGCTCGTGTCGAAGCGCCCTTTTGGATGGTCCTGTCTCCAATGCTCAGGCAGGCCTTCAAACGAATCGAAGCCGTGCAGCATTGATCGCGGATTGCGTAGCAGCCGCGACCAGTACTTTAATGAGACTCCGGTCCACACGCCGAATTCCAAATAAAGAATCACCTTACTACTAACGTCCTGGGCTATTCGGTCGAAGACCTTGAAGCGATCCGGGAGCGAGACCGAAGCGGGATACATTGAACATTCGCGCAGCCACCTGGCGCAATCGATCAGATCACATGCTGTTCTGAGATTGCGGGTCATTGCTTCCGGCGCCAAACCTTCGAACCGAAGAATCGCTTTTTTTGCCGCGATACTCCAATTGACCATGTTCGCCCCCCCCAGCGGACCAGCCAGATAACTTGTCAGCCCAGTGACTGTTTTCGTAAGACTCGGCGCATCTGGCGAAGCACACATGCGCCGCGCCGCTCAGACGCGGGTCTCAGCCAGCGCGGCGCGCGCGGCACCCTCGACGACCGTGCCCTTGAAGAAATCGGGATTGTTGCCCGCCCACAGCCGCACCGGATTGGTGAAGACAAAGTCGCGGAAATCGTCGCTCGTGATCAGGCCGTCATCTACTAGCTCGTACGCTTCGTGCAGCACGCCCGCCATGTCGGGCACATCGAAATGGCCAATGTCGGAACCGAACACCGCACCGAGTCGCGCACCGTACGGATTGGCCTTCGCATTGAATGCCCATGCGTTGGCCGGGTCATCGGATTCGCAGCCGAAATAAAAGTGCGGCACGAACAACTCCTGGATATCCCGCGCCCGTTCAATTTTGCACGCCGCGAAGTCGTCGAGCGAGATTGCCGGATCGGCACTGGCCGGTGACAGTTCCTCACCTCCGATCTTCCATTCTTTAAGCTTCGCGGCGAGCGCTTCGCCGCCGTATTGTCGAACCAAATGGGCCAGCATTTCGCGATTGAGATTGGCCGGATTGATGTCCTCCAGAGCTTGCGCATTGCGCTTCTTCCAATGACCGATAAGGTCGCTGTAAAGCATGCAAGCCCAGCCGACGCCGCCCTCGAGATAAGCGAAGTTCAGTTTGGGAAAACGCCGTGTCACCCCGCCCAGAAACAGCGCCTTGCACACCGCCTCGCCGGCTACGCCGAAATGGCCGATGTGATTGTAGACCGCGTTCGAGGGTGAAACGCGCGTGCCCACGCCTTTTGAGACCGTGTGGAACGTCGGCGCGACTCCCAACTCCATACATTTGGCCCACACCGGGTCATAATCGTAGTCGCTGTCGATCCCCAGCATGTCGAACCAGATGTTATAGGGGCGTGCCGCGTTCGATCTGATCGGTCGCCGAATCAGGCTTGACATCATGACCACCTTGAGCCCCAGCGTAGTCACCGCGTACTCGAGCTCGGCGATGGCCTCATCCGGCGTATGCATCGGGATGACCGCCGCCGGGGTCATCCGGCGGCTGTATTCAGCGAACTGCGCGGCTGAAAATCGATTGAAGGCGCGGCAGGCAATTTGTCTGGCCTCGGCGTCGGCGATAAACGGCGCCCGCAAGCCCGCCGACGGATAAAGGACGACGAAATCAAAGCCCATCTCGTCGAGCCGCTCGTGCATCAGCCGTGGCAGCATCGCGGTCGCGCGGTCACGCGTGTTGCGCGTGGGCAAACCCCACCATACGGGCTGATCGAGCCGCCGTTCGCGCCGCTCCGCCAAGGGCACAGTCAGGTGCCAGTGTTCAGTCGGGCGCGATTTGAACGCCTCCAGCGCTTTTGAACCGCCCACCTCTTTGAGGTAATCGTTCAACTGCGGTCCGAATTCGACCCAATGGCCGTCCGAGTCGATGACCGGGTGATTCAGGCGTGCGCGCAACCTAGCCGCATCGGCATTGCTTGTGGTCGTCATCACTCCCTCCGTCGCAAAGCCCAAGGCAAGCGAAAGACAATTGATTCTTTATCGCCTGTAGCGCCTTGGCCGCCACGATGTCCAGAGTAACGTGAAACCGAAGCCGGGAGTCGGCCCAACATTCACGGCATGCACGGCCTGAAGCACCTCGGGCGGACGAGCGCGCGAGAGCAGCCGCAAGGTCTGTCAGGCCGCTAGGGAAGCTCTGCACAAGCAGTAATTCTGTCATTCTGAGCGCAGCGAAGAATCCCGGATCTTTTTGCTTTTGCGGGCTTTTTATCGGGATTCTTCACTTCGCAGACTCCGTTCAGAATGACAATGTGCCTGTGCAGAGCTTCCCTAAAGGTCGCGTGAGGGCCATACCTCTTCGAGCTCGCGAGCAATCGAACGCATGGGGCCGCCAATCGTGTGAGCGCCGGGCGTCAACCAGCGCATCAACTCCCTTATCAGCGTGCCCGCCGCTGACCGCTGCGGCTGGCGACGCTTCATGTCGAGTTCGGGTTCGACCACACGCCGCGATTGTCCAGCAAGCCGACTGGGAAGGATTGTGCCACGCACCACCGCCACCTCGCCCTCTAAGTATGTGCTTGTCGCATGTTTATACACTCGTAAGCCGCGACAATCAAAAGCAACGCTATTAATTCCGCCATTGATAGGGGTGGCGATGGTCTCCTTGAAACCCGCTCTGTGCCTAAAGTAATCTGTGGCGAGATAACTGCGCAGGCAGCGCGGTAGCTGAAGGAGGTAGTGATGCGCAAATACCTGGTTCTGCTCCTGGTCCCAATGTTCTTTGCGTCGATGGCCTGTAAGAACAAGCCTGCGAGTCAAGCTCCGGCTCCCGAGACATCGGCCACCGTGGTGCCGCCGTCCAGCACTCCGGCTGTCGCGCCATCCCCGGAGGGCGGCATGGCGAGCCCTGGTTCCATGGCGAGTCCGGCCGCCTCGCCTGCCGCGACCTAATTTCCCAAACCACGCTACCGTCGCTGCGCCTTCGGG
>JBOHWL010000158.1:0-2834 GCA_050736615.1 Binataceae bacterium (SeqCode) | reverse complement strand
TGTCGAAATCGATGAGGACGACCATAAAGTCTGGGAAGCGCTGCACGTTGCTTTACATATTTCCGATCCGAGAGCGCGCAGGAAGGAGCTACGACACGCGAGAACCCAGGTGAATCAACGGGTGGTGGAAATACCCAGTCGCTACGCATCCGGGAGATCGACGGAGGAAACAGGTCTAGTTTACGTTTCCGCCAGGTGTGCGCAAAGATACTATGATAGGAAGACAGGATGGCTGCGGCAACTCTAGACCAGGTTAAATGCGAATTCCCAAGATCGACGGAAATGCTAACATTTTCTCTCTGTGGTTCAATGCTCGCCCCCTTGTGGGCCACGACCCGCGTAGCCGCCGCATTCCGGCTTGGTTGCCTTGCGGCTCTTCAAACCCTGACGGGAGCTCGAGCCTCATTAATACTTTCAGGCCACAACAGTGACAATTCAGTCGATACTCAGGATCGGCATGCCTATTTTCGGCCCGTTCCCGATGAACAGGGGTTAATTCGCCAGATGAGAGTTGTGTTGCCTGGGGTTTGGCCGGCTGAGGAACTATTGGCTACTCGGCGTGTTGAAGCCATTCGATGGGACGGCCCGAGCGCTCAGCTCCGCGTGCATTTCGAAAATTCGGAAACGCTTTCAGACTCCGTCATGGCGACGAGGTGGGTGAGCCAGACACCGTATGTACCCTGTCGGAGATTTTGGGGATCGCACGGAAAAAGGCATCTCATGCCGGAGAAACAGTTCTGCACTGAATTCGAAACCCGCCTGGCTACATCTTGCAAAATCGAAGTCATGGCGGAATATCCGCGCGATGTCGCAATCAGGGTGCGCCCCTCACAAGTGAACAGTAATCCGCGGCCGGTATTCTTTCGGAAGGCGTTTCGTTTGACGATCTCGTGCACCCAGCCGATCAGAGGCCCCTTAGTGCTTGGCCACTCCGCACATTTTGGTCTAGGCCAATTTCGGCCAGCTTAGCTTCGTCATGCGGAACACGTATTTGGTCTGCTACGACATCTGCGACGACAAGCGCCTGCGGCGGGTGTTCAAGACCATGCGCGACTTCGGCGCGCATCTCCAGTACTCCATCTTCGAATGCCAGTTCACGCCCACCGATCTCGCGCGCTGCCGCCATCTCTTGGGCACCATTATCGACCATCACGCCGACCAGGTGCTGTTCGTCGATTTGGGCCCGGCCGAAGGGCGCGGCGACCGCGTGATAACCGCGCTCGGCAAGGCTTATTCGCCGATCGACAGTCCCTGTATCGTGGTCGACGGCGAGCCGGACTAAGGCGCCGCGAGGGTATCGGCGATGGCGCGCGGCTCCCGCAAGCTCAAGCCGGCCGAAGCAGCTCCGGCGCCCGCGCGGACCCGGCGCGCCGCCCCCACACCGGCCACTTTGCCCGACTATATGCCGGCGCGGATGCTCAACGAATTCGTCTACTGTCCGCGCCTGTTCTTTTACGAATGGGTCGAGGGCGTGTTCACCCACAATAGCGACACGATCGAGGGCGCGCTGCGCCATGAGCAACTCGAATCCCGTACCGACCCGCTGCCGCCGCCCGGCGGCCAAGCGCCGATTCATTCACGGTCCGTGATGCTGAGCGGCGAAACCCATCGCCTCATCGCCAAAATGGATTTGATCGAAGGCGAGGGCGGCGCGGTGGTGCCAATCGATTACAAAAAAGGCGCGCCGCGCGAGGGCGAGGACGGGCCGCAAGTGTGGCCCGCCGACCGCGTGCAGCTTTGCGTGCAGGCGCTGATCCTGCGTGAGAACGGCTATCGTTGCGACGAGGCGCTCGCTTATTATCATGCGACGCGCCAGCGCGTACGGCTGATAATCGACGAGGCCGTGATCAAGGACACGCTGGCGGCGCTGGAGGAGGCGCGCAAGCTCGCGCGCGCCGGGCGCATCCCGCCGCCCCTGGTGGACAGTCCCAAATGCCCGCGCTGCTCACTGGTCGGGATCTGCCTGCCGGATGAAACCGCGCTGTGCGAATCGCTCCCGCCGGCGGACGCGGTCCTGCAACTGTCGCTGTTCGAGGGCGCGGGCGCGGTGCCAACAGCCGCCTCCGCGGTGCCGCCGCCACGGCGCCTGATAGCCGCGCGCGACGATCTGCGTCCGCTCTACGTCACCGGCCACAACCTGACGATTGGCAAGAGCGGCGAGGTGCTGCAAATCCGCGAGCGCAATCAACCGGCGCGCGAGGCGCGCATCGGCGAGGTCTCCCAGGTCAACGTCTTTGGCAATGTGCAATTGACCGCCGCCGCGGTGCAAGGGCTGTGCTGGAGCGAGAAGCCGATCGCGCACTTTTCGTATGGCGGCTGGTTTTACGGCCTCACCAGCGGCCTGGGGCTCAAGAACGTCTTCATGCGCAAGCGCCAATTCGCGCTCGCCGATGAGCCGTGGTTCTGCCTCAATCTGGCGCGCCAGTTGGTGGCCGCGAAAATCCGCAATCAGCGCACCATGATCCGGCGCAACCATCTCGAACCGCCGGCCCTCGCGCTGAGCCAGCTCAAGCGCTACGCATTACTGGCGCTCAACGTCGACAGCCGCGAGGAGCTTTTGGGCATGGAGGGCAACGCGGCGCGGGTTTACTTCGCCAATTTCGCCGGGATGCTGAAGGCGCCCGAAAACGCGCGGCCGGCCGCTTTCGCCTTCGACTTCACTCATCGCAACCGGCGTCCGCCGACCGATCCGGTTAACGCTTTGTTATCATTTGCCTACAGCCTGTTGGCCAAGGATCTGACGATCATCTGCCATACCGTCGGACTTGATCCCTTCATCGGATTTTTCCATCAGCCGCGCTTCGGGCGTCCGGCGCTGGCGCTCGATCTGATGG
>JBOHWL010000157.1:0-9557 GCA_050736615.1 Binataceae bacterium (SeqCode) | reverse complement strand
GGGCGACACCTGTCTGTTCTCGTTGCTGTTCACCTTTTTCCATAAGAAGACCACGCCGCGTGAGCTGCTTCCCGCGACCACGGCGCAATATTTTCTTCAGGCGATTAATCAACTCGCCGCCGACGGTGCGTTGATCGTCTTTCTCAATCGCCGCAAGGGTGTCAAATGGCTAACGGCGACTTGGACCATGATGTTCCAAGGGCTGATCGACGCCATGTGCCTGGCCGGCGTCGCCACGGCGGCAGGATTGCTGGTGCCCCATTCCGCGATTCGTTTCGCCCTGCCATATGCGGGCGGGGCTTTCGGCTTTCTGATTTGCGTGGCGCTATGGTGGGCCTGGGGCAAGCCGAGGACACGGCCCGAAAAATGGATGTACGGCCGCCCCAGTGCCAAGGCGTTTCGCGAAGCCGGCCTGCGCGAATATTTGTCGCTCGGCGCCATCCGCCTGTCGCTGATGGTTGCGCAGGGATTCCTGTTCTATTACTCATTCGTGGCGTTCGCTCCCAAAGTGCCGCTGGTCGCGGTACTGGCCCTGACACCCGGCATGCTTGCCGCGTTCAACCAGCCTGTGACACCGGCCGGACTTGGTCCGCTGCAGGCCATCGTGGTCGGCGGGCTTTCACATTACGCTTCCAACGACCGGATCCTGGCGGCGGCGCTCGGCATCAGCATCATGCATTTGCTCTGCAGGCTGCCGCTGGGACTTGGCGCGGCGGGAACTTTCGCGCGCCGCGTACTCGCGATAGAAGCCGCGCAAGCGCGCGACCAATCGCAAGAAGCACAGCATGCGGACGCCATGAAGGTCTCGTCGGCAGCGGTCCCGGGCGCGTGAATGGGGAACTTCGATCGTTCGTTCCGCGCGCGTCCCGCTCCAGATTGAAATGGCGTATACACGAATGACGAATACGCGAAGAGCTTTTATTCTCGCGGCGCGGGAGTTTCAACATGAACAACGCAAGGCGCGAACGGATCATCGACGAACTCGAAGCCGCGGCATGGATCGCCGACGGCATGACCATCGCCATCGGACAGCCCGCGCCGATGGCGGCGATTCGGCAGATCATCCGGCGGAATGTCCAGGGCCTGACCGTGGTCGATGCCGGCTTTTCGCTTGACATGCTGGTGGCGGCCGGATGCGTGCGTAAAGTCATCAGCTATTACATGGGCGGCGGCTTCGGCAATCCAGTCACGCCGATGGTGCGGGCGGCGGCACAGCGCGGTGAACTCGAAATTTGGGAATGCGAGGAAGGCGTTGTATGCGCTGGCTTGCAGGCGGCGGCGCAGATGCTTCCGTTTGTGCCGTGGCGCGGCGGCGTTGGCACTTCGTTACCTGAAGTCAACCGCGATTTGAAAATCTTCAAGGACCCGCTACGCGGCGAAACCCTGATTGCGGTGCCTCCAATCAAACCCGACGTGGCGATCCTGCACGCGGCCAGCGCCGACCCCTATGGCAACGTACAGCACTTGGGCGGTCCGGGATGGCTCGACCTGTTCATGTATCGCGCGGCCGACCGCGTGATCGTGCAGGTCGAAAAGGTGATTTCCAACGAAGAGCTCCGCGCCGATCCCTGGAAAACGACGATTCCGGCTGCCGACGCCATCGTGCGCGCGCCCTATGGCGCCCATCCGTTCTACTCGCGCGGCCATTATGTGCAGGATAGCGAATACCTGCGCGCTTATAATGACGTGGCCGGAAGCGCCGCCACGGGCGACAACAAAGCCTTATCGGCCTGGCTCGACCGCTACTGCCGCCAGCCCGAGACCCACGCCGACTACCTCGAGCGGATCGGCATCAAACGCCTGCTGTCATTGTACGAGTACTGAACGGCGGCTCGATGATATATCATCGGAGCGATGGCTAACGCCTCCAGAGCAAGCCTGGTCAGCAATCTCGGCTTTGTCGGCTGGATTGCTTACGGAGTGCTGGCGGCGCGCGGACACGACTACCTGGCGGCATTAGCCGGCCTGGCGCTGACGCTGCTTATCCTGGCGTTTGAATTGCGTATGCGAGCGGTCAAAATCATCGACTGCACTTCGCTAGCCTTCTTCGTTCTCGCGCTCGGAACGCTGCGCGTCTTCGGCCCGCATATCTACGGCCAAGCCCGCGTCGTGATGGCGTGGGGTGTATTCGCGCTGGTGGCCTGGGCGACCCTGCTCGCTGGATTCCCCTTCACCATCCAGTACGCGCGCGAACAGGCGCCGCCGGAGACGTGGGAACAGCCACAGTTTCATTCCGCCAACGTGACACTCACGGTCGTATGGGCGCTAATCTTCACCGTCAGCACGGGATTGGCGACGATCGCCCTGGAAGGCAGATTCGTGCTGATGCTCGAGTTGATAATTCCCGGCGCCGGCATGGTCTTCGGCTATGCCTTCAGCCGTTATTATCCGGAATATCTGCGGCGCCGCTATCAAACGCTGGAAAACGCCGCACGCGCCGACGGCTGATCCGCCGTACGAAGTTTTTCTCGTTTCCGAGGAGCTCATCGTAATGGACTGCACCATGCCGGAACTGATGGCGGTATTTTTGGCCCGCGACCTCAATGATGGAGAACTGCTGCGCGTCGGTGTCGGCACGCCGGTCGCTGAAGCAGCGGTGCGTCTGGCTCATCTGACCCATGGGCCGAACATGGAATTGGTCTTCCTCGGCGTGCGGATGAACGTCACCCATTTGGAAACTATCCCGATGCCGGCCTTCGGCTGGGATCGGCGCACCGTGCGATGGGCCGAATCCTACAGCGACACCGGGCATCGCTTCGATCGCCTTAAAGATTGGAGTCGCAGCGTCTTCTTCATCGGCGGCATCCAGGTTGACGCCTACGGCAATACCAACCTGATCGGCATCGGCGACGACTACCAGCGGCTCAAATTTCGCGGACCCGGATCAGTCGGCACGCCAACTTTGAGCACCCATGTGGGTCGCTACTATATCGTGCTGAACAGCCACAGCCCGCGCGTCCTGGTGGAGAAATGCGACTATATCAGCGCGTTCGGATGGGGCCGGGGTGGCGCCGACGCGCGTCAGCGAATGGGCATTCCGGGAGGCGGTCCGAAGTATTGCATCACTCCGCTCGGCGTCATGGATTTTGCCGAGGACAGCCGGCGGATGCGCTTGCACTCGGTCCATCCCGGCGTGACGGTCGAAATGGTGAAGCGGCAGACTGGATTTGAACTGGAGATCCCATCTGACGTGCCCCAGACGGAAGTCCCGTCCGCGCATGAACTCGAAGTCCTGCGCACGCGCGTTGATCAGGCCGGGCGTCTGCGCCGTTAAAGAACGCTCTTACGCTGGTACGCGGACAAAAACCGTATGCCAGCGTGCGCGAAACCACGGCACGCTGCCGCGTTGACCAACCACGCTGCCCCATACGTGCATGCCGTCCGCTTCGATCTCGCACTCGAGATTGGTGACCTCATCGACCGGAAAGGTGGATGACATGAAATGCGCGCCGTTGCGATATTCGTCAAAATGCAAATACGCGCGCATTGCCGCATAACTGCGTCCATCGGTTGAAAGCAACTCCATATGACCGCTGGAGTTTATGATTTTCCGGTTCGGCGCAACGCCGGTGTCGGTGAAAGTTAAACGAAACGGACCATGCCCAACGCGCCGGTAACAGAGCTGGTAGGTCTTCGCCGCCCACGGACCAATCGGCGCACCGCCCGGCAGCCGCTGAATCGAATCGATCCGGCTCACCCGCCCCTGCCAGCATCCCCGGAACACCGCCGGTAGGACCGGCTGCGACGGCGCCGGCTTGATTCTGGCTGGCGAAACTGGTGTCGCGCCGGGCGTGGGTGTCGCAACCGAGGGAATCGTTTCCTCCTGATGCGACGGGCGCTTGACGGTGGGGCGCGGGCGCGGCGAATAGCGGATCGAGGGTTGGCCCTGCGGATTCAGCAGGTTTTGCTGGGCGGGCGCGCGGCTGGCTACGCTCAGTGGCAGCGCCAAGATCAAGCAAAGCAACGTGCAAAAATTGCCAAACCTTTTCATTCTGAATTTTTCAATGCTATTGCGTTGATGAATTGGATTCGAGCGCATCACCAAATCAATGGGTAATTCAGGAGGATCAAGCACGATGAAACTGGCCAACAAGACCGCTCTGATCACCGGCGCGGGCTCGGGCATGGGGCGCGCCGCCGCGCTCCTGTTCGCCAGCGAAGGCGCCAAAGTCGCGGTCGTCGATATTAACGATCAACAAGCGCGCGAAACCGCGGAAGAAATTGGTAAACGGGGCGGCGCCGCGATCGCGCTGCACGCCGACGTGGCGAAATCTGAAGACGTCAAGCGGATGGTGGATGACACCGTCGCGCGCCTGGGCGCGCCCAACGTCGTTTACAACAATGCCGGGATTGAAGGCGATTCGGCGTTCGTCGCACAAATGAACGAGGAGCAGTTCGACCGCGTCATCGCCATCAACCTGCGCGGCGTATGGCTCGGCATGAAGTACACGCTGCCGCATATGATCAAAGCCGGCGGCGGCAGCATCATCAATCAGGCCTCGATCGCTGGTTTGGTCGCCGTGCGTGGAGCGGTCGCATACGCCGCGGCCAAGGCGGGCGTGATTGCGATGACGCGGGTGGCGGCCTTCGAATACGGCCGCTACAACATTCGGGTCAACGCGATTTGTCCCGGCGCGATCGAAACCCCGATGGCGCAGCGGATTCGCAAGGGCCAACCGCCCAATCCCAAAGCGGTGCAGCGCATTTCAGTGTTGGGCCGCATGGCGGAGGCGGACGAAATCGCCAAAGTCGCATTGTTCCTGGCGAGCGACGACGCCTCGTTCGCGACCGGAGCGCCGTTCGTTATTGACGGCGGCTGGACCGTGAGCTGATCGCGTCTTAGCGATTTCCCTCGCTTCTCTCCGCTCCGCCTGGTGTGCTCGCTTCGTCATGCGGCACGGCTCCGCTGGTGGCGCGTGGAATCACAAAAAGACTTGCGCGGAGGTTCACGGGATACACTGCTGCCGCCTTGCACCGAGGACGTTCGCCCCACAATTCACGCGCCATGCTCAACGCATAAAAAAGGCCCGCCGGAAATTTACCGGCGGGCCTGTCGCGCGAATTTAAGACGGTCAGTTGGCGCTGGAACGCAGCACGGTTCCGGGCAAGGCGCCGCTATGCTGGCCATGCTCGTACAGCAGTTGGCCGTTGACCACGGTATATTCAATGCCCTCGGCCGGCATCACCAGCCGGCGGCCACCGCCAGGCAAATCGTGGCGCATCTTGGCGCGTTTGGCCGAATTGACGGTGTTGTAATCGAAGACCGTGATGTCAGCCTTCCATCCGGTCTTCAGACGGCCGCGCTGCTTAATGCCGAAGAAATCGGCCGGTTCCGAGGTGATGCGCTTGACCGCGTGTTCGAGCGTCATGACCTCGCGCTGGCGCACCCAGTTGCCCAGCAGGTAGGTCGCGTAGCCCGCGTCGCACAGCATATCGACGTGCGCGCCGCCGTCCGACAAGCCGATCATGGTGCGCGGATCGTTGATTAATTTGGCGATGCCTTCCTCGTGATACTGCGCCATCGTGTACTGGATATTGAGGTCGTCCTCGAGGGCGAGGTTGAGAAAGGTGTCGAGCGGATCGGCGTGGCGTTCTTCGGCCACTTCGCCGACGGTCTTGCGCTCGTATGGCTTAAGCGCCGGATTGGTCACTTCGAGAATCTCAACGCGATGCCATTTGCCGGTAAACAGGTGGGGCTTGGTCAGCTCCTTGCGAAAAGCATCGCGGAACGCCGGGTCGGCATAGATCCGCTTCTGTTCCTCGGCCGATTTGTTGAACACGTGATTCCACGTCTCCATGTCGGCGAAGGTAAAGGGATTGCGCAGATCGAGTTGCGCAACGAAGGGTTTGCACAACACCTGAGGTACCCCGCCACGCTTGATCAGCGGCTCGACCCGGTCGAGGGTTTCGTTCGCGCGCTCAGGATTTTTCGGTGTCGTCGTCATGGCCAGCCAAGTGACACCGCGGCCGCTCTCGGTCAGCAGCATGTCGAGCAGTTCATATTCGCTCTCGGAGACGCGTCCGATCTTGCGCGTCAGCGCGACCTCGATCGCGCCCTTGCGATGTTGTTTGAGCACGTTGGCGTAGCTCTTGAGTTCGTCCTTGCTCGCCATCCGGCATCCGAGCGGCGTGCCCTGAAAACCGATATGCTGCGGCAGGGTAGTGGTTGAAAAACCCATCGCTCCCGCCGCCATCGCTTCACTGAGCAAAGCCGCAATCTTCTGGGTTTCCTCGGCGCTGGCCGCCCGCTCCATCGATTCCTTGCCCAGCACGAAGGTGCGGAATGGGGTCAGCGGCGCTAGAAAACCGAGATTGATGGCTGTGCCGCGGCGATCCGCCGCGTCCAGGAATTCGGGAAACGTGACCCAGTCCCAGGTCACGCCCTTGTTGAGCGAATCGAACGGTATCGCTTCGACGTTGGTCAGGTCCCATGCCGCGATTTCACGGTCGTTGGGCTTGCACGGCGCGATACCGACGCCGCAATTGCCCATCACCACGGACGTAACGCCGTGCCACGAGGTGCAGCTAATCAAGGGATCCCAGCAGATCTGGGCGTCGTAATGGGTATGCGGATCGACGAAACCGGGTGAGACGATCAGATCGGAAGCGTCGATCACCCGCTTCGCCCCTTCGTTGATTTTGCCGATCTCCGCGATGGTATCGCCGGCCACGGCGATATCCGCGCGGCCGCGCGGCGCACCGGTGCCGTCCACCACGGTGCCATTTTTAATCAATAAGTCGTAGGCCATTAGTATCTTCTTCCTTCGGAATCATGTCTTCCGCCTTCAGGGGGCAACGCACCACTCAGAGATGCTTTGCACCAGCTCCTTGTCATTCCGAGCAGAGCGAGGAATCCCGGATCTTTGGGCCTTTCCTGGATTTTCTTCGGGATTCTTCACTTCCTGAAACACACCCTGCGGACTCGTTTACTCACTCCGCCTAGGGCTACGCCAATGGCGGCCTCCGTTTAGAGTGACAAATCGGCTCGTGCAGAGACTCCTTAGCAGCCCGTGTCCCGGTCAGTTGAGATCGATGTGATACAGACTCGCCGCATTGTCGCAGACGATTTTGCGCGTGACCGCGTCGGGGATGCCGGCGAAGTCCTTTTCAATCACCTTGAGTGAGTTGGGCCAGGTCGAGTCGGTATGGGGAAAATCCGAGGCCCACATGAAGTTGTTCTCGCCGAAGAAATTGAACAGCATCGGCCCGACCGGATCGTCCTGGAACGTCGCCCATACGTTGCGCCGCACGTACTCACTCGGCTTCATTTCGAGCGGCTCCGCCATCAGCGCGCCGAATTTCTCGAAGGCATGGTCGAGGCGGTACATGTAATGCGCGATCCAGCCGCTGTCGTTTTCGGCCGAGACGACGCGCAGTTTGGGAAAGCGCATCAGCACGCCGCCAAAAATAATATCGGTCAATGAACGCTGCACCTCGTGGATGAGATTCATGTAGCCGCGTACGAACGAGGGTTCGCGCTCGCGCACTTTTTCGCGCTCTTCCTTGGACTTCGGCGGCTTCTTACCCGTCACCACGTGGAGCGAAAGCGGCATCTCCAACTCTTGCGCGGCCTGCCAGAAAGGGTCGTAAAGGCGGCTGGTGTAGGGACGTTCGCGCGCCGGCGCGCCGCAAATCATCGCGCCCTTCAAGCCAATCCCGGCGGCGCGTTCGAGCTCCTTGACGCCGGCGCCGATGTCTTCGAGTGAAATCAGCGCAATCGCATGAAAGCGCATGACATCATGCGAGCTGAATTCGGCAACCCAATCGTTGTAGGCCTTGAAACAGGCCACCTGCAGTTCCGTATCGTCCAGCCCGAACAGCGGCATGCCCAAGGTGGTGTACAGCACTTCCGCCTGCACCCCATCTATATCCTGGTCCTTGATCCGTTCGCCCGGGTCCCATCCGCTGGGCCGCGCCGCTTCGTAACCCTCATCCTTGCTGGCGCGCCGCATGAATTCCTTCAATTCCTCGCCGCTGCGGCCGGCCGCGAATCCGCCCGCCACCGGAAATGGCTGGATGCCGGGGGCGACAAAGAGGAAAGTGCCCTTGCTTTCGCTCTTGACCACCCGCGGCGCGCGGTCGCGGAATTTTTCATCGAGCCGCTCAACCCAGAGGTCGGCGGGTTCCATCATGTGCGAATCGGCCGAGATCACACGCTTCGGCACCATCGTAGTCCCTCCTATTTTTCAGTGAAGGCTTTCTAATGTCGCTTATAACTCTTATCGCAATTCGCGTCTTTAAGGGAAAGGCCCGGCGACCCGCAAGGAAAGGCTCGGCGAGGCGCGAACCTGATGGTGGTAAAATTAACGATGCGGCGCGTTTTCGTGTCCGGCCCCGCCGGCGGCAGTCGGAATGACGCGGGAGCGCGTTTCGCTCGAATGATGCGAGGCGCTATATAAAGTCGCGACGTCATGGCCGCATCCACGGCGACAAGGAGAAGTACGATGAAGATCTACAATAGCTCGGCCGCGCCGAATCCGCGCCGCGTGCGGGTGTTCCTCGCGGAAAAGGGCCTGCAGGTGCCCTACGAAGAGGTCGATTTGGTCAAGGCCGTCAACCGCACACCCGAGTTCCGCAAGAAAAATCCGCTGGCCGGTGTACCGGTGCTGGAACTCGACGATGGCACCTGTATCGCGGAAAGCGTGGCAATTTGCCGTTACTTCGAGGAACTTCATCCGCAACCAGCGCTGTTTGGCACCGGCGCTAAGGAGCGCGCGCTGGTCGACATGTGGAATCGGCGCATGGAATTCGCTTTGTTGCAGCCCATCGCCGACACCTTCCGTCAGAAGCACGAATTCTTCAAAGGGCGCATCCGCCAAGTGCCCGAATACGCCGAGGCCCAACGCCTCAACGCGGAAGACAGTCTCAACTGGCTCGACCAGGAGCTGGCCAATTCACACTTTATCGCGGGCGACAATTACAGCATCGCCGATATCACCGCCATGATCGCGATCGATTTCGGACGCGTCTCGAAAATCGCCATCGGCCCCGAGCGCAAGAACCTTGCGCGATGGCACGGCGAGGTGGCGGCGCGTCCCAGCGCCAAAGCCTGACTGTTCGTGAAAAATGCGCCTTTTCGTCATCCTGAGAGTTCATGATTTTTTTGACTGTAAGGTACCGCCGCATTTTGTCATCCTGAGCGAAGCTGAGTTGATGGATCCGCGCGGAGGGGCGGGAGTTTTCCTTGCCACGGACCAAAAAAGACTAATCGCTCCGCGTAGATTCCTCTCTGCGCGGACTCCGCTCGGAATGACAAAAAATCACAACCTCTCAGGGCGAAGAATCCCCGAACGTTGAGTTGCACCTTATCGTGGATTCTTCTCTCACTTTGCCCGTGAACATGGAGGTAATTCATGCCGTCATTCGGAGTAATGATGTTCGCGACCGACTACGCGATACAGCCGGTCGAATTGGCCCAAGCGGTGGAACAACGCGGACTCGACTCGCTGTTCTTCCCGGAGCACACGCATATTCCGACCAGCCGCCAGTCGCCCTATCCGGGCGGCGGCGAGTTGCCGATGGAATATTCACACACGCACGATCCCTTGCTCGCGCTG